>NC_007512.1:1697500-2027500 GCF_000012485.1 Pelodictyon luteolum DSM 273 | reverse complement strand
GTCCCTTTGACGATGAGCGTTCTGGCGAAGTTCAGTGCCTTGAAGAAGTTGGTCTTGCCTGAGGTATTGCCGCCGTAGATTGCTGCTATCGGAAGTATGCGGGTATTGAACTTGCTGATTTTGGCAACGCGTCAATATGACCGTTGAGTGGAGCGGGGTATCTGTTGCGGTAAAAACAATATCTGTTTGTTTGAAAACGGCTCGCTATACTCAAGTCTAAGAGAACCCCAACCCAGAACAAGGAGATGAACCATGGGAGCCGTAGCAGAGCGTGAAGTGATGGCGTCGGAAGACCGTGGCGCCCTGGCCAAAATGGTCATGGTCCTGCTCGGGCATTGGAAGCTGAGTACCGAGGATCAGGCGGCGCTGCTGGGCATCGCCGCCAGCAACAGGGCCGCGCTGTCAAACTACCGCAGCGGCAAGCCGATCGGCACCGGCCGTGACCAGTACGAGCGCGTGGGCCACCTGTTGGGTATCCACAAGAACCTGCGGCTTCTTTTTCCGCAGAACAGGGAGTTGGCATACCGCTGGATGACCACCCGCAATAAGGCGTTCGACAATTTGACTCCGGTTGATGTCATTAAGGAGTGGGGGTTTGCGGGCCTCCTGATGGTGCGCGGGTATCTGGACCGCGCACGGGGCCTTTGAGCCGGGCAGAGCCATGAACTCCCTCTTTGCCCGGCTCGCGCTCGCCGACTTCCACGGGGACGTCGCCCGAAACGTCGTTTCCCTCGTGCACCCGCAGGACCTGTTCGATGATCTTACCGACGATCCTGCAGAGTGGGTGCTGGCGCAACGGGTGGAAGGTGACACCAAGCCGCCGCCCTACCGGGAGGGCTCGGAAATAGTGGTGGAGAAGCAGCCTGGGGTGGCGTGGGTTACGTTGGACGTCGCCGGTTTTTCATAGAGGGGGGAAGCTGTGGGTAGCACAGGAAACTCATCTGCAGGTTCGGCAAAGAGGCGCGCATAGACCATCGCGCAGCACATGGAGTGGAAGAGAGGAGTGCGGCGGAGGGTTTCCCCGCTGTTCGTGGAGGGGCTGACGTGCCGGTTCGGTGAAAATCGAAGCCCTTGCCTGGCGGGGGTTTGGTCAGGTTTCGCCACCGTGTGGAGACCGGGGGTTGATGGCTGCGTTTGATTGAAGGAGGAGGGTGCCTGTGTTGAGGTTGCGAGTCGCATGCTCTTCCCGAAAACTCTTGGGAAAGAGGTCTCCGAGGCTCATCTTAAGATGGCGACCTGATTCTCGATGCTTTCCTTGATGAACGCGATCATGGTTTCGTTTGGAGGTGCTACCGGCCGGGTGCTTGCGACAGGAAAACATTTATTGTATAATAGTGAGTAAATTAACTCATAATCATACAATGGCAAGCACACCATACCAGCGCCCGCATCTGGCAACGCTCCGAGCCCGGCTCGAGGAGCCCCCGGCGTTCATGATCGTCGTTGCCGGACCGCGCCAGGTCGGCAAGACCACCCTTGTGAGAAAAGCCCTCGAGGGGCACCACTCTACCTTCATCGCGACCGACCAGCCGCTGACCCGCCCTGCCGACCCGCTCAGGGGAAGCAGCCCGGCAACCGGCCAGGAACCCGGAGCCAGGCCGACAGGCAAATGGCTCGTGGAACAATGGTCAAAGGCCAGAAGCGCAACCCTGGACTTGCCACCGGGACGCCACCACGTCCTTGCCATCGATGAAATCCAGAAAATCCCCCGCTGGTCCGAGATCGTCAAGGGCCTCTGGGATGAAGACCGCGCAAACGGCCTCCCGATGCATGTCGTCCTGCTCGGTTCCTCGCCCTGGCTCATGCTGAAAGGGCTTTCCGAAAGTCTTGCGGGCAGGTACGAAACCATCCGCCTGTCGCACTGGCAGTACGCTGAAATGCAGGAAGCCTTCGATCTATCCCTTGATGAATACATTTATTTCGGCGGCTATCCCGGATCGACGAGACTGCTCTCGAATGAAGCACGCTGGCGGCAGTATATCCACGACTCGCTGATCATGCCGACCATCAACAACGACATCCTCCAAATGCGGCGGGTCGACAAGCCGGCGCTCCTGAAAAACCTCTTTGAGCTCGGATGCGGAGCATACTCCGCCCAGATCATCTCCCTGACGAAACTGCAGGGAGAACTCCAGGACGCCGGCAATACCGTCACCCTGTCGCACTACCTGCACCTGCTCTCGGAAGCCGGCCTGTTGACCGGCCTGCAGAAATACGCGGGCCAGGAGCACCGCAAACGCGCCTCCGCGCCGAAACTCAACGTCCACAACACGGCGCTCATTTCAGCCCAGGCGACCTATACCTTCGAACAGGCAAGGAAAGACCGCTCCTACTGGGGACGGCTGGTCGAAAGCGCCGTCGGCAGCCACCTCATCAACAACAAACCCGAAGGTACCAGCCTCTTCTACTGGCGCAACGGGCCCCATGAAGTCGACTTCGTCGTGAGCCACGCCGACACGCTCCTGGCCATAGAGGTCAAAAGCGGTGAAAACTACAGGACCCCCAAAGGCCTGCAGGCATTCGCAGAAACCTTCCGGAACGCCAGGCCGGTCGTCATCGGAAACGGAGGCATCGCTCTTGCGGACTTCCTGCTGCAGCCCGTCGAAACCCTGCTGAACTGAGCCATGCTTGTCCAACGCACGGCAATACCGATTGCTCCGGATCCTGAAGGGCAGCCAAACGCGGAGCCGGTCAACCTTGACGCATTGCGATCCATCCCTGCATGGGTACTCCTCGGAGAGCCCGGCGCAGGCAAAAGCAGTGCGTTCAGAATGGAAGCGGATGCAACTGAGGGCATCCTCATTCCGATCGCCCGGTTCATCTCCGCCGACCCCGAGAGCGGGTGGAAAAACCGAACGCTCTTCCTTGACGGGCTGGATGAAAACCGCAGTACCGGCACCAATCAACAGGCCATACTCTACCAGATTCACCGGAAACTCCGGCAACTCGGCTCTCCGAATTTCAGGATCTCATGCCGGGCAACAGACTGGTACGGACAATCAGACAAAGAAGCGATCATCAGCGCATCTCCCGACGCCCGGCTCCCCCTCTACGTGCTTGAGCCGTTGAATGAAGAGAACATCCTTCAGATCCTCGGCGACAACTTCAACAGAAGCGACGGCAAGGCACTCATCGAAAAAGCCAAAACCTACGGCATCGAAGCCCTGCTCCGGAACCCGCAGACCCTGCAGCTCATCGCCGAGGCCCTGGATGGAAAATCCTGGCCGGCGAACCGGAAAGAGACCTACGAGTTCGCCTGCGGGAAGCTTGCCCAGGAAGGAAACAAAAGCCATCGCGACCGGCACCGGCAGCACCGGCATGAAACAGAACAACTGCTTCGGGCCGCCGGCCAGATCCTGGCCACGCTCCTCTTCGCCGGCAAGCAGGGCGTCGCTCTTGACCCGTCAGTCGAAAACGAGCATTTTCCGACCATCGGGAAACTCCAGCCAAAAGACATGCCGTCAGCCGAAGCCGCACTGGGAAGCAGGCTGTTCGTACCCGCCGCAGGCCGGGAGGAGCGCCTCGAACCGACGCACCGCAGCGTTGCCGAATACCTTGGCGCCCGCTGGATCGGAAAAGAGATAGACAGACACGGGCTGCCGCTGAAGCGGGTGTTCAACCTTATGTGCGGCCGGGACGGCAAGGCCGTCGACGGCCTCAGGGGCCTGTATGGATGGCTGGCGACTGAAACGCATACAGCCCGGACCTCCATGATCCGGAGCGATCCACTCTCTGTTGCGCTCTACGGCGACCCCCGGGCTATGGGAACGGATGACAAAAAACTGCTCCTGCAGGAAATCCATGCGGCATTCCGGGACAACCCGACCATTCTCCGGGAACCGGGAAACATCGAAACACTCTGGTCCCTGTTTGATCCCGACCTGCGCGACACTTACCTGGACGGCCTGGAGGATCCCGGGCGGGATGACGCCACACAGACCTATACCATATTCCTCCTCAAAGCGCTCCGCACCTCAATAGCCCGCAGCGGACTCGGCGATGCGCTCAAAAGCCTTGCCGCCGATGGCTCCCGATGGGAACGGGTACGCAAACTTGCACTTGAGGCCTGGATGGACTGCGGCGCAGCGACTGAAGATGCCATTGAAATCCTCACCGATTTCACGGAAGGAACCATCACCGACCCTTTCAACGAACTTGCGGGAATACTGCTCCACCGTCTCTTCCCGGAGAAGCTGGGCACCCTCGAAGCGTTGCGGCACTTCCACCGGAGCGACGAGCGGATCAGCGGGATGTACCGCTTCTTCTGGCGCTACGAGTTCCCGAGGAAGGTACCGGAGGGGGATCTCCCCCGGGTGCTCGACGAGCTCAGCCGGAACCCCCGGCTGCAAGCCCTCGACAAAACGGAATGGGAAACCCATGACATGCAGGCAACGCTCGTCACCCGTGCCCTCGAAACCCATGGAGACGATGTTTCCGACGACATCCTTTTCAGCTGGCTCCGCCTCGGAACCGACGAGTTCGGCCAGCGGCCCCACAACCCGGAGTTCCACCAGAGCGTTGCCGGATGGCTCGAGAAGCGCCCGCAGCGGTACTTCGCGCTCCTGCAGCTCTGCTTTGAGCGAAGCAGGAAAGAACCCTCGCCGGCCTATGCCCTCCACGCCTGCGGGCAGATCCTTCGCGCAGCAGCCGAACCCCGAACCCTCGGGCTCTGGCACTTCCTGCAGATCAGCCGGGAACAAAACGACATCCTCGCACGAGAACACCTTCAGTCAGCCGTCCGCTCACTCTTCCGGAAGGGACAGGAAGGACTCACGCTTGAGATGCTCTTCGAATGGCGAGGCACGGACCCGGTGAAACAGGAGTGGCTGAGAGCCTTCCTCAGCTGCCCGATTCCCGGCGCCCGGATCCTTGCGGCATCATCACCCGAAAGAGAGCTGCGCGACCCGGAAAAGATCAAGCGGGAACGCTCTTCACAGCTTGCCGCAAAGCTCGACGAGATAGCAAACGGTACGGCGCCGATGGGGCTTTTGGCCACACTGGCATCGATCTGGAACGGACGCTTCAGCGACATTGCCGGCAGTTCACCGGAGGAACGGTTCAGGAGCTATTGCACCAACGACGAGGAGGTAGTCCGGGCTGCCGAAAGCGGCATGAAATCCTGTATCACAAGAAACGACCTGCCGACGCCCGCCGAGATCATCAAGCACTCGGCCCGGCAGGAGACCTTCAGCATTGGCGAAGCCTGCCTGCTCGGCATGCAGTTGCTCTGGGATGAAGAGCCGAAGGCCGTCGATCTCCTCCCGGACGAGACTCTCGAAAGCATGATCTGCTTCCGCCTTGTCAACGGTGCCGGAGAAACCCCCGGCTGGTTCGCCCACCTTGCAGCCTCGAAACCCCGGCTTGTCGCCGGGATCCTCACCCGGCTCGTCGGCGCACAGCTCAAGGCCCGCAAGATGCATATCGACGGCATCCATGAACTCGGCAATGATCCTCTTTGGAAAAAAGTAGCCGCCATCGCTGCCCCGACCCTGCTCGAGAACTTCCCGACCCGCTGCAGGGCCCCGCACCTCGCCCATCTCGGCACGTTTCTGAAATCGGCCCTGAAATACGCCCCGACCGATCTGCCGGCCATCATAGCCCGCAAGCTCGCCCTCAAATCCCTCGAACCCGGCCAAAAAATCTACTACCTGCTTGCCGGCATGCTGCTTGAGCCCCAACGCTACGAACTACCGCTGTGGGATTTTGCCGGAGAAACCTGGCAGCGCGTGCGGCACATAGCAAGCTTCACCAGCCGGGGCTTCAGCGAACTGCAGGTCGACCTTCAACTCAGCCCCGAAACACTCTCGAAGCTCATCGAGCTGCAGGCCCCGTTCGCTTCTCCGGAGTGGCCGCTTGGCGGTGGTACCATAACAGAGTCGATGGAGCTTGGCGACCAGGTCAAAAGCCTCATCAGCGAACTTGCCGCCAGGGGAACAGAGGAGAGCCTCCACGAAATCGATCGCCTGCTCGCCCTCGCCGCGCTGCAGAAATTCCGAACGCACCTGCAGATGAGCAGGCACAAGGCTACCGCCGCCATACGCGAAAGCGTCCGCACCATCCCGCCCCTCGCCGATGTGGCCGCCGTCCTCGAGAACGGCGCGCCCGCCGACCCCGAAGACCTTCTGGCAATCGTGCTCGACCAGCTCGGTCATGTCGCCGCCGACATCCGCCAAAGCAACAGCGACATCTACCGGCAGTTCTGGACGGAAGCGGCGAACAACAACCGCCACAAGAGCGAACAGAGCTGCCGCGACGCCCTCCTCGGAATACTGCGACAGCGCCTGCAGCCGCGGGGCATAGCGAGCGAACCGGAGGTCGACCACGCAGGCGACAAACGGGCCGCCATCCGCATCTCCTTCAAAAACAGGATCGCCATCCCCGTCGAGATCAAGGGCGACTGGCACCGGGAGCTCTGGACTGCCCCCACAAGCCAGCTCCCCCGCTATACCGCCCCGGCCATGACCGGCGGACGGGCCATCTATCTCGTACTCTGGACCGGCGGACGGGAGCAGCCCCCGCCGCGGGACGGAGGCAAAAAGCCCCGCTCGCCCAGAGAACTGCAGGAGCGGCTCGAAGCCTTCACTGCCGGGAGGTCGGAAGAGCGCACAGAGGTCTTCGTCCTCGACGTTTCGTGGCCCGGATAAAAAAAGCCCCGCACCGCAGTTTAAAGCGATGCGAGGCCTCTGTCGCAATTCGCGCGCCGCAGGAGCGGCGTCTCTGAACTCTCGCGCCGCCTTCAGGGCGCTTGAATTGATCGAGGAGGCGTTTCATGACGTCGAGGGGATTCGTGTGTTCGTGTTTGAGCCTGCCGAAGATCCGAATGCCGTTCGTTGCAACAACGATACCCGGGATGTTCCGAAGATGACCGCCGGGCGAGCAGCTCTGCTTTGTTTGATGGCGCGCTATAGGGATGGTTTGCTGGATCCGTTTATCTCGCTTCTCGAGGTGCATAAACTGATGTACTTCATGCAGGTGAGCGGGGAACCGCTACGGCTGTCATTCACCAAAGGGCATTACGGCCCCTATGCAGAGAACCTTCGTCATGTGCTCAAGGTGCTCGAAGGGCATAGGATTTCGGGGTATGATGATGGGGGTGATCAGCCTGATAAGCCACTTTCGTTGATGAGCGGAGCATTGGATGATGCCCGGCGTTTTCTTGAGGGGGAAGCGGCTACGCGGGAGCGTTTGGACAGGGTCGGGCACCTGGTGGAGGGTTTTGAGTCTTCCTTCGGTCTTGAGCTCCTGTCGAGGGTGCACTGGGTGGCCAGCCAGCAGGATGTTGCCTCTCTGGATGATGTCGTCAAGGGCGTGTATGCCTGGGGGAAGGGGAAGGAGCAGTTCCGGGAGCGGCAGATCGGAAAGGCGGTTGACGTTCTGGTATATAAGGGTTGGCTTGATGGGAAGGCGGTATGTTCCGCCGTGCAGTGTGGAGTCTGAATTGAGCCCTGCAATTGAGGGGGGGGCATGATGGGCGCCTGTGTGATGCCGGTGCTTGTTTCTTTTTTTTTGATAGAGGAAAATAGGGTAATCTTGAGATGATAAGGCAGTTTAGTGGGGGAGGTGGCGGCGGTTCAATGTCTTCCGAAATCGTCATTCTTGCAGGCAGGCTCCGATTTGTTGTGGTTTATTTGAATTAAAGCTTAACTTATAAGTGAATCCCGGGTTCCAGATCACGCCGGTTGAGAATGGCCTGCGCGGTTCGTTGTACGCAGTACAGGTGTCCGGGCAGGAGAAGACGGAGTTTGATCGGTTTCTGGAAAGTGAGGAGGTACGGGCTGCTTCTGAGTATCGTGCTCTCGTGACGCGTTTGGATGATATGGTTGAGCGCCTCGGTTTCAGGAAGCAGTTCTTCAAAAAGGAGGGCTCGATACGGGATTCGGTTGAGGCGTTGCATTACGGGAACGGAAAGCTCAGGCTGTATTGCCTTCGCTGGTCAGGTGTTCTTCTTATTGTCGGGTATGGGGGGGTAAAGACAACAAGAACCTATCAAGAGAATCCGGTATTGCGTGAGGCCGTTGCCTTCTTGCAGGAAGTCGATGCCAGGGTGGCGGCGCGACAGAAAACCGGTGAAATCCATATTGATCCCGATACCGGGCTTATTGGCGGGGATCTTGTCTTTTCAGGGGAGGATTGATTATGAAACCATCATGTTTGAAAAAAGCCCTCGAGGGGGTGTCACCACTGACGAAAAAGTATGTCAGACGGCAGGGTGAGTTTGCCGTCCGCCTGCACGACCTTATGGAGAGGGGCGGGATGAGTCAGCGTCAGTTGGCTGAAAAGCTCGGGAAGAAAGAATCCTATGTCAGCCGGGTCCTGTCGGGTTCTGCTAATCCGACCCTCAAGACCATGGTGGAGTTCGAGGTCGCTCTCGGCCGGGATATCTTTTCGATCCCTTACGAAGGGAAGGCTGTTATCTACAAGGTTGTTGTGTCTCAGTTTCAATTTCCTGCAACTTCGTCACTTGAGGGTTATACAACGAAGTCTGCCCGTGCCGGCGGAGGCGCCCGTGCAGTCTTGTATCATGATTACTCCATAGCCGGATAAGCCTTGATGGAACAGAAGAAGAACATAGGGTTTCAGTTTTCGGGGTTCAGGATTACCGCATTTTCGTTCAAGGCTCCAGAAGAGCCTTTGGGTGAGAACGAATCATTTGATTTTGAAACCTCTGTCGGTGTCAGCCATGAGTCTTCCGCTCTCATCGTCAAGGTCGGCATTGTCGTGCAGCGCTCATTGGATCAGGTCAGGTGTGCCACCATGGTTGCTGAATCCTTATTCAGTACCGAAGGGCTTGAGGTCGATAGCCATACGGGAGCCGTTGTGGACGTTCCTCCCGATTTCTATGCCACGGTGATTTCCCTGGCAATTTCGACGACCAGGGGGGCTTTGCTCGTCAAGGGGGCCGGTTCATTTCTTGAGCGTGTTCCTTTGCCGATTGTCGATCCCAAGGCCTATGTTCCCGCCATAATGGAGGCTAATAAGCCATCGGTTGGCGGGTGATTGGGGTTGTGATTGTTCAATGACGAGCGTTTACACGAGTCACGGTTTCTTCATTCATCTGCTACTATGACGCAACCTGTTGTGGATGTGATGTTTGACGATAACAGCTATCTCCAGCGTCTCTCTATACAGACGACAACGCTGGATGAGAAGCTCACAGTGGTCGTTGATATCGAGCAGGTTCCATTGCACACGAAAGATCCGATGATAATGCCGGAAGGTCAGGCTCCTCAACATGACTTCGTGTACAGGCTCTATTTGAGGGATGAAGGTGATGGGGTGTCTCGCCCGGTATTAAATGCATCCTTTTTTCCCAATGAGTTGATTGAGCTGTTGAGACTCAATGTGTTGCAGGAATCTCGGGTTGAGAAGGTCATAACAGAGGGAACGCAGCTGCTGTCCTGTGAAGAGTTAGCCAAGGCTCTGCAAAGTGATGTTAGCCGTATTTCTGTGATCTGATGAAGCATGGAGGTTTTCGCCTCCACACCCTGCCGTTCTTTTATCCCTCTTTGTAGCTCACCCTCACGCCCGCTAACACCTTTTTCGTAAGGAACAGCCGAAGTCCGAACAGCCGAAGTCCGGAGCAGCCGAAGTCCGGAGGAACCCTGGTGATGCTGCATACTGGGACGGACCCCGGCTGTTCTATACGTAAGAGCAGCCGAAATCCGGTGGGGGTTTAAGTGATGCTGCATACTGGGTTGGACCCCCGGCTGTTTCTATCAATCACTCAACTCGGGCAGCGCGTTGAAGGTGGATGTGTTTGATGGGGTCCGGTCAAGAGCGTTCGGGTGCTGGAACTCGAGTCTCTTGAGGAGGCGGAGCCGGGTCCGGGGATAATGTGGCGTGGTTCGGGTGAGCGCGGGCGGGCGGTCTCTGCGGATTGCTTGCATATACCATTTTAATATTTTATGTGGCATGGTATATTATTGGTTAACAGAACCACAGGAGGATACCATGGATTTGCAGTTGCTTTCCGCTAATGTCCGTCGCCTCAGGAGTATGAAGCGCTTCAGCCAGAAAGAGCTTGCCGAAGCTGCCGGCATGTCTTTGCCGGCCATCAAGAATCTTGAGCTTCAGAAAAGCGAGCCGCGCATGAGCTCCTTGCAGGCAATTGCAAGGGCGCTTGATGTGCCCCTGCAGGATTTTTTCCGCCCGGTTCGCCAACTGCACTCCGTCCGTTTCCGCTCCGGAAGGCGGATGCAGAATCGCGAAAATGTTCTGGCTGATGTTTCCAGATGGCTTGATGATTACGAGTATCTGGAACAGTGCCTGAAAAGGGAGTTGCCGTTTCGGCTTGAAGCAGAAAGGGCATCGTGTTTCAGGGCGCGGCCGGTTGAAGCCGCTGCGCTTTGTCGGGAAAAACTGGGGCTGAAGCCGACCGAGCCAATCCACGATATCTGCGGTCTTCTTGAAGATGCCGGGGTGAAGGTGCTGTCGGTTCCCATGGCTTCGGATGGTTTTTTTGGTCTCTCTGTTGGAGAAGAGGACGGTGGTCCGGCGGTGGTGGTGAATATATGGGGGCGGATTACCGTGGAGCGCCGGATTTTCAGTGCGGCACATGAGCTTGGTCATCTCATGCTGCATGCAGGAGCCTATGCTGTTGGTCTTGTTGATGAGAGTGAGGAGGAGGAGCGTGAAGCCGATGCTTTTGCAGGCCATTTCCTGTTGCCGGACGAAGGGTTTCAGAAGGAGTGGGAGGAATCGGCGGGACTGCACTTTGTTGACAGGGTCTTCAAGGTCAAGCGCATTTTTCGGGTCAGCTATAAAGCGGTGCTCCACCGCCTAGTGGAGTCGGGGGCAGCAGATGCCTCCATCTGGCGGAAATTCAATGCTGCCTATCTGCGCCGCTTCAACAGGAGTCTTTCCTACAAGGAAGAGCCATCCGGGATGGGTGCTTCTGAACCCATCGGGATGAAGGCGGTCGACTTTTTCGAAGACCGTTTCAGCCGTCTTGTCCGGGAGGCTCTTGAACAAGAGAAGATTTCGCTGAGCCGGGGTGCTGAAATGCTCCGTATAGGCGTTGAGGAGATGCAGGAGCTTTTTCGGGATTGGGAGATGGTGCTGTGACGGGCCAGCCATCATCAAGCCGGGTGATGCTGCTTGATGCATGTGTGCTGATCGATTTCCTGAAGGCGGACAAAGCGGTTCTGCAGCTTATGGTGCAGTATGTCGGAGCGTTCTCTGTCATTGGCCCCGTTGTCGATGAAGTCAAAGAGATCAATGATGACAATGAGCTTATCGAGCTCGGACTGATCATTATGGAGCCGGCTCTTGAGGATGCTTATGCTGCCGGCAGTCAAAGAGGCCCGTTGTCATTTGAAGACCGCCTTTCTCTTCTTACTGCCAAGCGGCATGGGTTGCTTTTGGTGACCAATGACAGGCGTCTTCGCAGGGAATGCGAGCCTGAAGGCGTGGCTGTTCTGTGGGGGCTTGAGCTTCTTGCGGCCTTGCATAAGGCTGGTGGTATGCCGGCCATGGAGGTTGTGGGAATTGCTCAAGCAATCCGGGAGTCTAATCCAAAGCATATTACCCCGAAGATTGTTGAACGTTTCGAGGAAGTCATCCGGCACCAGGACTGTCGTCAGAGGTGAGATCGGATATGTGTAATTTCTGCATCCGGAGCGTGCATTACGATTGTTTCGATTGGCCTGCTGATACGCATAATGCTCTATGGACGCAGTAGTCTTTCCCTCGTTTCCCACCCATATCCCGCTAATATTGCGGGCCCCCTTACGTAAGGAACAGCCGAAGTCCGGAACAGCCGAAGTCCGAACAGCTCGGGTCCAATGGGGGGGTTAAGTGATGCTGCAGGTGGGGTCCGTTCATGCTACGCTCCCCTCGCCGAGGGTCATTTGGGGGCGTAGTTGCGGGGCGCAAGTAATCAGGTTCCTCACGATATGGGCATGACTTGAAGCAGTTCCAGCGAGCATGCAAGAGCGGATGATAGGGGGCCACTTCACCTGACCCTTGAAACCATCGCAAAGCTGAAGCAGGCACCTCGGCATGGCCTTGCCGTGCTGGCGATTCTATGGCGTGCATGCCCTGAGGAATCGTTGCGGGTGATGCGGTACTTCATGAAGGATTGCGTAAATTCAGCTTCAATTTTACTCCCTTGCCGTTATGACTTCTCCTCATTGGGTTTCTACGTTTCGCCTGCAGGTCCGGAATGTGCGTTCCTATCTGTTCATCCTGCTCGGCTTTGCCCTGCCGTTTTCGGTTGCCGCGGGCAATATCCTAGTCGCCCTCTTCCTTGTCCTGCTTCTCATCGGCGGTGTGCGCCGGGAGGACTGGACACGGGTTCGGCATAGTCCTGTAGTGCTTGCGGTGTCGGGCTTTTTTGTTCTGCACCTGATTGGGCTGCTCTGGACAGAGGATATGCCGGTAGGTCTCCATGTTGTGGCCAAGGCGGCATACCTGCTCCTTATCCCCATCTTCATGCTCGGAGTGAAGCCTGAGCACATGCGCCGTTACCTCTGGGCTTTTCTTGCGGCTATGGTGGTTCAGGCAATCTGGTCTTACGGAATCTGGCTGCAGCTGCTTCCTACCGGGACATTCGGCGGTCCGGAGGACCCGGTCATGTTCATGGGCCGTATCACCTACAGCCCGTTTCTTGCCATTGCCGTCTATCTGTCGCTTGCCCTCGGCGTGCTCGAGAGGGGAGCCGGTTGGGGGAAAAAACTCTTTACCCTTTCGCTCGGCGTTTTCCTTGCGGTCGATTTGTTCCTGACCCAGGGACGTGCAGGCCATGTGGCGTTTTTCGTTGTTGCCGTTATTGCCGTTTTCCAGTATTTCAGCGGGCGGCGCTGGGTGGCGGGACTGGTGTCGCTTGTGATGGTGGCCGGCCTCTTCACGGCGGCCTACACGTTCAGCGATGCCTTCAAGGGGCGGCTTGGCCAGGCGGTGTCGGATAGCAACGGTTACGAAATGACCAATTCCACTTCTGTCGGCACGCGCATCACCTTCGTGCTCAATTCAATGGAAATCTTCAAGGAACACCCGCTTATCGGGGTGGGAACAGGAGACTTCAGGGTTGAGTATGCCAGAATGAACGAGCGCATGTCACCAGCAATGCCAGCCACCCATAACCCGCACGACATGTACGCGCTTGAGATGGTGCAGTTCGGGGTACTTGGGCTTGCGGCCCTGCTTTGGATACTCTATCTGCAGGTTTCGTTCGCACGCAAATCGAACAATCCGCTGCAACGGAATGTGGGCGTGGCGCTGCCTCTGATATACGGGGTGATCATGTTCAGCGACAGCTACCTGTTCGGACACTTTTCGACGCTGCTCTTCGTCTATCTCAGCGCATTCCTCTACAGGGATTTATCCGGGTCGGAAGGGATCGAGAACTGAAGGTCGTAGAGGTTTTTATAGGCACCGTTCATTGCGAGCAGTTCCGGGTGGGTACCTGATTCAACAACCCTGCCGCGCTCCATCACGATGATCATGCTGGCGTTCTTGATGGTCGAGAGGCGGTGGGCGATGACGAGTGAGGAGCGGTGCTCCATGGCATGGTTGATGGCTTCCTGCACCACCTTCTCGGATTCATTGTCGAGGGCGCTCGTGGCTTCGTCGAAGATGAGGAGCTCAGGGTTCTTGACCATGGCGCGCGCAATCGCAAGGCGCTGGCGCTGTCCGCCGGAGAGCTGGATTCCGCGATCTCCTATGAGGGTTAGGTATCCATCGGGCTTGTCCGTGATGAAGCCGTGGGCGTTGGCGAGCCGGGCAGCCTGTTCGATGCGCTCCCGGGTGACCTTTTCGTGCATGCCGTAGGCAATGTTATGCTCAATGGTGTCGTTGAAGAGAATCACTTCCTGGCTTACCACGCCGACCATCTTTCTCAGCTGCTTATAATCAAGATCGCGGATGTCGGTACCATCAATGGTGATGCGGCCGGAATCGACATCGTAGAAGCGCATGAGGAGGTCCGCCACGGTGGACTTGCCGGAACCGGACTGACCTATGAGTGCGACACTGTCGCCCTTTTTTATTTCAAAGCTGACGTTGTCGAGCACGTTGGGTGCATCAGCTTCCTCGCGGTATTTGAAGGATACGTTCTCGAAGCGGATAGCTTCCTGGAAGGTACTGATGGGTTTCTTTCCGTTGACGAGGGTCGGTTTGGTGTCGAGTACTTCAAAGATCCGTTCGGCCGATGCCCGGCCGATCTGCAGGGAGTTATGGGCGTTGCCGATCATTTTCAGGGGGCCCATGACGGAGTAAAGGGTGAAGGCGAAGACGAGCAGTTCATTGGCTGTCATGACACCGGCAAAGACCTGCAGCCCGCCGAACCAGAGTACCATGGCGATGGCGCCGATGAGGAGGGTTTCGTTGAGCGGCCCCGTCATGTCGCGCAGCCGGAAAATGCGTATGGTTGTTTTGCGGAAATCGTCGGTGAATGCCCTGAAGCGACCGAGCTCCTCGTGCTCGAAGGCGGTTGCCTTTATGAGCTTGATGCCGTTGAACTTCTCCTGCAGAACAGAGTTCATGTCGCTGAGCCGCTCCTGCAGGGCCGCTGCATGGCCCTTGATGCCGTTTCCGATCAGGCTTATGAAAAAGAAGATGACGAGCGAGCTGCCGACGGCGAACAGGGTCAGTTTCCAGCTGAGGGCGAGCAGGACGGCCACATAGACGAATATCGAGAACGGGTTCTGCAGGAAATTGACGAGGGTGGTGCTGATGCTGCGGTCGACGTTTTCAACGTCGTTGTACACGTAGTTCATCAGGTTGCCGACCTTGTTGCGGTTGAAATAGCCGAGCGGCATCTCGATGATGTTTGCGAAGATATCGTCGCGGAGTTTCTTGGCGGTCTTGCTCTGGATCCTGAAGATGAGGACCTGGTTCAGGTAGACGAAGAGGTTCTTGAGGGCGAAGGCTGAAATCAGAAAAAGGCAGATCTTCAGGAGCATGAGCTCTTTCGTTTCAGCCCTGAAGAGGCTTTGGTAACGGGTGAGTGCCCACTCCTTGAGTGCGCCGGTATCGCGCTTGAAGTCGAAGCTGCCGGGCGAGGTATGCAGTGCCGGTTCCGAAGGAGGCGTCCGGGGCTGGTTTGGCCTGAGTGCCAGATTATTGGGGGTGGCCTGCTTGCCGGTGGTCTCCAGCATGCTGATGCTCTCACTGGAGGTGAAGACGGCGTTCAGGAGAGGCAGAATCGAGTAGATCGAGATGACACTGAAGATGGACGTCATCATGCTGACTACGACGACGAGCACGACGTTTCCTTTGGAGGGGGCAAGGTATCGGAGGATTCTGAGCAGTACGGCCATGAAGGTTCCCGGGGTGGATTCATCGGTGCTGAAGCGCTAATATACTGTATAAATCGGAAAGAAGACTTCCTCCGATTGAGGCAATAGGCGGATGGCCACAAGTTTTGTACCTTTACCTCGAAGTTTTTTTCGAGCAGCAGTGAGAGTGCATGGTAGAGTTGACAAGCAAAAAGGATGATCGGTTACGCCGGTTGAGCAGGTCCGCCGAGACTCTGATCGCCTGGGCGGTGATGCTGCTCGGCGTACTGCTGCGCGCGGTGAGTCGCCCTGCAGCTATGCGGTTCGCCGATCTGGCAGGGGACGCCATCCATCATGTGGTCGGTCTGCGCAGGGACCTTGTCTACCGGAACCTCGCGCTGACTTTTCCCGAAAAGTCGCAGGAGGAGGTGCGCCGGATTGCCACGGTTGTATACCGCAACATCACAAGGACGTTCATCGATGTGCTCCGTTTTCCCCTCATCAGGGAGCAGGCCGACATTGACGCTCTTGTCGATATGGATGTGTCTCCATTCTGGCAGGGCACCGAGAACGGTCGAAAGGGCGCGGTGATGCTGTCAGCCCATTACGGCAACTGGGAGCTTATGGCCATGGCCTTCGGGATGAAGGCCAAGCCTATGACTATTATCGTTAAGGAGCTCACCAACAAAGCACTTGATGAGGCCATGAACCGGTTCCGTACCCTCAACGGCAACAGCATCGTCTATCAGGGGGATGCGGTGCGCGAGGGTTTGCGTCTCTTGAACGAGGGTGGGGTGCTGGCCATCCTCGCCGACCAGTCAGATCCGGGAGCCAGCGCCTACGGGGATTTCCTCGGGCGCAGGGCGACCATGTTCCAGGGAGCGGCCGTTTTCGCGCTGCGAGCAAAGGTACCGCTTTTCGTCGGCATGTGCCGACATGCCGAGAACGGGCACTACCGGGTGGATGTAAGGGAGATTGAAACTGCCGATCTGAAGTTCTGCAGGGAGGATATCGAGACCCTCACCATCCGCTATACCAACGTGCTGGAAGAGTACATCTACAGGTGGCCCGAAGAGTGGTTCTGGCTGCACAACCGCTGGAAAAACGCCTGAGGGAGAGGACAGCTATGCACATCTGCCTCGTCAATGACACCCGGCTTCCGACGAAGAAGTACGGAGGAACCGAGCGGCTGATTGCCTGGCTGATCGGGGAGTACCTGAAGCTTGGGCACAGGGTTTCCGTGGTGGCTCCGACCGGTACGGCTCTGCCGGGGGTGGAGTGCATTCCCGCCGATACCCACGAGGATGCTTTGCAGGTCATTCCAAAGAGTGCCGATATCGTCCACTTCCACTCCTGGGGTCCGCCTCCCGATTTCGACCGCCCGTGGATTTATACCCTGCACGGTGTAGCCGAAGGAGCTGTCCTGCCTAAGAACACGGTCTGCATCAGCCGGAGCCATGCCCGTCAGCACAACGTCAAGGTCGTGGTGTACAACGGAGTCAACCCTGACGAGTTCCATTTCCGCGATCGGAAGCAGGATTACCTGCTTTTCTTCTCACTGATCCGGCGCAGGGCGAAGGGGGCCGAGCGTGCAATACGGCTGGCCCGCAGGTATGGGCACCGTACGATTTTTGCCGGCGGCACGCGTCTCGACCTCATCAAGGGCGGCGGGTTACTGGAGAGTTTCCATCCCGGGCTGAAGTTCGTAGGGAAGGTCGCAGGCGAAGAGAAGGCGGAACTGTTCTCCAACGCAAAAGCCCTGCTCTTTCCCATCAGCTGGGAGGAGCCGTTTGGCTTGGTTCTGGTAGAGTCGCTGCTGTCGGGTACGCCGGTCGTGGCAACACCGCGCGGAGCCGTGCCGGAGCTTGTGCCGCCGGAAGTGGGCGCACTCTTCACTACTGACGAGGAGTTCCCCGACGCGCTTGAGCGGGCAATGGCCTGCAGGCCTCTTGATTGCCGCGAGTGGGCGATGGCCAATTTCTCCTCAGCGGTCTGTGCCGGCAATTACCTCACCCTCTACGAACGCTTGCTCGGCGGGGAGGACGTCTTTGGCTGAACATACCCCCAAAAGCATCCTGATTGTCGTCCAGCGTTCCAACGGCGACGTTTTCCTCTCGGAGCCCCTGATCAGAGGGTTATTCGAGGCGTACGGCAGTCCCCGCATCGACCTGCTCATCAACGACGACACGCTGGCAATTGCACACACGCTGCCTCATATCGGGGAGATCCATACCTATTCGTATCGTCTGCGCGCTGAGGGGAAGAAAGGTCAGACCGCGGATCTCTATAGGAAGCTTTTCAGAAAATATGACCTCGCAATCAGTTTGACGGCTAGTGATCGTTCGGTGCTCTTTGCGCTCGCGGCCGGCCGGAGGGCAATCAGCGCGGTCGAGCCGGATTCCGCGAAGTCCTGGTGGAAGCGGGCGCTGCTTTCAGATCATTACCTGTTCAATACGGGTCGGCATATCCTCGAGAACAACACCGCAGCATTGGAGCTGCTGGGGATCGATGCCGGTTCGCTGGAGGTGCGGGCGCATCATTCTGCTTCCGCCTCTTCGAGTGTGGAGCGGATGCTTGCGGATCGGGGCATCGGTTCGTTCATCCTTTTCCATCCAGGGGCGCAGTACAGCTACAAGGTCTATCCCGAAGAGCTTCGCATTGAGCTCCTTGAGAAGCTAGACGGGCTTGGGGTCCCGATTGTGGTGACGGGCTCGAAAAGTGCGGTGGATATGGAGATCAAGCGTTCGCTACCGAAGCTCCGGAACCTGCATGATTTCATCGGGTGCACCAGCATCGACGAACTGATTGCACTGAGTGCCTGCTCAATGGCGTATATTGGTGCTGATACATTGAACATGCACATAGCGACCGCTCAGGAGCGGCAGGTGTTTGCCATCTTCGGCCCTACCCTTCCGGCCATGTGGTCTCCATGGTGCAACAGTCTGCACCGCGCCACCGGCGAAAGCATGCCGCTACAGACCTATGGCAACATTACCATGTTCCAGGCGGATATGGAGTGCGTGCCGTGTGGTAAGGCCGGGTGCGACGACCATCACGGCAAAAGCGACTGCCTCTTCCGTATTGAGCCTGAAACCATTTATCAGGAAGTTGCCTCTTGGCTGAAAAAATCACGGTAACCATCCTTACGAAGGATTCGGAAGCAACCCTCAGGGAGTGTCTTGAAGCCTTGCGGGGCTTCGATGAGGTGGTCGTGCTCGACAGCGGCTCCGGTGATCGTACGCTCGAGATTGCCCGCAGATTCCCGAACGTGGTGGTGCATGAGCACCCTTTCCTCGGCTTCGGGCCGATGAAGAACCTTGCAGTCGACAAGGCGTCGAACGACTGGATCCTTTCCGTCGACAGCGACGAGGTCGTGAGCTCCTTTCTTGCAGAAGAAATTCAGTCGATGCAGCTCGACGAGCATTGTGTCTACGCGGTCGGGCGCAACAACCATTACCACGGGCGCCTCATCAATGGTTGCGGCTGGGACAACGACCTGGTGGAGCGCCTTTTCAACCGGAAGCGCGTTCGATTCAACGACAGGATGATTCATGAGGGTCTCGAAATCAACGAGGGGACACGGATTGTCCGGCTGCGTGGCCGCCTTAAGCATTACGCATACGACAACGCTTCGCAGCTGATTGCCAAGCTGCAGCACTACTCGACCCTCTGGGCCGATGAGCGGAAGGGAAAGAAGAGCGCATCGGCTTTACAGGCGTTCCTCTTTGCTGCGTTCTCGTTTTTCAAGTACTACATCCTTAAGAGGGGGTGGCTATACGGATACGAGGGGCTCCTGATCTCTGTCTCGAACGCCAACGGAGTCTTTTACAAGTACATCAAGCTCTACGAAGCGAACCGCCGATGAAGTGCAGTCTTGTCATCACAACATACAACTGGCCGGAAGCGCTCGAGCTCTCACTTAGGAGCGCGCTCCGGCAGTCGGAAGTGCCCGACGAGGTAATCGTGGCCGATGACGGGAGCCGGTCCGATACCGCCAGACTGGTCGAAGAGTACCGGCAGTCCTCCTCCATTCCTGTGGTGCATGTATGGCAGGAGGATCTCGGCTTTCGGGCGGCGGCATCAAGGAACCGGGCAATCGCTGCGGCTTGTGGTGAGTATGTGGTGATTATTGATGGTGACATGGTGCTTCATTCCGATTTCATACGGGATCACAAACAGCTTTCTCGCGAGAATACCTTTGTCCAGGGTTCACGGGTGATGCTTTCACGGCAGACAACTGAGGCGCGTCTGGTGTCGAAGAATATCGATATATCTCCTTTCGGCAGGGGGGTCGGCAACCGCAAAAGCGCCGTCCGTCTCCCCTGGCTTGCAGGTATGCTTGCAAGGCCGACAGAGGCTCTCCGCGGTATACGGAGCTGCAATATGTCATTTTTCAGGGCGGATTGCATCCGCGTCAACGGTTTCAATGAGGATTTTACGGGGTGGGGGCGAGAGGACAGCGAGTTTGCCGTGCGGATGATCAACAGCGGCGTGCTCCGGCGCAACGTGCGCTTCAGCGCCATCGCGGCGCACCTCTGGCACAGGGAAAACAACAAGGAAGCTACAGGGGGCGCCCTTGCAGAGAACGACAGGATCCTTCAAGAGGCAATGATGGTGAAAAAGACGTGGTGCCCGAACGGCATCGACAAGTATCTGGAGAAGCAGTGAGTATGAAAATCAGCGCCTTCACCTTCATAAGGAACGGAACCATCTATGGATTTCCCTTCGTGGAGTCGATACGCTCGGTCCTCTCAATTGTCGACGAGTTTGTCGTGAACGTGGGTTATGGGGACGACGACACGCTCGAGAGGGTGCATTCGATAGGGGACCCGAAAATCCGCATCATCGAGTCAAGGTGGAACGATAAAATGCAGTCGGGCGGCTACGTCTACGGCCAGCAGAAGATGATTGCGCAGTTCAACACTTCTGGCGATTGGGCCTTTTACCTTGAGGGCGATGAAGTCGTGCATGAGGATGAGCTGCAGAAGATAGTTGACGCCTGCCGCCGCCATCTCAATGACGACAGGGTGGAGGCACTGACGTTTGATTACCACCATTTCTACGGCAACGCCCAGAGCGTGCTCGATTCTCCCGGTTGGTACCGGCGCGAGGCGCGCATCATCAAAAACTCTGTGAAGAGCTGTGCGCCTGACGGGCTTTTCTGGCATGTGCTGGCAGATCGGGGGAGGGTGACCCGCTACCCGCGGGCCGCCCATACCGGGGCGCACATCTACCACTACGGCTGGGTGCGGAGCGAGGAGGAGATGAACCGGAAGTCGGAGAATGTGCAGAAGTACTGGAGCAACAGCCATAAGCGCATCGACTACGGCGAAATCGACCAGCAGATTATCAGGCCGTTCACTGGCGCTCATCCGGAGGTGATCAGGGAGTGGTTGGCGAAGGAACAGGGACTGTTCCAAGCTAACCCCGACCACGTGCTGACGAAACGGGAGAAGAAGCATCGGCTCATGCTCAAGCTGGAGAGGGCGCTGGGGCTCGAGCTGAGCAAGAAACACTTTATTGCAGTGAAATGAAGAGCCGTTCCGCCATCCTCCTGCCGAACTGGATCGGGGATCTCCTGCTTGCCCTTTCCGTTGTCGAACGCCTACCGGCTCGGCGCCGGGCGGAAACAACCTTGCTCGTCCCGAAGAAGATGGGCGGGCTGGTAGCGCTCCTTTCCGAGTTGCCGCAGATTGCATTTGATCGGGCAGACAGTGCAGAGCGCAGCCGGACGCTTGAGTCCGTGCAGTCTGCGGGGTTTTCCGCTATTTACCTATTACCCTATTCCTTCTCATCGGCGTGGTTCGCTTTCCAGGCTGGCATTCCGGTTCGACGGGGGCTTTCGCGTGAGATGCGCGGGTTGCTTTTGACCGAGCGGCTTCCGGGCAGGCTCCGAGACAAGTCGCAGCACATCACGAAGGAGTATGCCGAGATCCTGCAGGTACCGTACCGCGAACCCGAAGCATGGGGCGGGAAAGCGGTGCCAGCCGATGAACGTTATCGCGGTGTGGTCGTTTACTGTCCCGGTGCCGCATACGGCCCAGCGAAACGCTGGCCCCATTTTGCCGAGCTGGCCCGATTGCAGGCAGGTGAAAGGGTCGTGGTTCTGGGTACTGCTGCCGACAGTGATGAGGCCCGTAAGATTGCCGCAGCAGCGCCTGGCCGGGTGGAAGACCTGACCGGGAAGACCTCTCTTGTGGAGGCGGCAGGAATCATGGCTGCAGGAAAAGCGGTGGTGTCGAACGATTCGGGGTTGATGCACCTCGCAGGGTACGTCGGTACGCCGCTCATTGGCCTGTTCGGTTCGACAAGCCCAGGCTGGACCCGTCCGCTCGGCAGCAGGAGCGTCATCATGCAGTCGACCGAACCATGTGCGCCTTGTTTCCAGCGGACCTGCCGGTACGGCCACTACCGGTGCCAGGAGAACCTTATGTCGGACGCTGTGGCATCAGTTGTTCAGGAGTTGTGCGGTTAGGAATCCTACCGCCCTATAAGGGCATCCTGAAATATTTTACCTTCCTGAAGCCGAGTCCCAGCCAGTATTTGCGAATGAATTCAATCCTTGCTGCCACGGATAACCTGTACCCGTCAGATTTCGGGACATACCAGCTGTTCAAGCCGGTCCTCATGATGACCTGATAACCGTTCGAAACCATATGGTTGTGTTTTCGGTGGTTGGTAACATGGTCTTCCAGCAGTACCAGTTTTGGTTTCCATTTCGTGAGTGTAAAACCCTTGAACATCTCCATCTCATGGCCTTCTATATCGATTGAGATGAAGTCAAAACCAGGCTCTACCCCGTTTTCCTCGAGAATCGAATCCAGAGTCCTGCAGGTAACGTCGATGGTTTCATTGCTGGTGGTGCCGAGAGCTATAGGGTTGGTATTCAGGGTTGAATGCCCGCCGGCAACAATGAGCTTAAGGGTATTGCCATGGTTTTGTGGTGATGAGCATGCGTACTGGATGACCTTTCCGGTCCGCTGCTCCTTCAGCAACTGTACATAGTGCGGGATCGGTTCCAATAGCAGTCCCCTCCAACCCAGCTGTTCGAAATGATAGGTCTGGGACTGAATGACCGGCTCATTTGCGCCTACATCAACAAAAAACCCTTGTGGCTTATTGTTGAAAAAGCTCCGTTCAAGTTCTTGTTCGTATGCATGGGAAACTTTAAAGTTTCGCACATATCTGTTCTGAAAATCAACGGAGCCCATATCCATTTCTTTTGTTCGGTTTTCCTGGGGCTGACGTGCCATGATTACTGTTTGCTGTTCTCTGCTGTGTTCTGATGCATACGTGTGACTCCTGCCGTTACGGATGCGGTGTCAATATCGACGACTTCAGGGGTCGGGGAGACGATGACCTCCTGCAGGGTGCTGAGTGGCGCGTAGGCCTGGCTGTCGCCCGGATTATGGCGGTACATGGCCACGAGCGGGGTGTCTGAGCAGGCTGCGATATGGACGAGTGAGGTATCGGGGGTTACGAGGAACCGGAGCTTCCGTACAACTGCCGAAACTTCATAGAGGTTTTTCGTTGCGGGAGAGGGGACAACATTCTTATGCGGCTGTTCGATCAGCCGTTTTTCGTTTAGGTCGCCCGGTGCTGAGAAGATAACGAAGCGTTCGCCGGGGAAACTCTTGATGAGGTCGGACCACTGTTCAATGGTGCGGTGGCCTCCCGGGGTACCGGTGCTGATGTTGATGCCGACGTATTGCCGGTCCGGGAGTTCAGCAAGGAAGGTGTTGATCTCGTCCGATACAGGCATGGTAGGTATATACGGCCTGCAGGGGGTGATCTCATGGTGCCCGAGCGCCTGCATAAGGGACAGGTTCCTTATCGATTCATGGGTGCTTTTGGGTATGTCGAGCAGGTAGTCGTACAATTCTTCGTTGCCGTTGTTCCGGAGGCCTACCTTGAAGCGGGCGCGGATAAGGCGTGCGTTGAGGTTGAATGTGGTTGATGGGTGGTCCTTCGGGTTGAAGAGTACGTCGTATTTTTTCAGGAGGAACTTGAAAAAGTATCGATGCAGGTCTCGTTTGGCGTGATAGGTGGCGGTGACGTTGCTGTCGGAGCTGAAGAAGTCGCAGATGATGCGGGTAAAGGCAACGACATAAATGGCCGATGCCGGATAGGTTTGCCGGAGGGTTGCGATGAGCGGGGTCTGCATGATGGCGTCACCGTAGCACTCCCTGGCGAGGACGACGATGCTTTTCGGTGTTGATGCGATGGGGGCTGTGTGTTTTTGCATCTCGATCAAGTTTTGTGATAATGTAGCGCTTTTCACGGTATTTTCGTTTGGTGAAAGAATGGAGTGGTATATTCACTGACATTGTGTCCCAAACTTATCTCTTGTATCAAGTATGTCAGATTTCCTCAGTACCATAGCCGCCGGACTGATGTCGACGCTCAATCTCTCCATTCCAAGGACCGTGAACGGCAAAGCGGTATCGGTTCCCGTGCTGGGTGGGGTAAAGGTAGGCGTGAGCGGAGAGAAGTGGATGTCGGGTGTATTGACGGAGATATTCCGATATGCAGATGGTGGTATCTTTTACGATGTCGGGATTAACCTCGGTCAGACCCTCATCAAGGTGAAAACGCTTGCCCCGGACATGAAGTATGTGGGGTTCGAGCCGAACCCGTCCTGCGTCGCTTACCTTGATGCACTGGTTTCATCCAACCGGTGGAAGAACATCAAGGTTGTTCCCGCAGGCCTTTCGGATAGTGACGGCGTGGTGCCGCTCTATGGTAGCGACGGGACTGATCCGGAATCGACTATTGTTGCCGAACTTCGTTCGGAAGGCCAAAAGACGGTGAAGTTCGTTCCGGTTTTCCGTCACGAAAGCATTGAAGGCGTTGTGCTTGATGGCAGGGTGTCAGTGCTTAAAATCGATGTCGAGGGGGCTGAACTGGAGGTAGTGCGTAGCCTGCAGGGACTCATCGAGCGGGACCGGCCTGTCATCATCATGGAAGTGCTGCCGAATCGGCAGGAGAACGAGCTGAAGGCACGCCGGAGCAAAGAGATGGTCGGAATGATAAGCGGATTCGGTTACTCGTTCTACCGGATCATGAAAACTGAGGCTGATACCTATCGCGGCATTGCGCCGGTAAGCGATGTGGGTGATTATACCGATTCAGTCATGAAGGATCATGTCTTCGTGCCCACCGAACAGGTTGATGCGATCGGGAAGGTTCTGACGGTTCTCGCTGGCTGACTTTGTGAGCCTTTGGCACTGGTCCGGCGCGACCCTCCCAGGGACGTGGTGCATTTGTACCCGTTCCCGGGAGGGTTTTTCTTTTTGATCAGTTGGTGTCTGCCGGCTCTTTGTTGTTAGCTTTCCGGTAAATGGCCGTAAAGTTGGTGAACCCGCTCATGTCTCCTTTCTGCGCGTTGAGGTGGTAGCGGATGAAGATCATGAGGCGTGATTCGCTGCTGCGTGCGGTATAGATGTCGCCGCTCCATATGCCGTACTGCCTGAGCGAGTCGGGGAGGTTGGTCGTTTTAACAAGTGCGAGCAGCGGTGTGGACTGCAGGGGCATGTCTGCGGTGGAGGCGTAGTAGAATGCTTTTCGTCCGGTGTAGAACGGGACGTTGTAGAGATCTCCGTTTTCCACATGGATGGGGATGTTGCCCGGAATCTGGTTCTCATTGACGACCGCCCTGCCGAGGCTGTCGATCGGGCGGCGCGTTTCCAGCTGCGGCATGAGTGCCGTGCTGAAGATGAAAAGCGCGCTGAAGGTGCCGATGAATGGGGCGTAGTAGAGCGAGCGGGTGTAGGGGGCCAGCATGAGGATGAGCGCAATGACCGGTATGGCATAGAACGCCGGATGGAAACTGAACACCTGCACCATGGCCACACTGAGCGCTACCCCTATCACCGCAGGTAGAATGAATGCGGTATTCCATAGCAGTGCGAGCGCTTTGTTCGAAGGCGCGGGACTTGTGCTCATCCATGCTGCCGTGAGGAGCGCCATGGCAGGGTGGGCCTGGATGAAGTAGGTCGGGATCTTGCCTTTCGAGGCGGTAAAGATGACGAGCATGACTGTGAACCATGCCATGGGGAGTGCGATGTTCCTGAGCCGGCTCGGCTGCAGGAATGTGCCGATGAGCGCGAAATAGAACACCAGCGAGTAGGGGAAGAAGCTCCAGAGGATGACTTCCGGGTAGAAGAAGAGGTCTTTAAGGAGGTTGCCGTTATAGCTGAACGCGCGCTCTACGGTTTCATTGCTGAGTACCTTGAGGTACTCACTGCCGTAGGAGAGGTACATGGCAAGGATCCAGCTCATGCCTATGGCCACGGCAATGAGCGCGCCCGACAGGGGGCGGTGGCTCCAGATCCGGCGGAATATATTCTTTGCGTTGAAGCGGGCATAAACCGTGATGTAGGTGATGATGATGCCCCCGATGACGATGAAGTAGGGGAACCCCTTGGTGAGGACGGTGAGGCCGAGTGCCGCGGCGGCGGCGGTGCTGTACCATCTGTTGCCGCTTTTCTCGCTTTTGAGGAAGAGCCAGAGCGTGAGGGTGAAGAAGAACGCCAGCGGGATTTCGGGTGAAGCGTACTGTTTGCCGGCGATGAACTGTATGCCGATCGCCTGCATGGCAAGAGCATAGAGGGCTGCTTTGTCACCGTAGAGCATCCTCGCCATCGACCAGGTAAGCAGTACGGTCCAGAACGCCATCACGACGATGGGGAGGCGGAGTGCGAACTCGTTCAGCCCGAACACGGACGCCGAGGCGGCCATCAGCCAGTAGGTGAGCGGCGGCTTGACAAAGCGCGGTTCGCCGTTGTAGGTGATGTTGAGGAAGTCTCCCTTTTGCAGCATAACGCGGACTGCGTCCGCGTAGAAACTCTCGTTTTCCGTCCAGATGTCATTGATGTGGAAGTTGACAACATAGAGCAGCGCCGTGAAGGCGAGGAGCAGCAGGAATGTTCTCTGGGTGGAAGCGGTGCCTTGCATGGGTATGGACGGTTGAGGCGCCCTGGAAGAGGGCATGTTCCGGTAATGGCCGAATATACGAAGATTACCCCGTAATCCGCCTGAGCGAGCTCTGCATCGAGCGGATGGCTTCGGCAACGGTTCCGACCTTGATATCTCTAACCAGGTAGGTTTCAGAGGCTACGATGGTGCTTGTGGTGCTGAGTGGGCCATAGCCTTTCATGGCTTTAAGGTCGCTGGGAAAGAATGCGATGACCGGGGTATCGAAGCATGCGGCCATGTGCACGAGCGAAGTGTCGGGGGTTACGAGCAGATCCAGCTGCTGCAGGATGGTGGCGACCTCTCCGAGATTCGCTGTTGCCGGGGAGGGGATGATGTTCGGAAGGGTGTCCTCAAGATGCTTTTTATCGGCAGTGTCGTTCCCTGCTGAGAACACGACGAACTGATGGAGGGGGAACTCCCTGACGAGCGCCTCCCACTTCTCGAGGGTCCAGTAGCGCGACGGGCCTCCTGCGCTGAGGTTTATGCCGATGCACCCTTTCAGGGAAATCGAACGGCTGAACTCCCTGACATTCCTGCCGACGGGGTAGCATGGCATTTCGGGATAGAAGGCGGCGTACTTCTTCCGGTCGAAGCCGAGCGCATCGAGGAGGCCGGCGCTCTGCTCGGTTACATGATCCAGGTGGTCGATCTTGACGAGCCGATCGAAAATGCCTTCGTGCAGGGGATGGCTGTGCGAGACCTTGATCTTGGCCCTCAAGATGGTGCAGAGGAGAAGGTTGCTGGTTGAGGGGGAGTCTTTCGGGTTGAAGAGAACATCGTAGCGGTGGGTGAGGAGGAACTTCACCCAGACCCCTATCCCGCTTTTCAGGCAGAAGGTCCCCGATACATAGGGTGAGTAGCGGAAGAACTCCTCCGTTCCAGTCCGCGAGGTGATGACATGGAGCTCGGTATCCGGAAGTGCTGCCTTCAGCTGGCGCAGCAGTTTTGTGAGAAGGATGCTGTCGCCGTACCGGCCGACCATGAGGATGGCGATGGAGCGGATCGGCTTATTTTCATGATTGTTGAGCCGGTGTGAGCGGAACCGGGAGACTGCCTGGAGCAGCCGGGCAACGGCTTTTCTCTTTCCGGTCACATGACCTTGTTTGGGGTCGGTACTCTGTTCCAAAACGGGGGCGTGTCGTTGGGTGTTGATTTTTTAATGCCCTGCAATGTACGGTTTCTCTGTGATTTTTTTGATGCGACGCATTGGGTCCTCTGCGGCATGGCCGGGAGGATCTCCAATGTGTCATGTTGGCCGGTCAGGTTGTTTTCTCTGTACTGCCGGTTACTTTTTGCATGCCTCGCGCAGTGCCGTGATGCAGAGAGTCATCCGTTTGTGCCGATACACCCGGCCCATGGACTGCCAAACTTCAGGAGCTATGTTCCGGAGATGCTCAACATCAATGCGCATGGCATCGGCAAATCCCCTTACCTCTTCGGGGGCGAGCTTTCGACGGCAGATGATGTCCAGCAATGCCCGAAGGGGCATGGCAACCAGCGCTGCGTGTCCATTGAATGTGATGCGTTCGACCGACTCCAGTAAACCGCCTTCTTGAATCGCAATGGGGTACATCCGGTAGAGGCCAAGGATCGGGTGGTTGATCTCCAGCTGCCGCCTGCCCGGAACGACCGACATGCATTTATTGACGGCTCAGTCTTTCTTTGGGGGTATTGCCATTACAGCAACTTGCCCAGTGCCGGGCAGGAAAACCGGCGCATCGACTGAGTGAGTTTTGAATGTGAGCCGTCAGTATTGATATTGCATACTTGACAGTGCTTCGTCACTGAGGGTGGTGTCATGGTAGGTATTGCTGTCGAGGAAGCCAGTGATCGCCTCTATAATCGCCTCTATGATCGCCTTTATGACCGCCTCTATTCATGAGCGCCAGAGAGCGCAGTTTCTTGTAATGTTTCAAGCTTTTCATCCGCATGATGGATCCAGTCGCCGTGCGCCGGCCTTCTTTTCTTTTCACCACCCTGTTTCTGCTCGCAACGATGGTTCTATACCCTGTTGCCGGTGCGCTGCTGTTCTCGCTTGCGGGGGGAAGTGGCGAGGCCGTGCTTGGAGGTGGCGGCATCGGCGGGCTGCTCGGTCCGCTTCGGATGGCACAGGCTTCGGGCCAACTCATGATGCTTGCGCTGCCGGTGCTGCTGCTTGCGGCATGGCATGTGCGCGCCCCACTCTTTTCACTGGAAAGCCTGCGGTTTCTTGGAGTCCGTGGAGGGTTTGATTGGCGGCTTGCGGGGTTTGCGGTTGCCGGGGTGTTCCTGCTTCAGCCGCTCGTGTTTACGGTGGCCGGGCTGCAGAACCTCTTTCTCTGGCCAGCGCTTGGTGCTGCCGGCGCGGAGGTGGTGCGCCAGCAGGCGGTGATGGAGGTGTTCATCGCCGAGCTTGCCCATGCCGGGTCAGTGGGGGAGTTCCTTGTGGTGGCCTCGGTACTGGCTGTGGTTCCGGCGGTGACGGAGGAACTGCTCTTCAGGGGATATGTGCAGGGGAACTATACCCGCTCAATGCGTCCGTTTTCGGCAGTGCTGCTTACCGGCACCATGTTCGCTTTCTTCCATATGAGTGCGGCCAATCTTCTTCCCCTTGCTTTGCTTGGCTGGTATATTGGCTATATTTACAGCAGAACCGGCAACCTTGCCGTGCCGGTGTCGGTTCATTTTGTGAACAACATGGCCGCGCTCCTGCTTCTTCTGTCGGCCGGCAGCTCGCCGGTGGCGGGTTCCGATCCGGAACTGCTGCTGTTCAAGGTCTGGTGGTGGGTGCTCCTGCTGCTGTCGCTGTGGTTGTTCATCTGGGTGATGCGGCGTTTTTCCGCCATTGCTTCCTCTTCGTAACAGGTGTCTGTATGGGTAAACTTCTGAGCATCAATCTTCTGCAGCGCGTGCTGGTGGCTGTGGTGGGCATTCCGCTCCTGCTTCTGGTCATCAGGGCGGGCGGCGACTTCTTTTTTGCATTCTTCCTGCTGCTTGCGCTGCTTGCCACCTACGAGTTCCACCGCCTTGCTTCGCACCGGGCCCATCCCCCTGCGCTCTGGCTCATGCTGCTCTCCACCGTTCTGCTGCAGGGGGATTTCTATTACGGCCTTGTGGAGCCGTGGGTGGCGTTTCTTCTGGCGGTGATGCTGCTGTTCCTGCTTGAGCTCTTTATGACGGCGGGCTCTCCGCTCCTGAACCTCGGTTCGGCTCTTGCCGGCCTGCTCTATGTCAACCTCTCGTTCGGTGCCCTTCTGCGCCTTCGTATGGAACCGATGAACGGTACGGGGGAGGCCATGGTGCTGTTGATGTTCATCTCTATCTGGGCGACGGACATTTCCGCCTATTTCGGTGGGAGTCTTGCCGGAGGGAAACTGATCCGGCGGAAACTGTTCCCCCGCCACAGCCCGCACAAGACCTGGGAGGGGTTCTTTTTCGGGGTGGCAGGGAGTGTTGCAGCAGCGTTCGCTTTTTCCTCTTTCGTTCCTTCCCTCACCCGTGAGACCGCACTGCTTGCCGGTGCCCTCATCGGCCTGTTCAGTCCTGCCGGTGACCTCATAGAGTCCATGTTCAAGCGCGATGCCGGAGTGAAGGATTCTTCCGCGCTGATCCCCGGCCATGGGGGGGTCTTGGACCGGTTCGACACGGTGATGTTCGTTGCACCGTTCGTTTACCTCTTGACACGGTAAAGATTACGTTCTGCGGGTGGGCTGCATGCAGCGTGAACGGCGGATTTCCTCAGGTTATTTCTTGAGCCATCGCATTCTCCTCTCTTTGAGCACCCTCCTGATTTCACTGTTGATAACGCTCGTTGCATCCATAGGTGTTCTCCGTTGGCTCAGTGTCAAAGTAATCTTCGAAGAATTTCATTAAGGCTCTATCCTTGCATGCTTTCCCTTGTAGGGATGAAGATGGATTCTCTTCCGTTCGGTCTGGGGGGTGTTCTCCGTTTAGAGGTTCGTTCCCTATTGCGTATATTTGCGTTTCAATTTGAATGGTGGGGCCCCTCTTTCGTGCCCTGCCCCGCAGCTCCAGCAACCCGGTCCCGTAAGAATGTCATAATGAAGATTGAAAGCCTTCTCTCCGAAAAGTACATTGCCCTGAACCTCGTACTCGAGACCAAGGAACAGGTGATAGAAAAAATGCTTTCGATCGTTTTGGAGCATCCGGGGGTGCGGGATATCGACAGGCTTCGGGCTGATGTCTTGAAGCGGGAACAGGAGATGTCGACCGGCATCGGAAAGAAGATCGCCCTTCCCCATGCCAAGACCGGAGCGGTTACCCACCCCGTGCTTGCCATCGCGACCCTCAAAGAGGATATCAATTTCGACGCCATCGATGGCGAGCCGGTGGAGATCATATTCCTTCTGGCCACTCCCGAGGACATGCTTGCCGAACACCTGAAGCTGCTCGGGCGCATCACGCGGCTTGCCGGGCGGGCGGACGTCAGGGAGAAGATTTGCCGGGCAGAGTCTTCGACTGAAGTCCTCGAGATGTTCAGGGAAGAGGAGAAGGATCTGCCGCAGATCTGAGCGGCCCATCTATCCATTACAAACGCAAGCAAGGTTATTAGAGAGGTAAAAGGGGCTTATGTCGCAGTATCAGGCAGTAAAGGGAACACGGGATATCTTTCCTGAAGAGGCAGCACAGTGGAAACATGTTGAGGAGGTGGTGCATACCCTGGCCTCCCTCTACGGGTTCAGCGAGGTGCGCACGCCGGTGTTCGAGTACACTGAACTGTTCCAGCGCGGCATAGGGGCCACCACGGACATTGTCGGCAAGGAGATGTTCACGTTCCTGCCCGACCCCGGCGGGCGCTCCCTTACCCTCCGTCCCGAAATGACTGCCGGCGTGATGCGTGCCGCCCTGCAGCGGAACCTGCTCTCGCAGGCCCCTGTCCATAAACTCTACTACATCAGCGAACTGTTCCGCAAGGAGCGCCCCCAGGCGGGCCGCCAGCGGCAGTTCTCGCAGTTCGGCGCCGAACTGCTCGGCGTGTCCTCTCCTGCGGCGGTGGCCGAAGTGCTCACCTTCATGATGCAGGTGTTCGAAACGCTCGGCCTCTCAGGCCTTCGCCTCCGTATCAACACCCTCGGCGACCTTGAGGACCGTGCGCGCTACCGTGAGGCGCTGCGCTCCTATTTTCAGCCGTATGAAGGGGAGCTTGACGAGTCCTCGAAAGAGCGACTCGAGAAGAACCCTCTTCGTATCCTTGATTCAAAGAACCCCGCTCTCCGGGACATGATCACCGGCGCTCCGCGCCTGTTCGATTTCGTGAAGGCGGAAGGGGTCCGGGAGTTCGAGGCTGTATTGCGGTTCCTTGCGGACCGCGGTATCGACTACGACGTCGACCACCTCCTCGTGCGGGGGCTCGATTACTACTGCCATACGGCCTTTGAAGTGCAGAGCACGGCGCTCGGTGCACAGGATGCGATAGGTGGCGGTGGACGCTATGACGGGCTCGCAAAAGAACTCGGCGGAGGCAAGGAAATGCCGGCGGTAGGGTTTGCGGTGGGAATGGAGCGGCTGCTCATCGCCATGGAGAAGCAGGGGCTGTTCGCTACCCTTAATCCGCATGGTCCCCTCGTGTATGTGGTGGTGCAGCAGTCTGAGCTTGCCGACCATGGTATGCAGGTGGCCTTCAAGCTGCGCCGCTCCGGCATCAGCACCGAAATCGACCTTGCTGCAAGAAGCATGAAGGCGCAGATGCGCGAAGCCAACCGGATCCGCTCCGGATATGCCCTGTTCGTGGGGCAGTCGGAGTTAGAGTCGGGGCAGTACGCACTGAAGAACCTCGTCACCTCCGAGCAGACCACCCTTGAACTCCAGGCCATCATCGAAATCCTCCGCGAGCCTTCCATCCGCGAAGGCCTCAAGGCTTGAGGGCCTGAGCTGTATGCCCCGAACGGTAACCATCTACGGCAGGCCTGAATGCTGCCTCTGCGTTGAGGCGATGGAAGTACTGCTCTCTGTGCAGAAAGAGGTGCCGTTCACCATCGAAAAAAAAGATATAACGGAGGACCCGGTTCTGGAGTCCCGCTACCGCTTCAGCATCCCCGTCATCCATATTGACGGCGCCTTCGCCTTCAAACACCGCGTTACCGCAGTTGACATTCTTTCCCGCCTTCGGGATTAGGGGTTGGAGATGCGGCGTCATCCTTGCCGTTTGGAACTGGACGGCAGGTTAGACTCTATCAGTCGAGTGCTGAGCCCTTTCATCTGTTGGTTTCAGCGTTTTTCCTCATGTATGGCGGCTGCGCTGGGTTTGTTCACTGGCGGGCGGTGTTTATTTCTCAGGCCCACTTTCGGGGGGGCTCAGCAACTGGTACTGTCTGGTGGATTTTTCGAATGCATTGCATGCCTGCATCTGGCCGATCACCCTGTCCAGATCATTGTAGTCGAACGCGGCGGACCATTGCTGGATTTTCTGCATGGCGGCAATGAACGGTCCGGGTTGTCCCCGCTGCGAGAGGACACGGAGGCAGTCAAGATACTCTTCTCTGAAGAGTGTTGGTACAATCACTCTGCATGCCTGCATGAGCGACAACTCTGCGTTCATGACCAGGCGTGCCAGCCGGCCGTTTCCGTCGATGAACGGATGTACTTCCGAGACGATGAACATTGCAAGAAGCGCCCTTGCCATGCCGGGCGGCACCGAAGGCAGGAGTTTGCTTCCCTCTATCAGTGTTCCCTGGACATTCTTCGGCAAGACGAATGTGGTGTTCCCGGCACCATTTTCGCGGTCCTTGAAGTCACCGGGTGCCGTTTCCGGCCGTTCTTTCATCAGTGTACGGTGGCGCTGTCGCAATTGCTGCAGGACGGCTTCTCCCGGTGCTGTCGATTGAAGTGACCATCCCGGATCGATGGCCTGCCAGAATACTCCAAGGATATCGTGCGAGTCTTTCGGGCGTTGGTCGATGATTTTGCCTTCAAGCACAATTTGGCGGGCCTCAGAGATATCAAATTCCGTCCCTTCGATGAAGTTGCTGAAATAGGACTCCAGAAAAGCAAAATTGAAGTGAGCTGTTTCCGTTGTGGCCGGAGTGTGTTTCTGCATGAGGGGCGTTGTCCGCAATGCAGCTGCCAATGTTTCGAACAGTTCCAGACGAGCGGCATCAAGAGGTATCCCTCTTGCCAGAGCGCGACCCGCTACTGTCGAAAGTCGGGCACTTTTTGTTCCTGGAATGCTCCCGATGAGGTCATGCAGCATACCGCATTCCTTCTCGAAACCCAGAGCGGCTGAGATGTTGCGGGCCTCATCCCTGATGCGGTTGAGAGCCTCGGGGCCCCTTGATTCATAAATATTTACCAATCGTTCTTCGACAGCCTTGCGCCCCACGGCTTTTTTGACTGTCCCGCGGCTCTGGGTGAGGTTTTCCATCAGCATCCGCGCCTCGGATGGGAAAAATATATGTTGAGAATATGAATACATTCGGACAGACCCAGACTTACGAATTTCAAGGCACATCAACAGCAGGTTTGACAGTTCATGCGTACTTGGTTGACGGTCAATATCGCCTTGGAAAAGATGTTCAAAATGATCAGATGGCGGACAATTGAGAAGCTGTTTGCGATGATTGACCTTGGAAGCGTGTTCATTACTCCGGCCACGACATCTGCAAGTCTTTCTTTTAACGTTGGCCATGGCTGTACCGTCAAACAGCCTTCAGAGGGACAGCTTAACGGGCTGGGTGGGGGGCCTTTTGATATTAATCTTCAGGTTCGGTGATTTTTATTTTCAAGGCAACAAGGGCTCGGTCTCCATATGACCGAGCTTTTTTCTATCCTGACGGAGGATCTCGCCGGTGAATAAGCAGAAGCGTTTATTATTGCCACTACAAGTGGCGTTTTTGTTCATCTTTTTTACTGGGATTATATTAGCTGACGAAGCCTGCCAGATCGACCCCGTCAGCGGCCAGATCACTTCAGCGAGGAACTGCTATATCGAGCCCGACAGCTACCGGGTGTTCATCTATGAGGTTGGGTTCTGCACGGAGCCGCCGGTGTCGCCAACTACCTCCGTGGCTTTCGATGCGGGCGATACGGCAGTAAAGCTTTTCGAGAGCGGCTCCGAGCCGCTGCTCCTGGAGGTGAAGAACGGCGAGTCCTCACTCCTCTCGTCGCTGCTCGAGCGGCCGCCTGACTGGACATACACGCACGGCTACGTGATCCTGGCTCCCAGGGTGGAGGTCAAGGCGCATGCGAAGTTCTCTCGGGCGCATACAACCAATAACCCCGGCGGCGGCGATCAGGTGACGCTGCCGGTAAACACCCTCTGTTACTCCCGTTCAGGCTCCACGGTATACCGGTACAAGGGCGATCCGAAAACGGCGGCCCAGATAGCCACAAGCTTAGGCGACTGGGGCTATACGACCTTCTATTTCAATTCCCTCGAGTCCAATGCCCAGTCCTACTCCTCCGGAGGCCGCTTCCTTGTGGCTGAAAGCGGCAAGATCCCTGCTTCCGGGATCGCCGAAAACAGTCTCGGCGACGTTGCCCGCCTGGTCGTCGTGTTCGAGCTTGACGCCGCGGTGACTCGCGCCACGCAGGGGCTCGATCTTTCCTTCAACGTCGCCAACTGCTCGACCGTCGTCCAGACGGTCGGGGGTGTGCTGACCTGTTTCAACGGCGATCCGTTTGATGTTCGGATGAGGGTGCGCTAGGCTGCCGTCATCTCCAGGGCAGCTCTTCCAGCAGCCACTCCTCGGCCTGCACGGTTTTGACCTTTCCTGAAAGCCCCTTTCCAGCCGGCGGCTCCATCGTAATCAGCAGCAGTTCGGCGCGGGGGTGTTCTTCTGCCGCTTTCCCGAGCGCGCGCACCTCCCTTGCAAGAGTCTTGCTGTCGGCCGCTGCTGCACAGACCTGGATCAGCATCTCGTTCCCCTCCGGGTCCGTCGCATGGAAATCGACCTCGTACCCTTCGCCGGTCCTGACGTAGGCGACCTCATATCCCCTTCTGCAGAGCTCCAGATAGACGCACGTTTCCAGGGCATGGCCGGTGTTGGCTTTGCCCGACCGGTCGTAGGGGCCTATCAGCCCCATGTCTATCGGGTAGGCCTTCCTCGGGTTGACCATCCTGCGGCGTTCGGAGGTGGTGCTTATCGGGACGGTGCGGAGCAGGAACGCGTCCTCGAGAAAGCCGAGATAGTCGTAGACGCTCTCCCTTCCGGCGGTGATGCCCTGCGACTTCAGATCGTTGTGGAAGCGGTTGACGCTGAAGGAGCCCGCAGGGTTGGCGAGCAGGTGGCGGACCATCCGGCGCAGCGCCGTGGGGTTGGAGACCTCGTGCCGTTCGATGACGTCGCGCAGCAGCGTGACGTCGACGTAGCTCTTCAGGAGCTCCATCCGGTCGCGCCCCCTCACCCCCAGGCTTTCGGGGAACCCTCCGTAGACGAGGTACTCTTCGAGCTCGTGGCGGATGGCGGAGCGATCCCTCTTGGTCCACCGTGCGGGCTCCTCCCGGGGTTCGAGGCTCCGGTGGCGCAGGTACTCCCTGAAGCTGAACGGATAGAGTGTGGCTTCCAGCGCCCTGCCGCGCATGCTGGTGCCGACCTCCCGCGAGAGCATCTTCGCCGAGGAGCCGGAGAGGAAGACCCTGCAGGATTCGCTGTCGAGGATGCGCCTCGCGAACGCGTCCCAGCCCTCCACCACCTGGATTTCGTCGAAACAGAAGAGGACCTTCCTGTTGTCCCTGAGCCGGGGGTGCAGCCGGTAGTACTCCTCGACGACCAGCTGGAGGTCCGTGGCCCGCATCCCCACAAGGCGCTCGTCTTCGAAGCTGAAGTAGAGCATCTCCTCGCGGCCGGTCCCGCTCTCCTCGCTCTCCTGCATGAGCTGCCAGAGCAGGGTGGTCTTGCCCGCCCTGCGCATGCCGATGACCGCTACGGCTTTTCCCGCAACGGCCGGTATGCGGGTGTCCCTCCGGGTGAAGGAGGGATAGGCCCTGGCCTGCGAATCGACGATCTTCTGTCGTATGGTATCGCGAAAATGTTCTTCCATGGCGACAACTTTTTGTCTTATTCGTACTTTTAAAAAGTATAAATCTTTTTGGCGCCCTTTCCAAGAGATCATTCCTGTGTGCTCATGGGCGGTTCAGGCATTCCGCCCCGGGATTTTTTTTTTGAGTTCCGGTGTTGTATAGTTGAACATGTTGAAATTCTTCCTTTTTCTCGTCGTACTCTGGCTCATCGGACGCCTGCTCATGCGGGTGCTGAGGAGCGCGTTCGTCTCCTTTCTCCAGGGGGCGGCTGAAGGGCGCGTACCGTTAGGGCCGAAGAGCCGCACACCGGGGCCGAAAGAGGCCGAGGAGGCTGATTTCGAGGTGGTGGAGAGCAGGCTTCGGGACGAAGAGAGGGGCGGCGCGTAATGTTGTTGACTGTTGCAGGCTTTTTTTGTACATTAGCGTGCAGCGTTTGAAGAGGGGAAGAAGGATCCGGAATTTTTCTTATGTGAAGTGGGGGATCCCCACTTTTTTGTTTTCCCCGATTTCAGGGCACACGAACACAATTTTTATTGCCATGCAGGGCTCGATTGACAGTCATATCGAAGGAATCGTCCAGAACATACTCGAGGACTCCGTCGGCACAAAGGGCGAGGGCGTCTACCTCGTCGCGATGACGGTCAAGGGCTCGGCGGTGCACCGCAAGATCGAGGTTATTCTGGACGCCGATTCCGGCGTGCGTATCGACCAGTGCTCTTTTTTTGCACGGCGCATCCGTGAACGGCTGGAGGAGGACGAGGCTCTCTCGGGAACGATGGGCGAGGATTTCGACCTTGTGGTCGGCTCTCCCGGCCTCGGTGAACCGCTCGTGCTCCGGCGTCAGTACGGCCGGCATGTGGGCAGGCTTTTGAGGGTGTGGTACCGCGACACGGAAGGCGTTGAGCATGAGGTGGCGGGGCACCTGCAGGCGGTGTCGCTCACGGAAGGTGGCGGATCGATAACCCTCAAGCCCCAGACTGCAAAGAAGAAGGGACGGCAGGAAGAGACTGAAGATATGACGCTGGAGCTCGATGCGGTAAGCCGCGCGGTTCCGGAAGCGGAAATTTGAGTTTGTCTTTTTTTATAAATGCACAATCATAGAATGAGATGGCCAGAAAGCAGGTAAAAGCTGAAGGAGCTGACAGGAAGGCACAGATCGCTAGCGCGTTCGGTGAAATCGAGCAGTCGAAGATTTTCCTCGACAAGCGCGTTGAGAGCGCTGCGGTGAAAATGGACATTGCCGACCTTCTGAAGGATATCATCCAGAAGCAGCTCCGCAAGGACTACGACCCGGAGGTCGAGGCCAACATCTTCATCAACCCTGAGAGAGGCGACTTCGAGGTCTATATCCTGAAGAAGATCGTCGAAGAGGTGGACATCGCACCGATCGAAATCAGCCTCGAGGAGATCCGCAGGATCGACGAATCGCTTGAAGTCGGTGATTACTATGAAGAGGGTCCCATCAAGCTTGACGACTACCTCACGCGCAAGTCCATCCAGATCATCAAGCAGTCGGTGCAGAAAAAGGTGCGCGACCTTGAGCGTATGGTTGTGTATGAAGAGTGCCTCGAGAAGGTCGGCGAGGTGATCGCTGCCGAGGTATACCAGGTTCGTTCGAATGAGGTGATCTTCACCTACAACACATCGAAAGACCACCGGGTCGAACTGGTGCTGCCGAAGTCTGAGATGATGAAGAAGGACAACCCCCGCCGTACCCCCCGCATGAAGCTCTATGTGAAGAACATCGAGCGCGAGCGGGTGAAGGTACGCCTCGATGACGGTACGATGGAAGAGAAGGAGAAGGCGGACGGCGGCATGAAGGTCATCGTATCGCGTGTCGACGACCGCTTTCTCTACAAACTCTTCGAACAGGAAGTCCCCGAAATCCTTGACGGCCTCATCGTCATCAAGGGCATCGCCCGCGTGCCGGGCGAGCGGGCGAAAGTCGCCGTCGAATCGACGAGCGCACGCATCGACCCTGTCGGCGCCACGGTCGGTTACCGGGGAAAACGCATCCAGAGCATCGTCAAGGAACTCAACAACGAGAACATCGACGTCATCTACTACAGCGACGAACCGCAGGTCTATATTTCACGTGCACTGCAGCCGGCAAAGATCGACCCGCTTACGGTACATGCCGACATGAAGACCCGCAAGGCCCGTGTGATGCTGAAGCCCGACCAGATCAAATACGCGATCGGCAAGAACGGCAACAACATCCATCTGGCCGAGAAACTGACCGGATATGAGATCGATGTCTACCGCGACGTGATTGACCGTTCGATGGAGGATCCTACCGACATCGACATCATCGAGTTCCGCGAGGAGTTTGGCGACGACATGATCTACCAGCTGCTCGATGCCGGCCTCGATACCGCCAAGAAAGCGCTGAAAGCCGGCGTGGAGGAGATCGAGCAGGCACTGCTCGGCCCGCAGCGACAGGAAGAAGTCACCGTGTTCGGCAAGAGCATGCGCGGTCCCGCCAAACCGAGGGAACGCCGTATCAGCGATGACGAAAAGCGCTACTGGCACAAGATTGCCGATACGATCTACCGCACCGTGAAGGAGCAGTTCTCGGACGAGGATCTGGAGGATCTGTTCAAGGAGCCCGAACCGTTGTTTTTCGATGCGTCCGACAGAGGTGGAGAAGATGCGGCCCCTGAGGTTCCTGCTGACCCTGAAGCCAGCGGGATAGCGGATGCAGCCGTGGATGAGGATGAGGCTCAGGCCCCCCTGTCCGCCGGCGAAACGGCCCCCGACGAGGAGTGATGAATCGGCGGGGCAGGCGGCGTCGGGGCGGATAAAGAGTAAAGAGTTTTTTAATCCAGAGGAGGATGTAATGGCCGTTGAGGACATGGACAAGAAATACCGGATCAGTGACATAGCAAGAGAGCTGCAGGTTAGCCCGCAGGAAGTCCTGCGCTTCGTCAAAGAGGGAGGGGCAAAGGTGGCTTCAACATCCTCCATGGTGGATTCGGAGATGCGCGGCCTGATTTTTGCTGAGTTCAGCAACGAGAAGAAGATGGTCGATGAGACCCGCAAGATCCGCGCCGAGAAACAGCTCCGCCTGACGCGCCTTGAGGAGCAGTCCCGCCGCGCCGTCGAGAAGGAGCAGATACTCCGTGAAACCCTTACCCCCAGCCCCGCCCCTCCGGTACATGAGCCCCCGGTCCGTGCCGCCGCACAGCCGGCTCCGGTCCCCGTTGCTGCCGGAGAGGCGCCCTCTCCCCTTGCTCCCGAAACGCCAGCTCCGGCAACGGAGTCCGCACCTGCTGTTGCACCAGCTGGTGTACCCGCCGCCGAACCGGTATCCGAAGCACTTTCCGCTCCTCTCCCGGAACCCGTCCCTGAACCCGTTCCCGAGCCCCCGGCCCCTGAGGTGGTGGCGGTCGTGGAGGCCGTTCCCAACGACCAGATTGTATCATACGACGCACCGAAGAACATTGGCGGTCTGACGGTGCTCGGCACCCTCGACATGCAGAGCGAGGCCGATCGTAAGAAGAAGGGCAAGAAAAAGAATTTCCGTGAACAGGCCGTCGCACTCAAAGATGAGTTCGAAACCCCGAGCTCAACCACCCTCGATGAGGACGGTGTGCCGAAGAAGAAACCGGTCGCCGGTGTGCAGCCGGAAGGGTTCGGCGTAGGCAAGAAGAAAGGGAAGAAAAAGAAACCCGCCGTTGACGACAAGGTCATTTCGGCAAACATCCGTACCACCATCAGTGGCATGGACGACAGCTCCGGCACCGGCTCGCGCTCGAAGTTCCGCAAGCAGCGCAAAATGGAGCGTGAGCGTGAGCAGGAGGAGGCAGACCTGCTCCGCGAATCCGAACAGCAGATCATGCGGGTTACCGAGTACGCTTCTCCGCACGAGCTGGCGGAGCTGATGGGCGTTACGGCCAAGGACATCATCCAGAAGTGTTTCGCTCTCGGCAAGTTCGTGACCATCAACCAGCGGCTTGACAAAGAGTCGATCGAGCTCATCGCGCTCGAGTTTGGTTTTGAGGCCGAGTTCATCTCCGAAGTCGAGGCCACGGCTGTCGAAGCGGTGGTGGACCGTGACGAGGATCTCGAGACCCGTCCCCCGGTGGTCACCATCATGGGCCATGTCGATCATGGAAAGACCTCGCTGCTCGACTACATCCGCAACAGCAACGTGGTGGCCGGTGAATCCGGCGGCATCACCCAGCATGTGGCGGCTTATGAAGTCACGGCATCGAACGGACGCAAGATCACCTTCCTCGACACCCCGGGCCATGAAGCCTTTACCGCCATGCGAGCCCGCGGCGCCCAGGTGACGGATATCGTCATCCTCGTTGTGGCGGCAGATGACAGCGTCATGCCGCAGACCATCGAGGCAATCAACCATGCCAAGGCGGCAGGAGTGCCGATTGTGGTGGCCATCAACAAGATGGACAAGCCGGAGGCCAACCCAGAGAAGATCAAGACCCAGCTCTCCGAGGCCGGCGTGCTCGTCGAGGAGTGGGGTGGCGAAAGCCAGTGCCAGGAGATTTCAGCCAAGAAAGGCCTCGGCATCGAGGAGCTCATGGAGAAGGTGCTTACCGAGGCTGAAATGCGCGAACTGAAGGGCAACTTCTCGAAAGATGTTCCCGCTACCGGCGTCATCGTCGAGAGTGAGCTTGACAAGGGCAAGGGCGTCATATCCGCGGTGCTCGTGCAGCGCGGATACCTGAAGGTCGGCGACCCGTTCGTTGCCGGCAACATCATGGGCAAGGTCCGGGCGCTGATGGATGAGCGCGGCAAGCGCATCCCGAGTGCCGGTCCTTCGCAGCCGGTAAGTGTGCTCGGCTTCGAGGACCTGCCGCAGGCCGGTGACGTGCTGACGGTGATGGCTTCCGACAAAGAGGCCCGTGATCTTGCCCAGAAGCGCCAGATCATCCGCCGCGAGCATGAGTTCCGCCGCAGCACCCGCGTGAAGCTCGACAGCATCGCCCGCCAGATCAAGGAGGGTCTGATGAAGGAGCTCAGCGTCATCATCAAGGCCGATACCGACGGTTCCATCCAGGCACTTGCAGACGGGCTGATGAAGATCCAGAACGAGGAGGTCAAGGTACAGATCATCCACCAGGGTGTGGGCCAGATCACCGAAACCGACGTGCTGCTTGCAGCTGCCTCCGACGCCATCATCATCGGCTTCAGGGTCCGTCCGAACGTCAACGCCAAGAAACTGGCCGAGAAGGAGGACCTTGACGTCCGCTTCTACAGTGTCATCTACCATGTGCTCGAGGATGTCGAAAAGGCGCTCGAGGGCATGCTTTCCCCCGAACTGCACGAGGAGAGCCTCGGCTCGCTGGAAATCCGCCAGGTGTTCAGGGTGCCGAAGGTCGGCAACGTCGGCGGCTGCCACGTGCTCGAGGGCAAGATCCTTCGCGACGCAAAGGTACGCCTGCTGCGCGACGGTGTCCAGATTTACGATGGCATGCTCGATACGCTCCGGCGCTTCAAGGATGACGTGAAAGAGGTCGATGCCGGCTATGAGTGCGGCGTGGGGCTTAAGAACTATGACGATATCAAGGTCGGCGACGTGGTGGAAGCCTACCGCATCGTCGAGAAGAAACGCAAACTCTGAACTGCAGCAGTACGGCATGTCGAGACGAACCGAGAAAGTTGCTTCGCTCCTGCAGCAGGAGCTGGGAGCCATCCTTGAGAAGGAGTATCCGCGCGGCGGACCGCTGCTGACCGTGGTTGATGTGAAAGTCACCGCTGACCTCGGTCTGGCACGGGCCTATGTATCCATTATCGGGTCGGAGGAACAGCGGACGGCTGCGATGGAGTTCCTGCGGGATGAGACCAAGAACATCCGCCATATCCTTTCCACCAGGATCCGCCACCAGTTCCGCCGCATCCCTGAACTGGAGTTTTTCGAGGACCGGCTTTTCGAGCAGGCCAACCGCATCGAGGAACTGCTCCGCTCGGTCCGCAAGGACGACGGGGACAACGCCTGAGGGCCCCCTTCGGGGGCAATCCGATAATGGAAGCAGAACACACCAGCACGAAAGGGGTCCCGGAAGCGGGGGAGTTCCTGCTCCTTGATAAACCGCTCGACTGGACCTCGTTCGATGTCGTCGCCAAGATCCGCAACACCTACAAGCGGGGCGGCCTGAAACGGAAGGTGGGCCACTCAGGCACGCTTGACCCGAAGGCCACTGGGCTCCTCATTCTTGCAACCGGCAGAAAGACCAAAGAGATTGCTTCGCTCGAAGGGCTCGACAAGGAGTACCTTGCCGTCATCAAGCTTGGTGCCCGGACCGCAAGCCACGATGTTGAAACCCCCGAGACTGATCATACCCCTGCCGGCCACATCACGCTTGCGATGGTCCGCGCCGCCGCCCTGGCGTTTGTGGGCCCGCGCCTCCAGCAGCCGCCCATGCACTCTGCTTCCTGGCATGAGGGCAAGCGCCTTTACGCACTGGCCCGGAAGGGTGAAGAGGTGAAGGAGCGGAAGGCCAAAGAGATCGTGATTCACCAGTTCGAAGTGACCCATATGCAGGGCCCTCTCGTCTACTGCCGGCTCCTGGTATCGAAAGGCTCCTATATCCGGGTGATTGCCGATGAGCTCGGCATGGCGCTCGGCGTCGGCGCATACCTTGCCGGTCTCCGGCGGACGGCTGTCGGTCCGTACAGGGTGGAGGATGCGATGAGTGTCGAGGATGCCAGGGCGCGCATCCTCAGCCAGATTGCGGTGGATGAGCAGCAGCCGGGTGGTGTTTTGGCGCAGCATGAAAGAGAGGGCAGCAGAGCGCTTGACAGTGCTGCGGGTAATGCAGAGCATGACAGAGAAGAAGCTAGAATAGCCGATAATAACAGAGAAGACCGCAGCCGCCAGCATGCAGATCGTTGAGTACCGCAGCAACCGGGTGTTTCCCTTCCGCTCAGAAGAGCCGGAAGAGTTTCCCGTTGTGGCTTCCGCCGTGACGGTGGGTGCGTTTGACGGCGTGCACCGCGGACATCGGAAGATCATTTCCCGGATGGTCTCGATTGCCCGTCAGCGCGCTCTGCGGAGTGTCGTGGTGACTTTTGACCCGCACCCCCGCCGGGTGCTCGGGGGGGAAGTGACCGGGCCGCTCGGCCTGCTCACCACCCTTGAAGAAAAGATCACACTGCTCCGCTCTGCCGACGTCGACCTGCTGTTCGTCGTCCGCTTCACGCCCGAGTTCGCCATGCAGAGTTCAGAGGAGTTCATCAAAAACGTGCTCGTGGGGCTGCTCGGGGCCAAAAGCATTGTCATCGGCTATGACCACGGGTTCGGACGGAACCGGAGCGGCAGCGGAGATGACCTCCGGCGGCTCGGCCTGGAACTCGGGTTCACCGTCGACGTGGAGAGCGAAGTACGCATCGCCGACGAGCATTTCTCCAGCACCCGCATCCGCCAGCTTCTCGGCCTGGGGCGGATAGAAGAGGCCAACGCATTCCTTGGTTCGTTCTACACCATTTCCGGCACGGTGGTAGAGGGCGACGGACGCGGAAGGGGGCTCGGGTTCCCTACGGTAAACATCCATATTCCGGACCCGCACAAGCTGCTGCCGCAGAGCGGCGTCTATGTTGCCGAATCGAATATCGACGGCTTATCCTGGATGGCGATGATGAACGTTGGCGTCCGCCCGACGGTTGAAGACGGCGGGAGGACATCGGTGGAGGCACACATCCTCGGGTGGGAGGGTTCGCTATACGGCAGGGAGCTCTCCTTCAATCTGCTTCACTTCATCCGCAGGGAGCGGAAGTTCCCGACTCTTGAGGCGCTGCGCCAGCAGCTTGAAAAAGATAAAAAAACGGTGGAGTTGTATTGTTAGGAATATTATATTGCAGGTCAATCGATTTACCATACTAACAGCAAGAGAACATGACCCTTTCAAAAGAGCACAAGGCAGCAGTCATTACGCAGTTCGGCGGCAACGACAAGAACACCGGCAAGACCGAAGTACAGGTCGCCCTGTTCAGCCGCAGGATCACTGAGCTGACCGGCCACCTGCAGCAGCATCCGAAAGACAAGCACTCGCGCCGCGGCCTTCTGATGATCGTCGGCAAGCGCAAGAAAGCCCTGAAGTATCTCCAGCAGGTCAACATCGCGCGTTACCGCCAGGTTCTCGCCGACCTCGATCTTCGCAAGTAAGCAGGCCGACCGGCTCAGGACGGGCGCGCTTCTGCCGGCCAGGCCCTGCAGGGTGCGCTTTCCTGCAGGGCGCGCCTTTCAACACGGACGGCGGTTACCAGCAAAACTTTAAGACGCGGGTGGGATTATGCTAGAAAGTATGACCGGATACGGCAGTGCCGAGTTGGTGGCGGGCGGGGTGAAAGCCCTTGTCGAGCTTCGTTCGGTGAACAACCGGTTTGCTGAAATCAGCGTCAAGCTTCCCCGTCAGCTCCTTTCCTACGAACTCGAAGTCCGTGAGCTGGTACGCCAGCGGTTCCAGCGGGGCAAGATCTCCGTATATGTGCAGGTCCAGTCGGACGACGATCAGCCGATAACGGCGAGCGTCAACCCGGAAAAGGCTAAAGCCTGCCGGGCGCTTCTCGACCGCCTCAGTGAGGCCGCGGGCGTCGACTCTCCCGTCACCCTTGAGCATCTGCTCCGTTTTCCTGAAGTCTTCGACAACGGAACCACCCCGCTTGACAACACCGAGGTTCTCTGGCCGATGGTAAAGCCCCTGGTTCTGGAGGCTGTCGAACGCCTGAAGGAGATGCGCCGCCGGGAGGGTGAAGAGCTGCTGCAGGATTTTGGCAAAAGGATAGCCGAAATTGAAGACACGCTCTCCCTTGTCAGCACCCTTGCCGGGGGCAATCTCGAGGTGGTCCGCAAAAAACTCGCGGCGAAGGTCGAAGCTGTTGCCGGCAAGGACATTGCCTACAGCCGAGACCGGCTTGAAATGGAGCTGGTGCTCTCGGCCGACCGGCTTGACATTACCGAAGAGCTGACCCGGTTCAGGAGCCACAACAAGTTTTTCCTCGAGGAGATGCATAACGACGAGAGCGGAACGGGACGGAAACTGAACTTCCTTCTCCAGGAACAGCTCCGCGAGGCAAATACGATCGCATCAAAATCACAGAGCGCGGAAATCTCCCAGAAAGTTGTCCATATCAAGGAGGAGCTCGAGAAAATCCGGGAGCAGCTCCAGAACATAGAGTAGCGTATGGCAGAAGAGATAGAGAGAGTGGGTCGGCTTGTGGTGTTTTCAGCACCGTCGGGAACCGGCAAGTCGACGATTGCCCGCCGTGTGCTCGAGCGCTTCCCCTCCATGCGTTTTTCAGTGTCGGCCACCACGCGTCCCATGCGAGAGGGCGAGGTTGACGGGGTGAACTACCACTTCCTTTCGAAAGAGGACTTTGAGTCGGAGATCCGAAACGGCGGGTTCATCGAACATGAATTCTTCTTCGGCAACCATTACGGTACCCTTCTCCAGAAGACCCGCGAGGCCATGGCACAGGGAACGGACCTTCTGCTTGATCTTGATGTGAAGGGGGCCATGAACCTGAAAAAGCTTTTTCCGGACAGTTCACTTCTGGTCTTTCTGGCGCCTCCCTCGATGGATGTGCTGAAAGAGCGGCTGCAGTCCCGCAAGAGCGAAGATGAAGAGAGCCTGAAGCTGCGTCTCGAGCGCGCTCGGCTCGAGCTCGGATTTGCCGACCGGTTCGATACCGTCATCATCAACGATACATTGGAGGATGCGGTCGAGGCCGTGATTCTTGCCATCAGCAATTTTCTTTCAACCAAGCAAACTACCTGAACGATGTCAGTCAAACCTGTTGACCTGAACAAGTTGAGAAGCTCCCACGATAACCTGTACGAAACGGTGGTCGCCATTTCCAAGCGTGCAAAGAAGATCCACGACGAAGAGCGGGCTGAACTCGAAGAGAAGCTCATGCCATACAAGGAGATGATCCGCAATCCGAGCAGCGAGTCGGAATCCGACCGTGTGTTCCCGGAGCAGATCGCCATCAGCCTTGAGTTCGAGACCCGTGAGAAAGCATCGCACCGCGCTGTTGAAGAGTTCTTCAACCACAAGTTTGATTACACCCTCGAGAAGCCGGCGGAACCTAAAGTGGTAAAACTCGAAGAAGATGATGAAACTGACGGGGATTAACCAGATTACGCTCCGGGTCAACGATCTGCGTGAAGCCGAAGCGTTCTACATCGATATCCTGGGCCTCGGCCTCGATCACCGGGTCGGGGCCAACATCACCTACCTGCGCATCAATTCCGATCTGCTGGTGCTGGTGAAGGCCGAGACTCCGGGCACCCGTGAGGCGCGCGACATCCGCGTCGATCATTTCGGGTTCCGTCTTCCCTCCAACCATGAGGTCGACGATGCTGCCGCATATCTGGAGTCCAAAGGCGTACACCTCGTCACCCGTCCCTCGAACCGTCGTGAAGGCCGTGCATTTTTCGTCATGGACCCCGACGGCAACCTCGTCGAGTTCTACTCCATGCGCGACAGCGGCATCGAGAAAGGCCATGAAGGCATCGACACCTCCTCGCCCTCTGCCTCCCTCCCCTTGAGCGCACCCGAAGACAAGCCCCGCCGTTCCCGCAAATAAGCCGACGTACCACCATTTCACTGCCGGGGACCCCTCATCAGGGGATCAATACGGCCTGTCCTCATTTCCAATTCTCTACGTAAGGCCCTCAGTGCGTCATGCTGCTTAGGCCTCTTGATTGGTGTAAGGTTACTTTGTTATTGAGATGTAAGATAATTTTGCTATTGCCCTGAAAAGCTGAGCGGTCTCTTTTATAAAAGCCTATGAGCAAAGGCGCCCGTGGGTTTCACGGGCGCTTTTGCATGGATGTTGCGTGTTCGTTTTTTTACGACTGCAGGAGGAGGCGTTCGGCGTGCAGCAGCTGCTCGGGGGTGTTGATGCCGTGGATCTCGTCGGGGTTGGGGGTCTTCCATGCGGCGACACGCAGGCCTTTCCGGAAACAGACCCCGAAGACGTCGGTAAGGTAGTATTCCGCCTGGGCGTTGTCGGTCGTGATCTCCTTGAGGGAGCTGAAAAGGGTGTGGGCATCGAAGACATAGACGCCGGAGTTGATTTCCGGAACGGCTTTTTGTGTCTCCGAAGCGTCTTTCTCTTCGACGATCTTTTCAACGCTGTCGGTGCCGGATTTTCGGATGATACGGCCGTATCCGGTGGGGTCGCTTATGTCGGCGGTGAGGACGGTGGCGGCTGCCCCTGTTTCTCTATGGAAGCTGATGAGGTTCCGGAGCGTTTCTTCGGTGAAGAGCGGAGCGTCACCGGAGAGGATGAGGACTTCACCCCCGAACCCCGCGAGGGCCGCTTCGGCCTGCATGACGGCATGGCCTGTGCCCTGCTGTGGTTCCTGCAGGGCACAGGTGACCGGGAAATGCCGGACGGCGTTCCTCACCTGATCGGCCTGGTGGCCGACGATGAGGATGATGGTGTCGGGCTTGAGGCTTTCTGACTTCAGGATGACGTGCTCGATGAGAGCGCGCCCTGCCGCCTTGTGGAGGACCTTCGGCAGGTCGGACTTCATGCGGGTGCCTTTGCCCGCTGCCATGATGACGATTGCGAGGGACATGGGTAGGTGACTTGACGGGTGTGTGTGGTTCGTTCTTCCGTGCTTCGCCTTTCGGGCTGCTGTTCAGTCGAGCTGCTCGTCTTCCTCCCCGATGCGGTGGCGGCGCTTGGGGTTGTTGTTGCGGTCGACGATGAGCACCATGGGCTTGAACTCCCTGGACTCTTCGGCATCGATTTCACAGAAGGTCATGATGATGATTTCGTCTCCCGGAAGCGCACAGCGCGCTGCTGCGCCGTTCAGCTGGATTACCCGCGATCCCCTGACACCGTTGATGATGTAGGTTTCGAACCGTTCGCCGTTGTTGTTGTTGACGACGAGGACCTTTTCGTTGGGGATCATGTCGGCTTTTTCCAGGAGCTCACAGTCGATGGTGATGCTGCCTTCGTATTCAAGATCGCCGCTGGTGACGATTGCGTTGTGGATTTTTGATTTGAGCAGATGTACTTTCATGAAAAACTGGACTTCGTTGTGTGTGTTACTTGTTGATCAGGCCTTCTCCGCTGCCACGGAATATACGATAATGCTTGAGTTCCTGATCGCTTTCAAATCCGTATCCGTTGATTGATTGACCGGGCCTTTTGATGGTGACGAACCGCTCAGAGCGGATCATGCGGTCGCTGCCTGAGCGCCGGGCGTACTCTGTTCTGATGACGGTACTGTCTTTGGAGGATATCACCACGTTGCCCATTCCCTCGATGTCCTGATTCTCATAGACGATGGCGCGGTCTGCCGAGATGTGGGTGGTGGTGTTGCCGTCTGCATCGAAAAAGTTGACAGCCACGCCCTCATCAAGATGCTGCTCGCTGCCGCCCTCAATCCTGTACTCGGCGGCATGGCCGGCCGTGATCAGTGATTTCCTGATGCCCTCTTCGGTGACTGTGAACCGGAAGCTCCAGCTTTCCTGAACGGGGCTGTTGTTTTTGACGACGGGGGCATCCGGCCGGGGCTCATTGCCTTTCGGCGCAGTGCAGCCGGCAGAGAAGAAGAGGATGAAGGCAGTAATAAGGATGGTATGGGCACCCCGTTGTGCGGTGGCGGTATGCTGTCGAGGGATGCCCATGAAGCTGACTGGTGGTGAACGGAACGGTTACTTGATGTTGAGCTGGTTCATGACCTTGAAGGTGAGGTCGCTGTCCGCCGATCCGTACACCATGGCCTGCTTGTCTAGGACGAGCGAGTAGCCTTCACGGTCGGCAACGGTCTTGACCGCTGTAAGGAGCTTCTGGCGGATGGGGGTGATGAGCGCCTGCTGCTTGAGGTCAAGCACGCCGCCCTGGCCGAACTTGTCCTGTTTGTATTTCTGCATGCCCTGGGCTTTCAGGTTCAGGTCCTTCTCTTTAAGGTCGCGGGCCTGCTTGGTCATTGATGCGCGTGCGGTGCCGTATGCCTCAGCCGATTTCTGCAGTTCGGCCTGCTGGCGCTGGAGCTCCTTTTCAAAGGGAGCGGCAGTGGCTTTCAGGGTTGTTTCGGCCTGTTTGGCTTCCGGCATCTGCTGGAGGATCCTCGGAAAATCGACGACTCCGACCTTGCCGGCAACCGGAGCGGCCTGCAGGGAGGGGACGGTGACGATGATGCTGAATACGGCGGCCAGGGCGGTGCGGCGGCACAGGCTCATAAGGTCTCGGGTGCGGTTCATCTTGGTCGTGTTTGATTTTGAAGTGATTCCTTGCGGTTCCATGGTCGTTCCATGGAACGAAATACATGTTCAAAGGTAATAATTCCGCGATTAAAAACTATAGCGCTCCCTGTCGGGCGGCGGGAATTCTTTTCATGCCTCCACCCCCGGCGATAGGGATACTTTCACTCCTTTCGTGAAGGCGGCAGCATCGTCCCGAATTCCGCCAGCACATCATCAATCTTCATGACCGGTTTGGCCCGGCCTTCCTGGATGAGCATGTTCGTGCCCTCTGAATGGGCGCTGAAGATTGAGCCGGGAACGGCGAACACCTCCCTGTTCTGTTCAAGGGCGCTTGATGCGGTGATGAGCGAGCCTCCCTTGAGGGCGGACTCGATGACGATGGTGCCGCTGGTGATTCCGGATATGATGCGGTTGCGTTTGGGGAACTTCCCTGCACTGAGTTCCGAGCCTATCCACTCTTCCGAGATGAGAGCCCCCCGTTCCACGATCTTCGGCCAGAGCCGCCCTTTTGGGTCGGTGTATACGGTGTCGACTCCGCTGGCGAGCACGGCCACGGTTGTGCCTCCGGCCTTGAGTGCTGCTTCATGGGCGGCCATGTCGATGCCGTAGGCCAGGCCGCTGTAGATGGTGATGCCGCATGCCGCAAGTCCTCCGGAAAACAGAGCGGCGCAGGCTTTGCCGTAGGTCGAAGAGTGCCGTGTGCCGACAACGGCGAGCCCCGGTTGCGGCTGAGGGGGCAGGGTGCCACGGATGAACAGGCATGCCGGCGGGTCGTAGATTTCGCGGAGCAGGGGAGGGTAGTCCGGGTCGAGGATCGTCATCATCCTGCCGCCGAGGCGGTGGAGCTGTTCGAGCTGACGGCGGGCTTCGTCGAGCGACTGCTGAAGCCCCATCGGGCGGTGGAAAAAGGAGTGGATTTCACCCGAGAGCTGTCCGCCGATGCCGGGGATGAGGGCGAGCCGGTCCCGGCTGAGACCGGCAATTTCCGCTGGTTCAGTGACGCTGGCCAGGAGTGCCTTCATCTTTGCCGGACCGATGCCTGCAATCCGGGTGAGGGCGAGCAGGAGGGTTCGGGGGTCAAGCCGCCCGGGCTCCTTCAGAAGTCCCTCTTCATGAGGATGTTGGCAAAGCCTCGGAGGTAGTCCCTGCCCTCGGCGTTCGGGAGGTTCTCGAGTGCCTGAAGCGCCTCTTCGGTATCGCTGTTGATGAGGGCGGCAGTCTCCTTGAGCACCCCGCAGCGTTCGAAGACGGCCCTGACATCGGGAACGCGTTCCTTGCCGATTCCCTTGTTCATATAGATGGAGCGGAGAAGTTCGTTGTCCGCACCGCTCGTGAGCTCGAGCGAGCGGAGCAGGAGGTAGGTTTTCTTGCCGTTGATGACGTCTCCTCCGGCCATCTTGCCAGACTTGCCGTCTTCGGCCATGATGTCGAGGTAGTCGTCCTGGATCTGGAAGGCGCGGCCGATCTTCTCTCCGAAAAGAACGAGGCTCTGGAGCTGCTCCCGGGTTGCATCGGCCGATACGCCGCCGGCTTCGAGTGCCGCGGAGATGAGCCGTCCTGTTTTTTTGGAGATCATGTCGAGGTAGTCGGCGATGGTGGCGTCCTGCTTCTCCTCAAGCTCCATGTCAAGCGCCTGGCCTTCGCAGATGGTGATGTTGGCATGGTTGAGGATGTGGATGAGCTCGCAGTGGCGGTGGCTCTCGGCCTCGAGCGCAAGCTCGTAGGCGTAGGCGATCATCATGTCGCCGGAGAGGATTGCGACATTCGCGTTCCACTCCCGGTGCACGGTCGGTCGGTTGTGGCGGAGTTCAGCCTCGTCCATGATGTCATCATGCATGAGGGTGAAGTTGTGCAGCACTTCGACGGCGAGCGCAACCTTCAGGGCATTTTCAGAGTTGCCGCTGACGGCTTCGGAGGCGAGCAGGGTGAGGAATGGGCGGATGCGCTTGCCCTTGCCCTCAAGGATGTATCGGGCCGGAGCATAGAGGGTGGCCGGGGTCGTGGCGCTGAAGCACGCCCCAAGCGCATCATTGATCCTCTTATGGTATGCCCTGTATTTTTGTTCTACGAGCTCGTGCGTGACGGTCATGGCTGGTTGTGTCAAGGTTGCTTGGCGGTGTCGCCGATGGGTCTGTTGTTCTGCAGTTCCGCTACATTGGCCGATCCGGTAAGGAACATCGAGGCCCTGAGGTCCTGGAGCCATGCGGTGATGGTTGCCTCGAGGGTCCCGTGGTGGAGCGCACGCAGGAGTGCTCCGGCCGATGCGGCAAGGTCCGCGCCGAGCGCGATTGATTTTGCGATGTCAAGGCCGCTGTGGATGCCGCCGGAGGCAATGATGGAGAACGGACGCCCTCCGGCTGTCCTCGGCCTGAGGGCGTCGACTTCCACCACGCACGCTGCGGTGGGGATACCCCAGTTCAGCAGTTCCTCGATCCCTTCCTGGCTGAAACGCGTGTCGGAGCCGAACCGTCTCGTGTAGCGCGCTTCCTCGACTTTCTGCCAGCTGATGCCGCCGGCACCGGCCACGTCGATCACCTGGACCCCTGCCTCAAGGAGTTTGCGGGCAACTGCTCCGGAGATGCCGCAGCCGACCTCCTTGGCGATGACCGGTACGGGGAGTTTGGCCGCAATGTCGGCGATGTTGTCGAGCACCCGGCGGAAATCGGTTCCGCCTTCCGGCTGGAAAAGTTCCTGTGCGGCGTTGAGATGGATGATGAGGCCGTCGGCCCGGATCATCTCAAGCATGATGTGAAGATCCTTGTCGGACAGGCCTTTGGCGACCTCTGGTGCGCCGATGTTGGCGAATATCTGTATGGTGGGGGCGTGGCGGCGCACGACGGAGAAACTGTCGCGGTATGCGTCGTCTTCAAGCGCCTGGCGCATGCTGCCGACACCGAGAGGCAGCTGGAAGCGTTCGGCGGTTTCTGCCAGCTGGCGGTTGAGTTCTGCGGCCTCGCTGTATCCTCCTGTCATGGAGGAGATCATGAGCGGTGCGCCTATCCTGCGGCCGAGGAACCGGCTTTCTGTCGTGATGTCGGCGAAGCTTACTTCAGGGAGGGCGTTGTGGCGGAGCCGGTAACGCTCAAACCCGGTCGTAGGGGTGCTGAATGCAACATCGCCGTTCAGGCAGATGTCGACATGGCTGTGTTTCCGCTCTGCGGTGCTGTTGGTGATGGTGGTGCTCATGCCGCCCGGTTGCTTCTCTTGCCCTTTACCTGTGTTTCATACTTCTATGTAAAAGTCATAACTTAATAAAAAATCCCATAATATTTCCTTCTGAACCGCCCGCCCGCCATGCTGAAGACATTGTTCCAGATAGCCATCCGGCACCTTCTCGGCCGGCGGCGCCAAAGCCTGACCACCATTATCGGGGTGGCCGTCAGCACCATGGTGCTGATCACCACCATTTCCCTCACGCGCGGCCTGCTCGATTCCTTTGTCGAGACCATCATCGACGTCGCCCCGCACATTACCCTGAAAGGGGAGAAGATCGATCCGGTTCCGGTCAACGTGCTTGCCAAGGCCCGCCCGTCGTCGGTGGCGTTCGTTGTGGACAATATTGAAAAACTGGAGCGTGACGAGGTCCGGAGTTACCGGCGCATCCTGTCGCTGCTTGCCGCTCCGCCTTACGATTTGAGGGTGACGGCCGCCTCCCCTTATGTGGAATCGCAGGTGATGCTGGTGAAAGGCCGGCTGAACGAGCCGCTGCTCCTGAAAGGGGTGGACCTTGAGCGTGAGGACAGCATCAGCGGCATCAACGGCAAGCTGACCGAAGGCGATGCCGCGCTCTTCGCCCGCACCTCGAACGGACTGCTCGTCGGTCGTACGGTTGCGCGCGACATGGAGCTCAAGCTGAACGACGAGGTGACCATCATTCCCGGAACGGGCCCGAGCCGGCAGTGCAAGGTGTCGGGGATTTTCTTTTCGGGGGTCAACGCCACCGACAACAGCGTCTATTCCTCCCTCAAGCTGGCCCAGATCATTGAGGGCATGCCGCCGGACAAGGTGAGCGGCATCGCCCTGAAGGTGCAGGACCCGCTCGACAACACCTTACTTGCCCGGGAACTCCAGTCGCTCACCGGCTACCGCACCCTCACCTGGCAGGAGGCCAACTCGGGCGTGCTTTCCCTGTTTGCCCGCATCGGCACTATCGTGTTTTCGCTGGTGGCGTTCGTGGGGGTGGTTTCCGGGTTCGGTGTGGCAAACATTCTCGTGACCACCGTGTTCGAGAAGAGCCGCGACATTGCCATCATGAAGTCGTTCGGCTTCTCACGCCTGCAGCTGGTGTCGCTCTTCGTGCTCGAGGGGTTCCTTGTGGGGCTTGTCGGGGCGGTGCTCGGCGGCATCCTTGCCATCGGCTCCATCGATATCTTCGCCAGCATCCCCATCGAGAACTCGCAGGGCCCCATCTCGAAAACCGGGTTCAGCATGTCGACGAACCCGCTCTACTTCCTCTATGTGATCGGCGTCACGGTATTCATCAGCACCTTCGCCGCCATATTCCCTTCCGCCCGCGCCGCGAAGCTCGAGCCGGTGCAGGTGCTGCGCGACAGCTCGCTGTAACTGGAACAGCATCGAGCATCGACTGTTCTCCTTCATCAGCATGCATTGGCGCGCTCAGCCCTTGATCAGTCATGAGGTGGCATAAGGTGACATGAGGTGGCAGGATGGGTGCGGCAGTTCGTTGCTGACCCCCTGGTCTCGACCTTGCCCGGGCGGGGGCCCTCATATCTTACTGTTGCCTTGACAAACGCCACTGGCGCTGGTTGGTATCAGACATTGATCTGCTCCCGTTCTATAAATGGGCGTAACTCTGTTCGAAGGGCTTTTTCAGTGACCAGATCTACCGGGCGGCCAAGGAGGTCTTCAAGAAAGAACTGCACCCCGAAATAGCGTTTGGCGGTGGCAGGTCCGTCGAAAGCAACCAACACATCAACATCGCTTTCACTGGTTGCCGTATTGCGGGAAGTAGAACCGAACAACGCCAGCCTGACTACACCGAAACGGGCTTGCAGTTCAGGCTTGCTGCTGCTCAGCAGTTCGAGAGCGCTTTGTTTGTTCATCATATAGCCTCCAGTCTGACTGTACGCATCAATAGTATCATAACGTGACTGAGCCCGTGACAGAAGCAGTCACTTGAGCCTTCCTGTTTGGTAGAGGAGTACAGCTGAGCCTCATACTTTAATATATACATGAAAAAGGAAAACCATAGGGCTCGATGGTAACCGTTGTGGAGGGGGCGGCGACTGCCGCGGGATTTTCGGTCAGTACCACTGACAGGGGGAGTGTTGCAGTACTGAGCGGTCGTAGCCGCAAGCGTTTTGCTTTACGCGCCTTCGGCGGTAAGGGTCTCGGGGTGCTGCAGGAGGTAGAGCTTGTGGTAGAGTCCGCGCTCTTTCAACAGTTCCTGATGGGAACCGGTTTCGCGGATGACCCCTTTGTGCAGGACGATGATGCGGTCTGCTTTCTGCACGCTGGAGAGGCGGTGGGCGATGATGATGGATGTGCGGTCTTTCATGAGCCGCTCGGTGGCGCGGTCGATGAGCCCTTCGGTTTCGGTGTCGACAGAGCTGGTGGCTTCGTCGAGGACGAGGATCTCGGGGTTGTAGAGCAGGGCGCGGACGAAGGCGATGAGCTGTTTCTGGCCGGTTGACAGGCCGGTGCCGTTTTCAAGGACGCGGTAGCTGTAGCCGCCGGGAAGTTTCCGGATGAACCGGTCGGCGCCGACCGTTTCTGCGGCTTGACGGAGCGTTTCAAAAGGCACGGAAGGGTTGCCGAACGCGAGGTTCTCCTGAATGGTGCCGGAGAAGAGGAACACGTCCTGCATGACCACGCCGACAAGGCTGCGCAGAGACTGCTGGGGGATCTCTTCGAGCCGGATGCCGTCAACGAGGACTTCGCCCTGCTGGTAGGGGTAGAGGCGCGAGAGGATGTTGATGATGGTGGTCTTTCCGCTGCCGGTGGCGCCGACGATGGCAATCTTTTCCCCGTGCCGGATACTGAAGGAGACGTCCCTCAGAACCCAGTTCTCATGCTCATAGGCGAACCAGACGTTCTTGAACTCGATGCTGCCGGTGAAGGTATCGAGGGGGGACGCGGCGTCCTTTTCACCCTCATCCTCAAGGCCTTCCTTTTCGTCGAGCAGCCGGAAGATGCGGTCTGAGCTGGCAATGGCTGTCTGCATGGTGTTGAACTTGTCGGACAGGTGCTGCAGGGGACGGAAGAAGAGCGAGATGTACTGTACGAACGAGATGACGATACCGATGGTGAGATCGGCCTTCAGGAGGCGTACACCGCTGTACCAGATCACCAGGCCTGCGGCTACGGCGCTGAGGGTTTCGATGAGGGGGTAGTAGATGGAGAAGTAGAAGACAGTGCGGATGTTGGCATCGCGGTGGTCGCGGTTGATTGCGGCGTACGCTTCGCTTTCCCGCTCCTGGCGGTTGAAGAGCTGCACGATCGCCATGCCGGTGATATGTTCCTGGAAAAAGGTGTTGAGCCGGGCGACATGGGTACGCACGTCCTGGAATGCGATGCGGACCCGGCTCTTGAAGAAGACGGTGGCGTAGAGCATGAGCGGCAGGATGGCAAGCACCACCAGCGTGAGCTGCCAGTCGATCCATACCATGATCCCTACGATGAAGACGAGCTGGAGCGTGTCGCCGAGGATGGTGACGATGCCGCTCGAGAGCAGTTCGTTCAGGGACTCGATGTCATTGGTCGTTCGGGTGATGAGCCGGCCGATGGGGTTGCGGTCGTAGAAGCGGGCGGGGAGTTTCTGGAGGTGGCGGAACACGTCCATGCGGATGTTGAATACCGCTTTCTGGCCGATGACCTGGGCGAGCCATGTGGCGGCGTACTGCTTGATGCCGTCGAGCAGTATGACGGCGCCGAGAATGAGGCTGATGGCCCCCAGCCCCTGGAGGTCCCCTTTAGAGATGTGGTCGTCGATGGCGACTTTCGTGAGGTAGGGGCGCAGGGGGCCGAGGAACGAGCCGCCGACGGTTATGATGATCGCCGTTGCGACAAGCCCCTTGAGCGGCTTGATGTACTGGAGCAGGCGGGAGACGATATAGCTGTCCACCGACCCCTTTTTCCGGCCATGGAGAGTGTCGTCCTGCTGGGTCGTGAATCCGCCCTGCCCTCTTGGCCCTTTACCCATTGAGCGATTCCAGGGTGCTCTGTACCGAGGTTGCCAGCGCTTCTGCCTCTTCTTTCGTGGGGGCCTCGGAGTAAATGCGCACGATCGGTTCGGTGTTGGAGGGGCGGAGGTGTACCCAGCTCTTCGGGAAGTCGAGCTTCAGGCCGTCCTGCATGTCCACGGCCGCATCCGGAAACTTGTTCCTGACAGCGTCGAAGAGCTCGGGGAGCTTTTCGCGGCCGTTTTTGCCGAGTTCGACCTTCTGCTTTGACATCTCATAGTCCGGAAACTCTTTCCTGAACGCCGACAGGGGGCCACGGGGGTGGCTCTGGCGCCAGAGGGCGAACGCCTGGAGGAAGATGGCGATGGCGACGAGGGCGTCGCGGCCGTAATGGAGCTCCGGGAGGATGACCCCTCCGTTGCCCTCGCCGCCGATGACGGCTCCTTTGGCCTTCATGACTTCGGTCACGTTGGCTTCGCCGACCTTGCCGCTGTAACATGCTACCCCGTAGCGTTCTGCGATGTCGCGGAGTGCGCGGCTGCTGGAAAGGTTGTTGGCGACGGGGCCGGGGCTGTGGCGGAGATGGAAGTCGGCGCAGGCGACGAGGGTGTACTCTTCGCCGAAGAGGGTGCCGTCTTCATTGATGAGGGCGAGGCGGTCGACATCAGGGTCGACGACGAGTGCGAAGTCGGCACCCGATTCCTTCAGGGCTGCGATGCTCGACTGCAGGTTCTCTTCAATGGGTTCGGGGTTGCGCGGGAAGATGCCGGTTCCGCCGCAGGCTACAGGAATGATTTCCTTGACGCCGAGCTGGCGGCAGAGTTCGGGGACGATTGAGGCGCCAGCGCCTTCGACGCAGTCGACAAGCACCCGGAACCCTTCTTTTTTGATGGCTTCGGGGTTGATGAAGGGCAGCCGGAGGATCTTTTCGATATGGAGGCCGTCATGGCGGCGGCTTTCGCTGATGGTCCCGATGGCGTCCCACCCCGCACTTTCCGGCGCGTCTTCAGCAGCAATCCGGAGCAGTTCCTCTACTTCGGCGGCGTCTAGGAACTCTCCGCGGCTGTTGAGCATCTTCAGCGCGTTCCACTTGACGGGGTTGTGCGATGCGGTGATGATGAGGCCTCCGTCGGCACCTTCCTCCGTGACGGCAAGCTCCACGGTCGGGGTAGTTGCTACCCCGATGTCCAGCACATCGCATCCGGAGAGGGCAAGGGCGTTCTCGACGAGGCCGAGGATGGCGGGGCCTGTCGGCCGTGTGTCGCGGCCGATGACGATGCGGGCTTTCCCCTCAGTCTTTCCCCGGCGGACCCGGTCGGCCGAGATCCATCGGGCAAAGGCCATGCTGAATGCTGTGAGGTTTTTCGGGGTGAGGCTTTCGCCTACGACACCCCTGATGCCGGAAACGCTGATCATCAGGCTCATGCGGAGGAGAGATATGGGTTGCGTCGGGAGCTGCTTATTTCTTTATGTATGCGGGTGTTGCCGTGCCGGTGGACGTTTTGGGCCAATATAAGAAAAAAGAGGGGATGGGTTTTTGATTTTTTGCATGCTTCTGCTATATTACATGCCCTTTGTTATCGGGTTCCGGTGTGATGCCGGGATTCAGGTGGACACCCGGGTTTCGTTACATCAATTTTCATCAAGAGCGATCGATTTATGCCTTTACACAAGTCGGCTGAAAAAAGACTGCGTCAGTCTGAAAGAAGGAATGCCAGGAACAGGGCTCGCAAAAAAGAGCTGAAGACCCTGATCAAGAACATGCAGAAACTCATCGAGGCCCGTGCAGCCAAGTCCGAGGTCGAGTCTGCCTACCGTTCCGCCGTCCAGAAGCTCGACCGTCTGGGCGTGAAGAGCTACATCCACGCCAATAAGGCATCGCGCAAGAAGTCGCAGCTTACACGCCTGTTCAACGGCTACGCCGAGGCCGAGTAACCCGCGTCCGGCCCTCCGGGGCCGGGCTTCCACTGTCTTCCATGTACGCATATTTCCGCGGCAGGGTCGTTTCTGTCCTGCCTGAAGAGGCGGTTCTCGAGGTATCGGGCATTGCATACCGGTTCCTCATTTCCACCGGCACTTCCCGCAGCCTTCCCCAGGCGGGCAATGAGGCCATCCTCTATACGCATCTTTCCGTCCGGGAGGATGCTCTCCAGCTCTACGGTTTTTCAAGTGAAGAGGAAAAGCAGCTGTTCCGCCTGCTCCTCCTTGTCTCCGGCGTTGGCCCGAAGCTCGCCCTTGCAGTGCTTTCGGGGCTTCCGGTCGCGGAGGTCCATGAGGCCATCCTCGCCAATGCGCCTGAACGACTGTTTGGCGTGACCGGCGTCGGCCGCAAGACGGCGGCGCGCATCATCCTCGAACTGCGCGACAGGATTTTGAAGCTCTCTCCTCCAGGCGCCGCCGCCACTCCGGCCGGCGCGGTTCAGTGCGGAATACGAGAGGACGCCACAAACGCCCTTCTGACACTCGGCTTCTCCCGAACTGCTGCCCAGCAGGCGGTTGCAGGGGTGCTTGAAGCGAACCCCGGCGGGAGTGTCGAGGATGTGGTGAAGTCGGCACTGCTTGCTATGCATAACCGTTAGCCGTTACCCCGTGACCTACCAGGAAACGCTTGATTTTCTGTTTCCCCTTCACCGCTTCGGCATCAAACCGGGCCTCGAGCGGGTGCGCATGCTTCTCCAGGCAGCAGGCTCGCCCGAGCGCAGTCTCGGCATGGTGGTGCATGTGGCGGGAACGAACGGGAAGGGAACGGCCGCATCGGCCATGGCATCGATGTTCACGGCTGCGGGGAAGAAGACGGCGCTCTACACTTCTCCACACCTTGTCGACTTCACTGAGCGGATACGGATCGACGGACGGAGGATCCCGGAAGATGCTGCCGCCCGTTACGCCACCCTTTTGAAGCCTGCCGCACTGGAGCATCAATCGACGTTTTTCGAGGTGACGACAGCCATCGCCTTTGCCTGGTTCGCCGACTGCGGTGTGGAGGTGTCGGTGCTTGAAACGGGGATGGGCGGCCGGCTGGATGCGACGAACGTGGTTGAGTCCGACTATGCGGTGCTCACCAGGATCGGACTTGATCATACCGAATGGCTCGGCTCCACGATCAGTGCCATTGCCGGGGAGAAGGCGGCCATCATCAAGCCCTCCTCCCGGGTGTTCACCTCAATCAATCCCGACGCTGACCCCGGTCAGTCGGAGGCGTTCGGACCCGTCAGGGATGCGGCACAGGGGTGTGGCGCTCCGCTGCAGGTGGTGGGGCGGGATTTCAGTTTCGGGGGTGTCGTGGCTGAGCCGGGGCTGCTGCAGCTGGATGTCGTGACTGCCTCCTGTCACTATAAGGGGCTCAGGGTCCCTGTGACGGGTGCGTTCCATGCGCCGGGTATCGCGACTGCGGTTGCGGTGGCTGAAGACGCCGGCGTGGGGCCGGAAGCGGTGCGGGAGGGGCTCGACGCGCTTGCTTCGACAGGCTACCGCGGACGCCTTGAACTTCTGGGACACCGGCCGGACACCTTCCTCGACGTGTCGCACAATGCCGACGGCATGAGGGCCACCGTCGATGCCCTCATGCCGTTTCTTTCCCGGTACCGGGACGCCCGGGTGCTCTTCGGTCTTGTTTCCGACAAGGATTCGGAATCGATGATCAGGGAACTCATGCGGCTCCGGTGCCGGTTCGCCACTACCGGACTTCCGAGTGAGCGGGGTGTTGCATCTGAAGAACTGGCGGAAATATGCCGCGGCCTAGGGGCTGAAGCGGTCGCGTTTTCCTCGCCGCCCGAGGCGCTGCAGTTCCTTCGGGAAGAGGCCTCGCCGGATTCGCTTATTCTTATTACGGGGTCTTTTTATCTGGCCGGAGCCCTGCTTGAAAAAGGAACAGCGGGGAAGGCCGGGTGAACAGGTTTTTTTATCGAAAAAGTTGTATATTCAATCAGGATCTGCGCTTAAACGAACCTGGCTTCAATGCTCAGGGAGAAGCATCCCGAAGGATCCTCTTCACGACACTATCCCATTGCCAATACAGCTATTCCCCGATTGTTCCCATTCCATGCCATTAAATGGCGTACTGCCGTCCGCATGCGGGTTTCGGGACTTCCTTTTTCCTCTCCATCATGTATTAAAAGGCGCACCAAAGGGCGCTTAACACAAGCACACCGAAAAAATGTCGAACAATCCTGTTGCCGCAAGTCTGGACATCAACATGCTCCAGAAAAAGAAGGTTTACGAGCTGAACGCCATGGCCAAGGAGATTGGCGTTTCTGCCGCAGGGCTTCGAAAAGAAGAGCTTATTTTCAAGATCATCGAAGCACAGTCGCAGAAGAGCTCCGATCCGGAAAGCGGCAATGTCATGGTCAACACCGGCGTCCTGCAGGTGATCCCCGAAGGCTACGGCTTCCTCCGCTCCTCGAACTACAATTACCTCTCCTCTCCCGACGACATCTACGTATCCCCCTCACAGATCAAGCGCTTCAGCATGCGGACCGGCGACACGGTTTCCGGCCAGGTGCGTGCGCCGAAAGAGGGCGAACGGTTCTTCGCGCTGCTGAAGATCAACACCATTGACGGTGCCGATCCCGACATTACCCGGGAGCGGCCGTTCTTCGAGAACCTGACCCCGCTGTTCCCGCATGAGCGTCTGAAGCTCGAGACGAAGCAGAACGAGTACTGCGGCCGCATCATGGACATCTTCACCCCGATCGGCAAGGGGCAGAGGGGACTGATCGTGGCACAGCCCAAAACCGGCAAGACCATGCTTCTCCAGATGGTCGCCAATGCCATCATCAAGAACCACCCCGAAGTCTACCTTATCGTGCTCCTCATCGACGAGCGCCCTGAGGAGGTGACCGACATGGCCCGCAGCGTCGAGGCCGAGGTGGTGAGCTCGACCTTCGACGAAGATCCCGAGCGCCATGTGCAGGTGGCCGACATGGTCATGGAAAAGGCCAAGCGCCTGGTCGAGGTTGGCCGTGATGTGGTGATCCTGCTTGACTCCATCACCCGCCTCGCCCGTGCCCACAACACCATCATCCCGCACTCCGGCAAGATCCTTTCGGGTGGTATCGATGCCAACGCGCTGACCAAGCCGAAGCGCTTTTTCGGCGCAGCCCGCAACATCGAGGAGGGAGGCAGCCTTACCATCATAGCCACGGCGCTCGTCGACACCGGCTCAAGGATGGACGATGTCATCTTCGAAGAGTTCAAGGGTACCGGCAACATGGAGCTGGTGCTTGACCGCCGCCTCAGCGAACGCAGGATCTTCCCTGCCATAGACATCCTTCGTTCCGGCACCCGTAAAGAAGAGCTGCTCTTCAGCCAGGAAGAGCTGTCCCGCACCTGGCTGCTCCGCAAGTACCTTGCCGAGAAGAACCCGATAGAGTGCATGGAGTTCATGCGCGAGAAGCTCTCCGACACCAAGGACAATAAAGAGTTTTTCAAGTACATGAACCGATGAGTTCCGTTCAATCTGGATTGAAGTTGCGAATTCTTTCATTTTCTGTTTTTGGTTTATAAAAAAGTTCATATATTATCAGCCTTTAAAACAAGAGGAAAGGTTACTACATGCCCTGCGGAAAAAAGAGAAAAAGACATAAGATGGCGGTCCACAAACGCAAAAAAATGCGCCGTAAGAACCGTCATAAGAAGCGTCTGCGTTACCAGAACAAGTAAGTTCGGGTGTTGTCGCTGAGCGGATTGTAAGTCAGGTTGAGAATATAGCTCAGTTGGTAGAGCATCTGCCTTTTAAGCAGAGGGTCGAAGGTTCGAGCCCTTCTATTCTCACAATTGTTCATTGCAGAACGTTGGAATTTGTTTCGTGCCCGAGTGGTGGAATTGGTAGACACACTATCTTGAGGGGGTAGCGCCGCAAGGTGTAGGAGTTCGAATCTCCTCTCGGGCACACAGCCCAGAAAAAGCCGCTTTCGAGCGGCTTTTCTGGTTGATATGCTTTTCTGAACCGATAGAGTGTGGTGCACTATGGAAATTGCCGTCTGCGTCTGCCTCGTTCCCGACACTGCTTCCGTCATAGGTTTTCAGGACGGCCGGCTCGACATGACGAGGGTAAGCGAGGTCATGAACCCGTATGACGAATATGCCCTCGAGGAGGCGCTCAGGATGCGTGAGGGTCCGGGTGGCGGAGTGGTGCGGGTGTTCAGTGTTGCTTCCCCCGAGAAAAAGGAGCTGCTCCGGAAATCTCTTGCCATGGGTGCTGACCGGCTGGTGATTGTTGAGGGTCCCGCAACTCCCGATCCCTGGCAGACGGCCTCTGCGCTCAGGGATGCGTTCGCTGAAGTGTACGGGGACAGTATGCCGGATATGGTTTTCTGCGGTCGTCGGTCGACCGATTTCGGGAGCGGTGAGGTGCCGGGCATGCTTGCCGCGCTTCTCGGTATGCCGTCGGTCTCCGCAGTTGTGTCGCTTGATGTCGCCCCGGACGGGTCGTTTCTTCTGGTGCGCGAGATCGAAGGCGGAGCGGAGCACATGAGTGTCGGGATGCCGGTTCTGTTCAGCACTGAGAAGGGGTTGAATATCCCGCGTAAAACCAGCATGAAAGGGGTCATGGAAGCCCGCAAGAAACCGGTGGATATCCTGCCGCAAACAGAGACGCACGCTCCGAGGGCTGCTCTTTCTGCAATCCGGCCTGCTGTGAAGAGAAAGCCCTGCCATATGCTTGACGGGGTGGATGAACTTGTCCGGCGGCTCAACACTCATGAGGGCCTCTTCTGATGGGAAAGGTGCTTGTATTTCTTGAACAGCGCGAGGGGCAGCTGAAAAAGGCATCCCTCGACCTTCTGCTCCTTGCTGCCGAGCGGGCCCGCGCTTCGGGTTCCGGCCCTGTAGCAGCAGTGCTTCCGGGACCGGTCGAGACCGCCGGCCTTCCGCCTGTGGAGGGGACGCTGTACCACGCATCCGACCCCTCCCTTGCGCTCTATAATCAGTACAGCTACGCTGCCCTCATACAGGAGGTTCTCGCTCTGGAGGGTGCCGTTGAGCTTTTGTTCGCCGACACCGCACTTGCGCACGACCTTGCCCCGCTGCTATCCGTTCGCCTCCATGCTTCACTGCTCCAGGGATGCTCCGGGCTCCCTGCTCCGGGCGGGCCCTCCATGCGACCACTTTATTCGGGTGCGGCGATAGGGGAGTTCACATCCTCCGCTCCGCTCCGCATCCTCACCCTCAGCCCCCCGCCGGAACGCCCGACACCGGCTGGAGGAGGCTCGCTCCGGGTGATTCCCCTCCCGGTCACAAAGTCCACGGGGCTCTCAGCACTGGTCCGCGAGGTGGTGCTCCAGAGCGGCATGCCGGACGTCTCGGAAGCTGGAATCATTGTTGCCGGCGGCAGGGGAGTGGGAGGCGCGGAAGGGTTCCGGATGCTTGAAGGGCTTGCTCTCCTGCTCGGTGGCGCGGTCGGGGCCAGCCGTTCGGCGGTCGACGAAGGGTGGCGGCCCCATTCTGAGCAGATCGGCCAGACCGGCAAGTCCGTCGCCCCTGCCCTCTACATCGCCTGCGGAATTTCCGGGGCGGTCCAGCACCTTGCCGGCATAGGGCGTGCCGGAACGATCGTCGCCATAAACAGCGACCCCCATGCGCCGATTTTCGGTGCAGCCGATTACGGCCTCATCGCCGATCTTCACACAGCCCTTCCCGCCTTCACTCTTGCAGTGAGGGAGTTGCAGGAATTGAAATGATTAGCAGTACATTGTTGTTGATATTCGGAAAGTAAATTCCCCCAGAGACCGATACCATGGAGAAAGTACAGGTAGACATACTGGGGCTGTCGACCAGCCCCCATACGAACGGAGCTTATGCCCTCATTCTATATGAACTTGAAGGGAACCGTCGCCTTCCGATCATCATCGGGGGGTTCGAAGCTCAGGCCATTGCCTTGAAGCTTGAGAACATCAAGCCCCCCCGTCCATTCACCCACGACCTCTTCAAGAACATCGCAGACGCTTTCAATCTCCATGTGAACGAAATCTTCATCGACGAGCTGCACAACGAGACCTTTTATGCGAAGGTGGTGTGTGAGGTGAACGGCGAGATACAGGAAATCGATGCCCGGCCGAGCGATGCCATCGCCATTGCGGTGCGCTTCGGCGCACCTGTGTATGTAAGCGAGGAAATCATGGCTGAAGCAGGCATCAGGGAGGAACAGAAAGATGAGGACGAGTTGTCGGAAATCGCGGCTGAAGAAGCCATCGAGCCGGAGCAGGCGGAATTCCTCACCCCCGGTCCCGGTGCCCGCCTTGATGAGCTGCAGGCTGCGCTCGGGGAGGCCGTGAAGAGCGAGAACTACGAAGAGGCCGCCCGGTTGCGCGATGAGATCTCACGGCTGAAGAGCAGCTCTTGAGATCGCTTCGGTCTTAAGAAATGAAAAGAGGGGGTGTCGCGGCAAAGCCGCGACACCCCCTCCGTCGTTTACACCCCTACAGCGTTTGTCCGCTGAGGTTCAACCCTTCAGAATCCGACCCTGAATCCCAATAGCGCGCTGTGGCTTCCCGCCTGCGTATTGTCCAGGAATTCCAGAGTGGAGAAGTAGCGGTAGCGTGCGTCGAGCATGACACCATCAGCAACCGGTATGGCCAGACCTGCACCAATCTGGTAGGCAAGTGTGGTTTCATTGGGGTCGGTGGCGGCTACATTGTTGAAGTTGACATTGGCAACGCCGACGCCTGCCGTCAGATAGGGCTCGAAGCCGCCGGCATCGATGTCATAGTAGCCGTTGGCCAGAAGCGAAAAGATCTTCACGTCGCCGCTTGAAGCAACGGCGTTGTAGCCGTCTACCTCGCTCTCCTGATAGCCGGCTTCAGCCTCAACACGGTAGTTGCCGTAATCGCAGCCGATGGCTCCGAGTACCATGTAGGCGCCATTCATTTCAATATCGTCTCCCAGATTGGGCGCATTGTCCATGTCATCCATCCATGAGATGCCTCCGTGTAGGCTGCCATACATGTCAGCAGCGACAGCTGGTTGGGCTGTAAATCCAGCCAGAGCCAATCCTGTGAAGAGAAGTGCAAGTTGCTTTTTCATGGCAGTAATCATTTAGTGGTTGTCATTTTGATCGTTCTTCTGATATACATCTTACTGCTTTGGGGGTACCTTCATATATATAATGTATATGTTTTCGTAGAGTTCGGCAACAGAATAGACAATAAAAAAACCGGCCTGTTGAGGCCGGCTTTTTTATTGCCGCTGATTTGTCAGCAGTTATTCCATGCCGGTGCCGAAACTGAAGAGGAAGTTCCACCCCTGTTTATCCTCGCCCGGGCGGGGTGCGTCGAACCCGTAGCCGTAGTCAAGTCCGACCTGGCCGATGATGGGCAGGTAGAGCCGCATGCCGATGCCTGCGGACTTTTTCAGTTTGGACAGATCCACGTCCGAAGCGCTCATCCAGAGGTTGCCGGCCTCGGCAAAGACCAGAGCATAGACGCTGGCCGAAGAGGAGAGGGTCAGCGGATAGCGGATTTCGGAGGTGAACTTCGAATAGATTTTTCCTCCGTACAGATCGGAGGTTGTGTCTGTTCCGAACTGCGTGCCGATGCTGCGGTCGTCATAGCCGCGCAGGGCCACGGTCGGGAGTGATGACATGCCGCTGCCGCCCATATAGAAGTACTCGGTATAGGGGATGTAGTCCTTGTCGTCGAAAGTCGAGAGGTAGCCATGCTGGGTCGAGAGGTTCAGGACGAACTTCCTGTCGAGCGGTACGTACCAGCTGGTGCTGCCGGTGAACTTGTAGAAGTCGACGGTGCCGGGCAGGACTCCGCCGGCCAGCTGGGCCGATATCGAGCTTTTGCTGCCGTGTCTTGGGTAGATCGGGTTGTCGATGCTGTTGCGCGTGATGGTCTGCGTGATGGAGAACTCGTCGGCCTGTTCAGGGGCAGTGTCATCAATGAAGGAGAGGAAGCTTCCTTCACTGTGGAGGTACTTGAGCCGCCAGTTGATGGAGAAGTAGTCGTCGGGCCATGTCAGGCGCTTACCGATCGACAAGGTTGTGCCGTACTGGTCAATGGGTTGCGGATCATATACGTCGTTGGTCGTGTAGTCGTAGGAGCGGTGGCTGGTGAAGGCCGAAAAGCCGACGGAGGTCGGGGTGTCGAATGCCCATGGCTCGGTGAAGTTCAGCGAGATGGTCCGGTATTCGTCGCTTCCGAACTGCCACTGGAAGCCGAGTTTCTGTCCGTCGCCGTGCGGGATGGGCTTGTAAGCCTCGGCATTGAAGATGTCTTCAAGTGAGAAGTTGTTGAAGGTCACGCCGAGTGCTCCGGTGAATCCGGCATCGCTGTAACCGACCGAGGCGTTGAACGTGTCGGTCTGCTTCTCCTCGACATTGTAGGTAAGGTCCACGGTGTTGTTTTCCGGATTCGGGTCGATGTCCGGGGTCAGGGTTTCCGGATTGAAGTAGTTGAGCATATTGAGCTCACGGATGCTGCGCACAACATTTTTGCGGCTGAACATGTCGCCGGGTACCGTGTGGAGCTCACGGCGGATGACATGGTCCTTGGTTTTCGTGTTGCCCTTTATGTTGATGCTGCTCAGCTGGAACTGGCCGCCTTCTTCAATGTTGATGAGGATGTCGATGGAGTCGGGACGAACCACCTGCTCCTGGAGTTTGGCACGGAAGGAAAGATAGCCGCGGTCAAGGTAGAGTGAGCTGACGTCGGTATTGTCCTCAGAGTAGTTGAGCCGCTCCTGTATCCGCTTTGCGTTGTATACGTCACCTTTCTTGATGGCGAAGGTGGTGTTGAGGATTTGAGTGGTTGCGAAATCCTTCGAGTTGCCGGTCCAGGTGATGTTGCGGATGACGTACTTTGGCCCTTCAAGGATGTAGATGTCAAGCAGCAGCCCCTTGTTGTTTTTCGTGTAGGCCACATCGTGGCGCAGGACGCGTGCATCGCGGTAGCCGTTGTTGCGGTAGAACTCCACGAGGAGGTCCTGGTCCTCCTGCAGCTTGTCGCGGTCGAGTTTCGGGCTGCCGAATAACTTCCGCCACCAGGAGTTCTGGTGGGTCTCTTTGAAGACACTGCGGAGTTTGCCCTGGTCGAAGGCCTTGTTGCCGTGGAATGTGATTTTCTCGATCGACACCTTCCGCCCTTCGGTGATGGTGAAGAGGGCGTTGACATGGTTCTTCTTTTCTGAGCGCTGCAGCTTGAACTCGGCGCCGGCCGCCAGGTACCCCTTGCCGGCGTAGATTTTCTCGATTTTGTTTGCTGCGGTGACCAGTTCCTGCTCGGTTACGGTTTTACCTACCGGGAGGGCTGCGGTTTTTTCAAGCTCTTCAGTCTTGATCTTCTTGTTTCCCCTGAACGCAACTCCCTCCAGCACCGGAAGCTCTCCGACAACGAACTTCAGGGCGATCCTCCGGCCTCCGAGGTCGTTCTGCTCGATTCTGATGTCGCTGAAGTAGCCGAGGTTCCAGAGATACTGCATCGCAGTGGAGATCTCGGGGCCGGGGATGGCGATCCGCTGGCCTTCCTTCAATGGCATGCTTCCCTTTATGTCTTCCTCCTTGATCGACTGGAGGCCGCTGAATGAGATGGTGCCGAGGGTGTAGAGCTCATGCTGTGGTGCGGCTGCCGTTTTCTGGACAGTCGCGGCCCCTATGTTCCCCGAAGGGGAAAGAAGGAGTGCGGCAAGGAGGAGGATAAATGCGGGTTTCTGTGGAATGTTCATCGAGCGTTTTCTTTCAGACGGGTTAATGCTTCTGTATGATGTGCACCGGTGTTCTGGACCTGGTCGCTGGTCTGGCCGAAACGGCGTTCCCTGCCCTGATAGTCCCGGATGGCCTCGTAGAGTTGGGCCCGGCGGAAATCGGGCCAGTAGGTGTTGGTGAAATAGATTTCCGAATACGCGCTCTGCCAGATCATGAAGTTGCTGATGCGGAACTCCCCGCTGGTGCGGATGATGAGCTCCGGGTCCGGCATGGATGCTGTGGAAAGTCGTGATTCGATCAGCTGTTCGGTGACGGCAGGAGGATCGAGCAGCCCGGCCTTCACATCGCGGGCGATGGAGGCGCAGGCCTGGGTGACATCCCATTTGCCGCTGTAGCTGAGTGCGATGTTGAGGACGAGGCGGCTGTTGTTTTTGGTGATCTCTATGGTGTTTTCCAGCACCGTGCGGACTTTATCCGGCAGGAGGGCCGTGTTGCCGATGACGTTCAGCCGAACGTTGTTGTCGTGCAGCGCGCGGGTTTCACGGGCGAGGATGCGCACGATCAGCTGCATCAGGGCGGAAACCTCTTTTTCGGGGCGTTTCCAGTTTTCGGTGGAAAAGGTGAAGAGGGTGAGGTAGGGAACGCCGAGCTGGATAGATGCCTCCACCACATCACGGACCGAGCTGACTCCGGCGGCATGCCCCTCGATGCGTGTTTTGCCCTTCAGACGTGCCCAGCGGCCGTTACCGTCCATGATGATGGCGATGTGGGATGGGAGCTCACACGTTGCCTTAAGCTCCGCCTGTGCCCTGTCGTCTGCGGTTGCAATCTCCCCGGAAAACCAGTGGGCCTTTTTCGTGGCCGACGGGTCCAGTTTTTTTATCAGGGCCATGTTCTTTCTCTGCTCGGTGTCTATGGTTCCGGTGCGTATTCTCTGGCGTAATGCAGCGGGATCACGAATAGCTCTTCAAAACGGTTCAAATTGAATAATATGGATCTATTTGTTATTATACAAACCTTACAGTCAATCGGGCCCCCTGCAATTTCAAAGGGTTTTCGGGGCCGGATGTCAAGGCTCCGCTGTCCCGGGCCGTCCATTATAACCATTCATTAGAACCGTGCAATTCAGTAGTTACGAAGATCTGCGCTCCAGACTGCTGTCGCATGCGGTGACGTGTGAAGCGGTGGCCCGCCACTACCTCGACCGCATACGAAGCCACGAGGGCGACAACATATACATAACGGTGTTCGAGAATGAGGCTCTGCAGCGGGCCCGTTCACTCGACTTGAAGCTCGCTGGAGGCGGGACTCCCGGCCGGCTGTTCGGCATGCCGATGGCCATCAAGGACAACATCTCGATGAAGGGGGCCCCGCTTACCTGCGCTTCGAAAATGCTTGAGGGATACACGAGCGTCTATGACGCCACAGCCGTGCTCCGCCTTGAAGCCGAGGATGCCATCTTTCTCGGCAAGACCAATATGGACGAGTTCGCCATGGGCAGCTCGAACGAAAACTCGGCGTTCGGTCCTGTGCCGAACCCGTTCGATAACCAACGGGTGCCGGGTGGCAGTTCCGGCGGATCGGCAGCTGCCGTGGCAGCAGGCCTCGCCATGGTGGCCCTTGGATCCGACACGGGTGGTTCAGTCCGCCAGCCGGCAGGGTTCTGCGATATCGTAGGACTGAAGCCTACCTACGGAAGGATCTCCCGCTACGGTCTCGTGGCATTCGCTTCCTCGTTCGACCAGATCGGCGTGCTTGCCCTGAACTGCGATGATGCCGCGCTCGTGCTTGAGGTGATGGCAGGAGTCGATGGCAAGGATGCGACATCCTCCGCGCATCCGGTTCCAGCATACGCAGCCGAAATGACGGACGTCAGTCTCAAAGGGCTCCGGATCGGCGTTCCCGAAGAGTTTTTCAACGAGAGCCTGAACCCCGATGTTGCCAGTGTCGTACGAGCCAAGCTTGAGGAGCTGCGTCTGCAGGGTGCCGAGCTTGTCAACCTCACCCTTCCGCAGAGCGATTATGCAATCGCGGCCTACTACATCCTCGTCACGGCTGAGGCATCATCCAACCTTGCCCGCTTCGACGGTGCCCGGTACGGGTACCGTTCGGAAGCGGCCGATGACCTCTCCTCGATGTACGTGAAGTCGAGGACCGAAGGGTTCGGGGCTGAAGTGAAGCGTCGCATCATGCTCGGTACCTACGTGCTCTCTGCAGGCTACTACGATACCTACTACAAGAAGGCCCAGCAGGTCCGCCGTCTCTTCCAGGACCGCTACCGCGAGGCGCTCAAGGGGGTTGACGTCATCGCCGGCCCCACTTCACCCTTTCCTCCGTTCGGCATCGGCGACAAGACGGCAGACCCTCTTGAAATGTACCTGGCCGATGTGTTCACGGTGCCTGCCAGCATCGTCGGCATGCCGGCCCTCAGTGTTCCCGTGGGCTATGACAGCCTCGGCCTTCCGGTGGGCATCCACCTTATCTGCAATTTCTTCGAGGAGGGGAAAATGCTCGGCATCGCCCGCCACATGCAGCGGCCGGACTCCTCACGCATACCAGCTCCCAGCAACCATTAAATCATCGATATTATGAGTGTATTGGTCAACAAGGATACCCGCCTGGTCGTCCAGGGCATCACCGGCGGCGAGGGGACCTTCCATACTTCCCAGATTCTTGAGTACGGCACCAACGTTGTTGCTGGCGTGACGCCCGGCAAGGGCGGGGTGCTGTACCACGGCAACGACCGCGACAAGTTCTGCCGCCCCGTTCCGGTATTCAACACCGTGAAGGACGCTGTTGAGAAAGCCGAGGCGAATGCCACGGTGATTTTCGTGCCGGCCGCTTTTGCCGCCGACGCCATCATGGAGGCCGCCGATGCGGGGCTGAAGGTCATCATCTGCATCACCGAGGGCATTCCGGTGAACGACATGATGAAGGCATATGCATTTGTCCAGGAGAAGGGCGCGGTGCTTGTCGGGCCGAACTGCCCTGGCGTCATCACCCCCGGTGAAGCGAAAATCGGCATCATGCCGGGCTTCATCCACAAGAAGGGCACCATCGGCGTGGTTTCGCGCAGCGGCACCCTGACCTATGAGGCCGTCCACCAGCTGACGAGCGTCGGGCTCGGCCAGTCGACCTGCATCGGCATCGGCGGCGACCCTATCATCGGCACCCGCTTCATCGATGCCGTAAAGCTTTTTGCCAAGGACGATGAAACCGAAGGACTCATCATGATCGGCGAAATCGGCGGCAGCGCCGAGGAAGAAGCTGCCGAGTACATCAGGAAATATTTCAAGAAACCGGTTGTCGGCTTCATCGCAGGCCGCACCGCGCCTCCGGGCCGCAGGATGGGCCATGCCGGCGCCATCGTTTCGGGCGGCAAAGGTACTGCAGAGGAGAAGATCAAGGCGATGGAGGCCGCAGGCATCCACGTCGTCGACAGCCCTGCCGATATCGGCGAAGCAATGCTGAAAGCGCTCGGCCGCTAAGCGTTGCTCTTTTCCCGCTCATGCCGGGTACTATAACACTGAACCCCTGCCTTTGGCGGGGGTTCAGTGCTTTATGGGTGTTGCTTTATCGGGTGCTGCTTGCCGGGGTACTGCTTCCCGGGTGGCGGCTCAGAGACCGAGTGTCAACAGGTCATGCAGGTGGATGAGGCCTATAGGGCGGTTCAGGGCGTCGCAGACCATGAGCTGCGTTATGCGCCAGGTTTCGAGGATGTCGAGGCACTCTTTTGCGAGCATGTCAGGCCCGGCGGTTTTCGGGCCGGCCGTCATGACATCGCCTGCAGTCCGTGAGAGGAACTCTTCGCCTTTCTGGACAAGGCGGCGGAGGTCACCGTCGGTGAAGATCCCTTTCAGGCGCCCATCGCTATCGACAACGGCACTGACCCCGTAGCGCTTTGAAGTCATTTCAAGGATCAGGTCCGAAAGGGACGAGCTTTCGTGAACCACCGGAACCGCATCTCCCTTTGCCATGATGTCGCCGACACGGACGGTCAGGCGCCGACCGAGTGCGCCTTTGGGGTGGCTGAGGGCGAAGTCACGTTGTGTGAACTGTTTCTCCTCCATGAGCGCAATGGCCAGAGCGTCTCCCATGGCGAGCATGGCGGTTGTGGAAGTTGTCGGAGCAAGGTCGTAGGGACAGGCTTCGGTGCCGATGCCGGTATCGAGCGTGATGTCGGCGTTCTCACCGAGAAAAGAACGGCGGCTTCCGGTCATGGCGATGATTTTCACTCCGATCTGGCGGAGCGGTGGAATGATGAAGTTGAGCTCCTCGGTGGTACCGCTTTTGGAGAGGCCGATGACAACATCGTGTTTCTGGACGATGCCAAGGTCGCCGTGGGCGGCTTCGGCCGGGTGGAGGAAGACTGCAGTCGAGCCGGTCGAGGACATGGTGGCCGCCATTTTCTGGCCGATGATGCCCGATTTGCCCATACCGGATATGATGATCTTGCCCTTGCAGCCTGCAAGAAGGCTCACTGCACTTGAAAAACTGCCGTCGAGGCGTTCGGCCATACGGAGGATGGCCTCGGCTTCCTGCAGGAGGATCCGGCGGCCTTTTTCGGTGAGGGAATCGGGGGATGCAGCTCTCTTCATGGTGTTGTTATGCGGGGTTCGGCAAAAGAACCTTGGTTGTACTTTCAATAAAAAGGAATATCGGCTACATTGCAATAACTACCGCTTTCTTCACCAAACAGACTGTTGCGATTATGAGCTGGATCCCCATCATGGTGTTTTCGCTGCTGGTGTTTTTTTTCTTCATCTTTCTGCTCAGGAAGTTTGTCGGGTACATGAAAACGGAGCAGTCGCTGGAAATTGAATCCTTCAAGTCTTCACTCATTGATCCCGACAACCCCGTCGGCCTGTCGGGCGCGGAACTCGAAAAGCTCAAGCAGCAGCAGCAGGAGGCCCAGGCCCACCTGCGCGAGGTGATCTCGAAAATCCCCGTCATGGAGAAAGACGGCCGGTTCCAGATTGATGCGGATGCTGTGCGCCGCCGCCGTGAAGCCGAAAACGGCAGCGCGGACGGTGCCGGGAAGTCCGGCATGTCAGAAGAGGCCTAGGCCAAGAGGAGCATCGATCAATGCTGCTTGGAAAGCTCAAGCTTCTCTTCAAGGATACCCTCATCTACGGGACGAGCACGATACTGGCCCGCAGCCTCAACTATCTGCTCGTCCCGCTCTACGCCAACCAGCTCTCGACCTTCGACAACGGTATCCAGACGCTGGTGTACGCGAACATCGCCATCGCCAATGTCATCTTTTCCTATGGTCTTGAAACCTCGTACCTGAAGACCGCTTCCGATGCGATCCGCCTGCAGAAGGATGAGCGCCCGCTCTTCTCGACGGCCTTCATCTCACTCTTTACGACCGCAACCCTTTTTACCGCGATACTCTTTCTGCTTGCTCCATCGGTTTCCTCCATGATCGGCCTATCGCCCGCCGAACAGCCCTTCATCCGCTATGCGGCCGTGATTCTCTGGATCGACACCCTGCTCGTGATTCCTTTTGCGGAGCTTCGCCTCAAGCGCCAGGCCGTGCGATTCGCCGTGGCGCGCATCGCGGGCGTCGTGGCCGTTGTCATCAGTGCCTTCATCCTCCTCGGGCCCCTGCAGGCGGGCCTCGGCGGTGCATTTCTCTCCAATATTCTTGGTTCCCTCCTTACCCTCATCCTGCTCTTTCCTGTCCTCCGCCGCCTCCGGGCGGCGTTCTCGTTCGCCGACCTTCGCGATATGCTTCGTATCGGCCTTCCCTACGTGCCGACAGGCATCGCCGGCCTCCTTATCCACCTCATAGACCGCAACATCCTGATCCGTATGTCCTCCGGCGATATCGAGCGCATCTATGGCAAAGGTCTCGAGGCTTCCGACGTGGTGGGTATCTACGGCAGGGTAGTGGCGTTCGGGGTGGTGCTGCAGCTGCTCATCCAGGTGTTCAGGTTCGCATGGCAGCCCTTTTTCCTCCAGCACTCCAACGACCCCGATGCCAAACGGCTGTTCCGCCACGTCCTCAGCATTTCGACCATGCTCACCATGTTCATGGCGCTTGCGGCAACCTTTTTCGTGCCGGATCTGGTGCGCTACCATTACGGGGGGGCCCTTTACCTGCTCCCTCCCGGCTACTGGATAGGCCTCTCGGTGCTGCCGTGGATTTTTCTGAGCTATGTGTTCGACATGGTTTCAACCAACCTTTCGGCCGGCATCCTCATCACGGGGACGACCCGGTACCTGCCGGTCGTGACCTTTGCGGGTGCATCGGTGACCGGTCTTTTCTGCTGGTGGCTGATTCCTCTGTCGGGGATGGAGGGAGCGGCTTACGCCATCGTTGCCGGTACGGTGGTGATGTGCATGATGATGGCCTATTATTCCCTGCGTGCATACCCGGTGCAGCATGACTGGGGAAAACTCTCTCTTCTGCTTGTCGGGGGTATCGGGGCCGGCTGGGCCGGTGTATCGGCCTCTGCGCTCCTGCCGGACGGCTCGTGGGTCGGGCCCGGCTTTAAAGGAGCACTGCTCGGTTTCTACCTGCTCTTTTCCGTCCTCATGTTCCGCCCTGAATCCGGGCTCCTCTTTGCAAAGCTGCGCAGCAGGACCCGGCGGCGCAGCTAGCGAAGGATCTCCTCTAGACGCTGGCGCAGTTCCTGAACGCTGATGCCGTTGGATTCGGCAATGCTTCTCATGCTGTCTGATGGCTCTGCCTTCATACCCTTCGCTTCAAGGGCGAGCTGCAGCGATGCAGCCGAAACGCCGTTTTCTTCGGCTACCTCAAGCAGTGTCTTTCTGCCGAACCCCTCTTTCTGCAGTTCCTTGTTCGCCGGGGCCAGGAGCTTGTATGCCTGCTCGGCCGAGATGCCGCTCTTTCGGGCTATTTCACCGAGGGTTTCGGATGTTGAGGACGCCTTAAGGCCGGCTTTCTGGAGGGTTTCGAGGATCTCTTCTGCGCTTTTTCCGACAGATGGCTGCCGGGCGAGCTCTTCAAGCGTCATTGTTTCGGCATGGGCGACGGGCGGCTGCTTGATGCTGCTTTCCCATGATCCTTTAAGCTGCTCTCCGAGCGTGGTGATTGCTGAGAACGGCTGCAGGTGCTGTGCGGTGCCGACACCGAAGAGGATGGTGAGCAGGAGAATGGATACGAGCTCAAGCGGATGGCTGAGCCCGCTGGTGGCTTTGGCCTTGATGTAGCTGACAAACGCCTTCCAGTTGATGACGAAGAGGTGGAACACCGACAGAAGGGCGAAGGTGAATCCGAAAATGGTATGCTGGTCCTGCCATTCGCTCTTGCTGAGAGCGAGAAGCTGCCATCCGGTCCAGTTCGCCACCCTTCCGGGAGGGGCGATGAAGAGCACGGTACCGGAGACGAGGAGCATCACAAACGAGGTGACGAGCCCGAGGCTGATGAAGATCCGCCAGTTGATGATTTTTTTCATGTCGAAAAAATGGTTGTTGTTATTCGGTTCAGCGGGTCCCGCCGGCAGGAGTGCTTTTCCAGTGCTCCTGGTGCATGATGATTTTGCGGGTTGCCAGCTCTCCGAGCATGGTTTTCAGCGAGTCGCGCTGGGCGGGCGTGCAGGTCATTGCGAGTTCATGGAAGTGATGGGCGAGCTCTCGCTCGATCTCCGCCTGACGGTTGCCGAGCTCTGTGGCCAGGGCCGTGATCTTCATCGTGTCGGGGCTCTCCTGGAAGGACTCTTCAACAAGCTGCTGCTTCAGGGACCCGATGGCCTGTATCTGGGGGCGGACTTTCCGGAAGTGCTGACGGCGGAGCTCCTGGAAAGAGGCCGCCTGGCTGCGGGTGAGGGAGAGCGGGAGCTGGAAGTAGATCTGCCGGCTCACCTCGCGGGTGAGGGTCACCGGCCGTGGTGCCGGGGCATGGATGTTCTGCCACCAGAGCACGCTGAGCAGGGTGACGTTAAGGATGACGAGCAGGATGAGGGCCGTGGTGACGAGCCGTTTTGTAGTAAGGAAGTTCATGGTATCGGTGAAGTCATGTGGAGGGTGCCCGGCAGGGGGGTACGCCATCCGTTTGTGGCGAAGCTCCCCTCCTCAGGGAGTCTGCAGGTCTGCGGGTGCCGCTTCGAGATGCTCTCCGGCATATGGGGCGGGCTCCTGGTAATAGGCAAACGTCGAGCTTGAGTAATCGTCGCCGAAACTCCCCAGCATTTCGCTGATGGCCGGGGCGGAGTCGCCTGCATTCTGGAGAAGGACAATAAGCGCGGAGCCCAGATTGATGATGATAAGCAGCAGCATGAGGGCGAAGCGGTAGTTCACTCTGGATCCGATGCCGCTCGTTTTCAGGGCGCCGGCATTTGATTCTTCTTCGATCCGCTGCATCAGCCGAACCCGGAAGCTGGGGTGCACCCCGATCGGCCGTATTCCATCAAGAACGGCCATGGTTCTCTTCACTTCTTCTCTGGTATGCATGTCGTTACGGCTCTTTCTGATCATCTGTTCCTGGGGTGTTTCTTTTATTTGACGACAGGTCTGTATAAAACTTGTGCTTCTGCATGCACTCTCATTTCAGTGGCGCCGGTAATAGTCCTCGAGCAGCTCCTGCAGCTTTTTCTTCGCCCGGTGTACCAGGGACTCCACCGCAGAGACCGACGTTTCCATGATGTCGGCGATCTCCTGGTTGCTGTAGCCGTCCTGCTTGCTGAGCAGGAACGCGGTTTTCTGGCTGTCGGGCAGCGACTCCAGCGCCACTTGCAGCACCTGTATTCGTTCCTTGTCCTCAAGCGCCTCTTCGGGGTTGTCCCTCGAAGGAGCCGCGATGTTGATTGCCGGGTCTTCCGCTCCGATCATCCGCTTCAGCGAACTGAACCGTTTTTTACGTTTCAGCCGGCGGAGGTGGTCGAGGGACTTCGTTACGGCAATGCGGTAGATCCAGGTGGAGAGCTTCGAATCCTCCCTGAACCGGTCCAGCGAACGGTGTACTTCTATAAAGACGTCCTGGGCGATGTCTTCGGCGTCCTCGCGGTTGAAGACGAAACGGTAACAGGTATTGAGCACCATCTCCTGGTGCTCTTCTACGATGTCCCTTAACTGTTCTTCCCTCGGTGTCATCTGCCCTGTCCCCTAAGGACCTGTTCTATGTTTCGAGGGTGGGTGCCCTCCGTATGCGCCGCCCTCGATGGTCGCTCAGGCGAGTTTTGAAGCGAAAGCGAGCACCTTTTCCACCTTTTCAGAGGAGTCAGCTTCGCAGTAGATCCTGAGGATCGGTTCCGTGCCTGAGGGGCGGATGAGCATCCATCCTCCTTCGAAATGGTATTTGTAGCCGTCCAGATCGCTGAACTTCACGACGGGGTAGCCGGCAATCGATGGAAGGTCGCCCGCTGCCGCCTTGTCGATGATGGCCTGTTTCTTCACATCGCTGACATGGAGATCGAGCCGGCGGTATGCAAAGAAGCCGTACTCGTCGTAGAGCTCCTGTACAAGCTGTGAGAGGGTCTTTTCCTTGCGGGCCATCATTTCGAGGATGAGCAGGCCGATATAGATGCCGTCGCGCTCGGGAAGGAAGGCCGTGATGCCGATGCCTCCGGACTCTTCGCCGCCGATGAGGATGTCGCGGGTCGCCATGAGGGTGCTGACGTACTTGAACCCGACCGGCAGCTCATGCATCATGAGGCCGTGTTTCTTGCAGATCCTGTCGATGACGTCCGTCAACGCAAAGGTCTTTGCCACTTCGCCATGCTGGTGCTTCTCTTCGACAAGGTCTTTCAGGATGATGGCAAAGAGCTTGTGGGAGTCGACGAACTCGCCTTTTTCGTCGAGCATGCCGATGCGGTCGGCGTCGCCGTCGTTGATGATGGCTACATCGGTCTCCACCTCGCGGAAGAATTCAACGAACTCTTCGATGTAGGGGGGGATCGGTTCAGGGTTGATGCCGCCGAAGCCGGGGTTCTGGCTGCAGTGGTAGCAGTTCACCATTGACTCGTCGAAAAGGCGGGTGATGATGTCCTGTCCTGCGCCGTACATGGCGTTGTGGGCGATCTTGATGCGTGACTGCCGGATCAGCTTGAGGTCGATGTGGGCTTCGAGGTAGTTGACATAGAATCCTTTCATGTCGACCGGTTCGATCAGCTTCGGGTCCGCCTTGATGTCCGCAGCAGGATCAACCTGCGGCAGATAGGACTCGATTTCCGAAATCACTTCAGGGCTGGCCGGGCCGCCGTAGGAGGCCTTGACCTTGAATCCGTTGTATATGGCGGGGTTGTGCGATGCGGTGATGACGATGCCGCCGGCAAGCTGCTTGGCCTTGGTGTAGAGCGAGACGGCCGGCGTTGAAGCGAAGCTGTCGGCAAGAAACACCCTGAGACCCTGTGAGGAGAACACCTCGGCGGTGTAGCGGGCAAACTCCTTCGACATGAAGCGGGTGTCGTAGCCGATGCAGACCCCTTTTGCCTTCAGCGGGTGGTTCAGGAAATACCGTGCGCTGGCGAGTGCTGCGAGTTTAAGGTTGTCGAAAGTATAGTCTTTTGCAATGATCGCTCTCCATCCGTCAGTGCCGAATTTGACTTGCATTCTGTATCGTTTTTAATATAATGGGAAATGAAAATCCATGATGGATTCCCTGAAAATCTTTCACAAAATACAGTTTCCCCCCCGTACATACAATGTTCCGGCGCAATCTTCCCTCATCATTGTCAAACCGCCATCAAACCGCCATCAATCCGTCCTCATTGATTAATCATTGATCCCTCATTGATGCCAAAGAAGCTTTTTGTCCTTGCCGGCGAAGTATCCGGCGACCTGCATGCATCGGGTCCGGTGGCGAGGCTGCTTGAGATGGCCCCCCGGACGGAGGTGTTCGGCGTGGGAGGCGACAGGCTGAGGGCACAGGGCGCCCGTCTGCTCTACGATACCCGGCAGATGAGCATCATGGGCTTTGTCGACGTGCTCCTGCACGCGCGATTCCTCCGCCGGGCAATCCGTGATATCAAGGCGGCCATCGTCCGTGAAAAACCCGACGTGGCGCTGCTTGTCGACTATCCGGGCATGAACCTCATGCTTGCAAAGTTCCTGCATGAACAGGCAATACCTGTGGTCTACTACATCTCCCCCCAGGTCTGGGCCTGGAAGGAGCGCAGGGTGGAGGCGATACGGCAGTATGTCGACCGCCTGCTCGTCATATTCCGCTTCGAAGTCGACTTCTTCAAACTCCACGGCGTGAAGGCCGAGTTCGTCGGCAGCCCGGTGGTGGAGGAGCTGCAGGAGGTGCAGCGTGAGCCGAAGGAGGCATTCATGCGCCGCCACGCCATAGAGCCAGGCACTCAGCTTGTCGGCCTCCTGCCCGGCAGCCGCCGCCAGGAGCTTGCCCACATTTTTCCCTCGATGGCCGGCGCGGCAGCAATGCTGGCTGAGACAGGTAACGTGGTTTTTTTGCTCGGCCGGGCGCCGCAGCTCGAAGTGCATCAGTTCGAGGCGCTCCGGCACCATCCGGGGGTACGGGTCGTGGAGTGCAGCGCCTATGAAGTGATGCAGCAGAGCGACCTTGGCCTTGTGACTTCCGGGACGGCGACCCTCGAGTCGCTCTGCTTCGGCATGCCGATGGTCGTCATCTACCGGACCGGCTGGCTGAACTACACGATCGGCCGCCATCTGGTGAAATTGACGAGCATTTCGCTGGCCAACATCGTCGCAAAGGGACTCGGCGCCACCGAGCAGGCGGTTCCCGAACTGATCCAGGGTGCTGCGTCGGCTGAGGGCATATTCCGCGAGGCGACGCGCCTGCTCGATGACCCCCGGGCGCTTGCGGCCATGCGTGAAGAGCTGCTCCTGGCCCGTTCCGGACTTGCCAGCCTGTCGCCTTCGAAGAACGTAGCCGACGTGCTCGCCGGTTATCTAATGCAATGAGAACCCCCCGTTGCCGGGGGGAGTGAGGAGTGGAGTAATGGAGGTGATCGTCGCATATTTTTCCCAGCACCCTGCGCTGTTCGCCGTGGCTGTAGTGCTCTCGCTCGCAGTACTGGCGTTCGTATTGATGTTCGTCCTGAAGAAGGTCGTACAGGTTGTGCTGGTTGCGGCAGCCTTTGTGGTGCTCTACGCCGCCTACCTCTCGTTTACCGGCGCCGGCGTCTCACCCCTTTTCGGGCAGCTCTGGCAGCATTTCACAACCGCACTTCACTTCATCTCAGCCATGTTCGGCCACTGAGAGCGCACCGGTGGGGCAGTTCCTCGCAATGACCTCCATTCTGCTGCTTCCCTCCTCCTGCAGCGTGCGGATGCATATGCCGCAGTCGACGCATTTCTCCCGTTCAACCCGTATTCCACCAAGCTCCTGGCGGCTGAATCCGCCGTGGAGCGTTTCGACGGGCGGTGTGTCCGGCCGGTAGAGGGTTGCGAGCTGGCGCAGGCGGCAGGCATCAACGTCGCTGCAGCGGCACTGCATGCATCGCAGGGCCTCTCTGCGGGCTTCATCCGGGCTGTAACCCTTTGCGATCTCTTCAAACCCCCTGGTTCTCATCTCGTGTCCGATTTCCTGCATGGGGATTCTGCTTTCAGCCGATGCATTTGCCCTGAGTGCATCGGGCGCTTCATGGCGCAAGCCGTAGGAGGAGTTGAACGGACGCACGGGGGATGAGGGCTCCTTGCCGGCAAGGAACCTCTCAATTGAGAGGGCTGCTGTTTTTCCCGCCGCCACGGCTTTCACGGCAATGTCGGCTCCCGTCACGCAGTCACCGGCAGCGAATATCCACCCTTCTCTGGACTGAAGCGTTCCGCGCTCGACGGGCATGCGGAGGCCGTGACTGGGATACAGTCCGGCTGCTCTTGAAACCTCCGGGTCTATCTCCTGTCCGATGGCCGTGATGAGGGTATCGGCCGTGATGGTGAAGTCTGAGCCTTCGATCGGCACAGGTCTCCGCCGGCCGCTTTCGTCCGGGGCTCCGGCTTCCATTCTGAGGGCGGTGAGAACCAGCCGGCCGTCGGATGACTCGATAGAGAGTGGCGCGGTGTACGGGGTGATCCTCACTCCTTCGCCAAGCGCTTCCCGGATTTCAGGGCGGTTGGCCGACATGTCTTCAGTCGAGCGGCGGTAGATGATCTCCACCGACTCTGCGCCGAGGCAGAGGGCGGTCCGTGCTGCGTCGATGGCCGTGTTGCCGCCTCCGGCGACAAGCACCTTTCTGCCGATCTCCAGCTTTTCGCCGAGAGCGGCTTTTTTCAGGAAACTGATGCCGCAGATGACCCCCGGGGAATCTTCACCGGGGATGCCGAGCCGGGCGGACAGCTGCGCTCCGACGGCAAGGAGCAGGGCGTCGTAGTCCTTTCTGAGTTCGTCAATAGTGACATCCCTTCCGAATGTGGTGCCGCAGCGGAACTCCACGCCCATGGCTTCGAGCGGGGCGATGTCGGAGTTGATGACCGATTCGGGAAGCCGGAAGCGGGGGATGGCCTGGCGCATCATGCCGCCGGGCTGCGGTTCGGCTTCGAAGAGGGTGACCCGGTGGCCCATCCTCCGGAGGTAGTAGGCGGCGCTGAGGCCGGCAGGGCCGGAACCGATGATGGCGATCTTTTTGCCTGTTTCCGGGGCGGGCGGGGGAATGAAGCGTTCCGTCGAAGCTGTGTCGAGGTCGGCGGCATGGCGTTTGAGGGCACAGATGGAGACCGGTTCGTCTACTCCGTTCCGGCGGCACTCTTCCTCGCAGGGCGCGGGGCAGATTCTTCCGAGCATGCCGGGAAGAGGGATGGAGTCCTTGATGATTTCAATTGCCAGGCGGTCGTTGCCGCCGGCGATGGCGTCGATGAACCCCGGAATGTTGCAGCCTGCAGGGCAGGACGTTTCGCATGGGCCCTGGCAGTCGCCGGTATGCTGGGCGAGGATGCGCTGGAGGCTCTCCCGCCGCATCTTGTCGAGGTCCGCGTTTTCGGTCTCGATCTCCATGCCATCCGTCGCGGCGGTGCTGCAGGCAGGCACAAAGCGGTTCCGGCCTTTCAGCTCCACGATGCACATCCAGCAGGATCCGGTGGATTCCAGTCGTTCGCTGTGGCAGAGGGTCGGGATAGTCACGCCGGCGTCGGCCGCTGCGGCAAGGATGGTGGTGCCGGGTGCGGCCGTTGCCGGTAGGCCGTTGATGATGAGGGATATGGTGTTCATCGCTCCAGTGATTCAATGTGACGGGCAACTTTTTCCAGGAGCCACATAGGGGTGGACGTGGCTCCGCAGATTCCGACGCTTCCGACCGGGGAGCCGTTTGCTTCTTTCAGCCAGCCTTCGTCGAGGTCCCCGGTATCTTCAATGAAATAACTGCGGGGGTTGGCGTCGCGGCATATGTTGTAGAGTACCTGGCCGTTGGAGCTTTTCTTTCCGGCAACGAAGATGATGCAGTCGTTCGAAAGAGCGAAGTCGTGCAGTTTGCTGTTGCGGCTTGAGACCTGGCGGCAGATGGTGTCCTTGTAGACATGGGGTGCCGTCGGCTGCATGCCGGTGAGGCCGAGCGTGATGTCGATGTCGCGCACCTCGGTCCAGGGCCCTTCCTGAGGGTTTCCTGCATTGCGGAACAGGGTTTCGAGGTTCTCCTTGAGCTGGTAGAACCCGGGGACATCCATGGTGGTCTGCGAGATGAGCGCCGTTTTCCTTGAGAGGTCGAGCGGTGCCGTTTCAGCAGGGTCCGAGAGGTCGGCATGCTTGATGATGACAGCGCTGTTGGCGGCGTGGCCGTTGATGCCGATCACTTCCGGATGGACAGGCTTGCCGTAGATGATGACCTGGTAGCCGAGCAGATGGAGCTGGCGCGCCGTACGCTGCAGCTTGGCAACGACGGGGCATGTGGTGTCGGTGACTTCAAGGTTGTTTGCTCTGGCTGTTTCGTAGGTCGAGGGGGGCTCGCCGTGCGCACGGATGAGGACCGGTGCGTCTCTGAGCTCCCGGAATGCCTGGTCATCGATGGTCACGAGCCCGAGGCTTTCGAGGCGTTTTACCTCCACTTCGTTGTGGACTACGTCGCCGAGGGAGTAGAGGCCGATTTCGGCCCGGAGCTTTTCTTCAGCGACATGGATGGTTCCCTGCACGCCGATGCAGAAGCCGGAGGAGTTTCTGTCGAGGTTTACTTTCACGCTTGCACTCTTGATAGGATGAATGATCCCGGCGGATTTGCCGCAAGTGAAAGTAAGAAGAAATGGGATGGTTTGAAAGTACCGGAGGATCCTGTTCAGGTCCTCAGACCTCCACCAGCTCCACGTCCGGCATCTCGGAGTCCATGAAGAGGCGGTAGAGGCTCCCGAACTTCTGCGGAAGGTCGCTGACCATCAGGTGCGGTACGGGGGGCTCGGTGCGGGATGCCAGCATGCCGGCCTTCATGAGCATGGTTTCGGTCCTCGTGGCGACTGCTTCAGCCGAGTCGATGATACGGACGGCGGGGCCGACCGTCTCTTCGATGACCCGGCGCAGGATCGGGTAGTGGGTGCAGCCGAGCACCAGGGTGTCGATGCCTTCGCCGACGAGCGGCAGGAGGTACTGGCGGGCTATGAGCCGGGTGGCTTCATCATTCACCATGCCCTCCTCGGCGAGGGGCACAAACAGCGGGCAGGCCCGGGAAAAAACCTCGATCTGGGGGTCGAGGCGGTTGATGGCATAGGCGTAAGCGTTCGAGCAGACGGTCGCCTGGGTGCCGATGACGCCGATGCGGCGGTTTTTTGTGACCTCAACGGCAAGGGTGGCCCCGGCTTCGAGCACACCCAGCACCGGCAGCGGATCGGCGGCATGCTCGACCACGTCAAGGGCTAGCGCCGAGACGGTGTTGCATGCGACGATGATCATTTTCGGCTGGTGGCGGAGCAGGGCCTGGGTGTCGTCCTCTGCATAGCGTCGGATGGTGACCTGTGACTTCGGCCCGTAGGGGACCCGCGCGGTATCGCCAAAGTAGAGGATGCGCTCACCCGGCAGGGCATGGCGGACGGCTTTGACAACGGTCAGGCCTCCGACGCCGGAGTCGAAGATGCCGATGGGGCTCTCGGGGCCGGGATTGCGGTGCATGGCGGTGCTTCGGTTAAACGTTGAAGCGGAAGACGATCACGTCTCCATCCTTGACGATATAGTCGCGGCCCTCGCTGCGGAGCTTGCCGGCCTCTTTGACTTTCTGTTCGGAGCCGAGTTCGACAAGGTCGCGCCACGACATCACCTCCGCACGGATGAACCCTTTCTCGAAGTCGCTGTGGATCGCTCCTGCGGCTTCAGGTGCGGCGGCACCCTTGCGGATGGTCCAGGCATGGACCTCCTTGACTCCGGCCGTGAAGTATACCTGCAGACCGAGCAGGTCGTGGGCGGTCTGGATCAGGCGGTCGAGGCCCGACATCTCGAGGCCGAGGCTCTCGAGGAACTCTGGGCGCTCCTCCTCGGGAAGTTCAGCGATCTCGGCTTCGGTTTTCGCGCAGATGATGAGCATCTTCGAACCGGATTCGGCCGCTATGGCTTCAACTTGTTTCGTATACCCGTTGCCGTCCGGCAGATCGTTTTCGCCGACGTTTGCCGCATAGAGGAGCGGCTTTGAGGTGAGGAGGAAGAACTGTTTTGCCGCCTCGGCCTCTTCGGGGGTATCAATGAGCCTGCGGGCGGGGATGCCGTCGGAAAGGCCCTTGATGATTTTCTCTCCGAGCTCGACCTGCTGCAGGAGCTCTTTTTCCTTGCGGGCGTTCTTGCGGAGCTTCTCCATCTTCTTCTCCATGCCCTCAAGGTCGGCGAGCATGAGTTCGGTATCTATGGTGTTGATGTCGTCCAGGGGGTCGATCTTTCCTTCGACATGGATGATGTCGGGGTCGTCGAAGCAGCGGACTACGTGGACGATGGCGTCGACCTCGCGGATGTGCGAGAGGAACTGGTTTCCGAGCCCTTCGCCTTTGCTCGCACCTTTGACGAGGCCGGCGATGTCGACGATTTCAAGGGTGGTCGGTACCAGAGTGGGTGTCTTGACAACGTCGGCAATCGCCTGCATCCTGGGGTCGGGCACGAGTACGGTGCCGACATTGGGTTCAATGGTGCAGAACGGGTAGTTGGCCGCTTCCGCCTGCTTTGCGGTGATGGCGTTGAAGAGGGTTGATTTGCCGACGTTGGGGAGGCCGACGATGCCGCAGCGAAGTGCCATATGGAGCAATGTTTTGATTCAAAACGGACATAAATATAAGGCCTTTTCATCTAACCATTATGTTTGGAAAAAGCAAATTTATTTTATAAAATAGCAGGCTAATTCAAAATGCAGGAGAACGGCGAAATCAGTACCCAGAAGATCATCATAGCCATTGACGGACCGGCCGCTTCGGGCAAGAGCACGACAGCGCGGAAGGTTGCAGGAAAGCTTGGCTACACCTACATAGATACCGGTGCGATGTACCGTTCGGTGGCCTTGAAGGTGATCGAAAACGGACTGCTCGACACCCTGAAACAGGCACCCGAACAGGTGGCCGGCATCCTTGAGGGAATCTCCATTGCGTTTGATGGCGACCGGGTCCTGCTTGAGGGGCGCGACGTCAGCCGTGAAATCCGCGACAACAGGGTGAGCCGTGAGGTGAGCTTCATCAGCTCCCTTAAGCCGGTCCGCGACAGCCTCCTCGTCATGCAGCAGGCGCTTGGCCGCGGCCGCGGGGTTGTGATGGACGGCCGCGATATCGGAACCGTTGTGTTCCCGGAAGCCGAACTGAAGATATTTCTTGTCGCCGATGCCCGCCAGCGGGCCATGAGGCGGCTGCTTGAACTCCAGGCGAAGTCCCCCGACGGGACCGGCCTGCCGGACCTCGAGACCCTCGAGCGGGAGATTATGGAACGCGACCGTGCTGATGCCGAGCGGGAGCTCGCTCCCCTCCGGAAGCATCCCGATGCCGTAAAGATCGATACTTCGAGGCTCTCAATCGATGAGCAGGTCGAGATGGTATATGGAATGGCTGTAGAGAAAGAACGGGAAAACCGCTCTTAGCGGGTTTTTGCCGATAGTAATTTTTTTTCAACCCTGAAACCCCCTGCCGAAATCTCTCGCGGCAGGCCCGGAAATCACCTGAGAGAAAGGAAAAAAGCATGTTAGAAACAGTAGCAGTCGAAAAAACGGTCAAGGAAAAACCCGCGAGAAAGAAAATCAAGTATTTTGCTCACTACGAGCCCGCAGAGCTTTCCCAGATGGAGCAGCTGTACACCAGCACGCTCAATGAAATCACCGAAGACGAGATCGTAAAGGGACGCATCGTCTCGATCTCCAACAAGGACGTCACCATCGACGTCGGATTCAAGTCGGAAGGCATCGTCTCCCTGCTCGAGTTCCGCGATGACGACGAGATCAAGGTCGGCGATGATGTCGAGGTCTACCTCGAGAACATCGAGGACAAGATGGGCCAGCTCATCCTCTCCAAGAAGAAAGCCGACGTCCTTCGTATCTGGGACAAGATCTATGATTCAATCGAGAACGACACGATCATCAACGGCAAGATCATCAACCGCGTCAAAGGCGGCATGACGGTTTCGCTTTCCGGCGTGGAGGCCTTCCTTCCCGGCTCGCAGATCGATGTCAAGCCTGTCCGCGATTTCGACGCTCTTGTCGGCCAGACCATGGACTTCAGGGTCGTCAAGATCAACCCCGTCACCCAGAATATCGTCGTCAGCCACAAGGTCATCCTTGAGGAGGAGTACGCTGCACGCCGCGAGGAAATGCTTGCCAACATCAAGGTCGGCATGGTGCTCGAGGGCACGGTCAAGAACATCACCGATTTCGGTATCTTCGTCGACCTCGGCGGTCTCGACGGTCTCGTCCATATCACCGACATCACCTGGGGCCGCATCAACCATCCGTCCGAGGTTGTTGAGCTCGATCAGCCGATCAAGGTCGTTGTCGTCGGTTTCGACGAGAACACCAAGCGTGTCTCCCTCGGCATGAAGCAGCTTGAGGCGCATCCCTGGGAAAACATCGAACTCAAATACCCTGTGGGCTCCAAAGCTCAGGGCCGCGTTGTCTCCATCACCGATTACGGCGCTTTCGTCGAGATCGAGAAGGGCATCGAAGGCCTCGTCCATATCTCCGAAATGAGCTGGACGCAGCATATCAAGCATCCGGGTCAGTTCGTCACCCTCGGTCAGGAAGTCGAGTGCGTGATTCTGAACATCGACAAGGATCACACCAAGCTCTCGCTCTCCATGAAGCGGGTCAACGAGGACCCCTGGATCGCTCTCAGCGAGAAGTACACTGAAGGGTCGCTTCACAATGGCACCGTCAGCAACATCACCGACTTCGGCGTCTTCGTCGAGCTCGAGGCAGGTGTCGACGGTCTGGTGCACATTTCCGACCTGTCATGGACAAAGAAGATCCGCCACCCGAGCGAACTGGTGAAGAAGAACCAGGAGCTCAATGTCAAGGTGCTGAAGTTCGACGTGCACGCACGCCGCATCGCCCTCGGCCACAAGCAGATCAACCCCGATCCGTGGGGCGGCTTCGAGCAGCAGTACGCTGTCGGCGCTGAAACCCCGGGCCAGGTCTCCCAGATCATCGAGAAGGGCGTCATTGTGATCCTTCCCGGCGATGTCGATGGCTTCGTTCCGGTGACCCATCTGCTCCAGGGCGGCGTGAAGGATATCCACACCTCCTTCAAGGCAGGCGATGAGCTTCCGCTCCGCGTCATTGAGTTCGACAAGGAGAACAAGCGCATCATCCTCTCCGCGCTTGAGTACTTCAAGGACAAGAGCAAGGAGGAGATCGAGTCGTACCTCCAGGCTCATCCGAACGAGAAGAAGGAGATCGAGGACGCCACCGCCGAGCTGGAACCCCAGCCGAAGGCGGACAGGAAAGGCGACAGGCAGTAAGCGCCGTTCGCTCCTCAGCATAACAATGAGAAAAGCCCTCCCCTTTACAGGTGGAGGGCTTTTCTGCGTTCTATCAAAAATGGACCCTGAAGAGAGGGCTGCACTATGGGGCGTTGCGGTTGCTGCTCCTGAATTTTAATAGCCGTAGGATTTCAGGAGGGTATGTTTTTTCCGCCAGTCGGGGCGGACCTTGATGAAGAGCTCGAGAAAGACCGGTCGGCCGATGAGTTCCTCGATTTCAGTACGTGCGGCCTGTCCGAGCTTTTTGAGGGCCTGACCTTTGTGGCCGATAAGGATCTGTTTCTGGGTATCCCGCTCGACAATGACGGAGCAGCGGATGAGGTCCTTGCGGGAGGGGTCATTCTCATGCTGTTCACGGAACTCGTCGACGACGACCTCGGCCGAGTAGGGGACCTCGCGGCCGTACAGCAGGAAGATCTTCTCGCGGATGATTTCGCTCACGAAGAACCTCTCGGGTGCAGTGCTCAGCGCATCTTCGGGGTAGAGCGGCTGGTTCATCGGCAGGAACGGCCGGAGAGCCTCGAGGAGCTCCGGGAGGTTCACCCCCTTCAGGGCCGAGATGCTCAACACTGCTGCGGGGTTCCATGCCTCCCTGATGAAGGCTTCGGCTTCGCTTTGTTCTTTAAGGGTGACGAGGTCACTCTTGTTGAAGACGGCAACGATGGGCTTGCCGGATGTTTTCAGCCAGTCGTTCTGGAGTGTCGCGGCAAAATCGCGGTCGAAGGGCCCCTCTTTTTTTCTGAAGGGGAGCATGGCGATGATGACATCGGCGTCACGAAGGGTGTCGCGGGTTGCCAGAAGCATCGCTTCATGCAGCTTCTGCATGGGTTCCATGATGCCGGGAGTGTCGAGGAAGACAACCTGCATCTGCTTATCGTGGTAGATGCCGGTTATGCGTTTGCGCGTGGTCTGCGGCTTCGGGGTGACAATCGAGAGCTTGCAGTCGAGCAGTGCGTTCATAAGGGTGGACTTGCCGGCATTCGGGGGTCCGATGATGCTGGCGAAACCGCATGAGAATGAAGATGATGGCATGAAGGATAGCCTTGTTATTTTTGGCGGGTGCTGTGAATGTTTACTATACTAAATTACCCGGTTACGGAGACAATGAAAAATTGAAAGACGACGCGTGATGACCAAACAGCATGGAGTTGATTACTGGCTTCTCGGGCCGCTCGCAGGACTTGTCGTGTTCGGGCTCATGGCGGTCTACAGCGCGACGAACGGTTCGGGCGACATGGCGCTTTTCTACCGTCAGCTGACCTGGGCGCTCGTCGGGGTGCTTGCCATGGTGTTCGTCTACTATAACGACGTACGCGTCATCAAGGACGGGTCCTACATCTTCTACATCCTCGGCATGCTGATGCTCGTGGCCGTATTGATATTCGGCAGAAAGATCGCCGGCCAGACCAGCTGGGTGCGGATCGGCTTCTTCAGTTTCCAGCCATCCGAGATTGCCAAGATGGTCACCATCCTCGCCCTGGCACGGTTCCTGTCGGACGACGAGACCGACATCCACTCCCTTCCGCACCTCCTGACAGCCCTTGCCATCCCGCTTTTTCCCGCGTTGCTCATCATGCTGCAGCCGGATATGGGCACCACACTGACCGCCCTCTCCTTCATCGCGCCGATGATCATCATGGCGGGCTTCGATATCTACATCCTGATGATCCTCGTCATACCACTGATTCTCCTCTTGACCGGGTTTTTCAGTGTATGGTTTGTCGTGGGGCTCAGCGTGCTGCTGCTTACGGTGATGATCGCACAGAAGCAGGGCTTCAGGCTGCACCAGCTCGGTGTGGTGGGTTCGGGCCTCGCTGCAGGGTTGTTCATGCACCGGTTCGCCGGCGAGATCCTCAAGCCGCACCAGATGAAGCGGATCCAGACCTTCCTCGACCCGATGTCGGATCCGCAGGGGGCTGGCTACAATGCGCTGCAGGCAAAGATCGCCATCAGTTCGGGAGGGTTGTTCGGCAAGGGGTTTCTCGAAGGGACCCAGACCCAGCTGCGCTTCATTCCGGCGCAATGGACTGATTTCATTTTCTGCGTCATTGCCGAGGAGTTCGGCTTCATCGGTTCGGCGATACTGATCCTTCTTTTTGCCGCCCTCACGCTTCGCCTCATCTGGGCAATCTTTTCAATCAAAAACCGGTTCGTGGAATTGACGCTTGCCGGTTTTGTCTCATTGCTTTTGATTCATGTCATCATCAACATCGGCATGACACTAGGTCTTATTCCGGTCATCGGCGTGCCGCTTCCATTTATTTCCTATGGTGGGTCGTCGCTTGTGGGAAATATGATCATGGTGGGCCTGGCGCTCAACTTTTTCCATAATAAGCGCAACCTCGGCTACTGACCGGAAAAAGCGCACCGTAGCGCGCTTTTTCCGGTATGGAACCGTTTGTTCTTACCTGATTTTGTAGAGGAACCGCTTTCCTTCCTTTCCGGTAGGAATACGTTCGATGTCGTTGTCATGCACGCCGTATTTGTTGAACCAGACGCTGAAGGCGCCACCTGTGGTTCCGAGTGCATCGCCGATTTCTTTCGGCTTGAAGGCTTTGGCGGGATGTGCGCGCAGCAGGTCCTTTACGGCGGTGCCGAGCTGTCCGCGTGAAATCCTCGGGGTACTGGCTTTCACGGGAGCGCCGCTTTCCAGGCGCGAAAGGTTGGTTTCAAGGCTGCGGATGATACCGGCCAGCTCGTTTTCGAGCGGGCGGATTGTTGCATTGAACTCATCACGCATCTGTGCTATTTTAGCCTGCAGATTCTTTTTCTCTTCAACCAGCGACTGGAAATGATCGATTTTCTGAATGAAGCGATCATACTTGTCCGGTGATGTGATATCCTGTGCCATAGTGTGTTATGCTTTTTGTTCTTGGAATATGTTATTCGTTGCAGACGAAATATATAAGAATGTAAATCTGTCTCCAAGCCAATATTCTTTTCTGGCTATACAGCGATTGTGTTAATGGTGTATCCAGGCGATGGGGCCTGAGGGTTTGTATCATGTTTCTTTAGCGTTGTTGTTCTGTTGGTAAACGGCTTCTGAATCGTTATCAAATTGTTATCGATTTGTTTTCGAATCGATACGTCATGGACTTCGTAAATGTTGTAACACATCATGTGCAATAAAAAAGTTGCTGCCGTGACGCTTGGCTGCAAGCTGAACTATGCAGAATCGTCCTCCATTCTCCAGGGTCTCGTTGAGGGGGGCTGGGTGGCGTGCGGTCCCGAAGAGGGTGCAGACCTCCTTATCGTCCACACCTGCGCCGTCACCGGGCAGGCAGAGCAGAAATGCCGGCAGAAAATCAGACAGCTCATCCGCCGCAATCCCGAATGCCGGGTTGCGGTGATCGGCTGCTACGCTCAGCTGAGTCCCGAGGTGCTCGGGGGGATTGAAGGCGTGGACGCGGTTTTCGGCAACAAAGAGAAGTTCGACCTTGATCGATACCTGGCGGTGGCAAAGGGCGGCAGGTCCGCTCTGCCGGCAGTGGCCGCAGGATCGGTGTCGCGTCTCCAGACGGCCTCTCCGGGATGTTCCCCTCCGGCAGGTTCGGGGCGGACGCGGGCGTTCCTGAAAATCCAGGACGGGTGCGACTACCTCTGCGCATACTGCACCATTCCCTTGGCAAGGGGACGTTCGCGCTCCATCGAGCCGGAAGATGTTCTTCGCCAGGCCCACCGGCTTGCGGGTTCGGGGTACCGGGAGATCGTGCTCAGCGGTGTCAATACCGGGGATTACCGGAGCGGGGGAGTGGATTTTCCGGCTCTCCTCCGGATGCTCGAGGAGGTGCCGGTGTCGCGCATCCGCATCAGTTCCCTAGAGCCCGACATGCTGAGCCCGGCCTTTCTTCAGGTCGTTGGCTCATCAGCGCGGATCGTACCGCATTTCCACCTGCCGCTTCAGAGCGGTTCGGATCCCGTCCTGCGGGCCATGCGCCGGCGCTACACAGCGGAGGGCTATCGCCGGGCGGTGCATGCACTCCGGGAGGTTCTGCCGGGTTGCGCGGTGGGTGCCGATGTGATGGTGGGATACCCCGGCGAGGAGGAAGAGGATTTTCAGGCGATGTACGGCTTCATTGAGCAACTGCCGCTCAGCTATCTCCACGTCTTCAGCTGCTCGGTCCGTCCCGGCACCCTGCTCGGCCGCCAGGTCGCCGGGGGTGAGCGGCTGAGGGTGAACCCGAAAGAAACTGCCCGGCGGAGCGCACTGCTCGTTGAGCTTGGAGAACGGAAGGCCCGGGAATTCGCCCTCTCCCGGATAGGCAGCCGGCAGATGGTGCTTTTCGAAGAGGGTTATGGCGGCTACACGCCCGAGTACCTAAGGGTTGTTGTGGAGCCTCCCGACGGCGGAGAGCCGCTTGCGGGAAAAGAGCTTCCGGTGCACGTGGAGGGGCTCGGCGAGGGTTTGCAATTACATGCGAGACTGTTATCTTGAAGGTTCCGTTTATCAGTCGCAACTTAACCGCAACCTCCCATGCCGATCAAGTCCCGTATCCGCGCGATTCCCGACTACCCGAAGAAGGGCATCATGTTCCGTGATATCACCACCCTCATCAAGGATCCCGTCGGGTTCCGGCTCGTCATTGACAACCTGACCCAGCGCTATCTGGAGAACGGCGTCGATTTCGATGTGATCGTCGGCATCGAGGCCCGTGGCTTCATCATCGGCAGTGCGCTCGCCTATGCGCTCGGCAAGGGCTTTGTTCCGGTCCGTAAGCCGGGCAAGCTTCCCGCTGATACCGTATCGCAGGAGTATGCGCTTGAGTACGGCACCGACAAGATCGAAATCCACATCGACGCCCTGGAAAAGGGAGCGCGTGTGCTGCTCGTCGACGACCTGCTCGCAACAGGCGGAACGGCGCTTGCAGCCGCACCCCTCATTGAAAAGGTCGGCGGCGTTGTCTCCGAAATGGCCTTCATCGTGAACCTGCCGGACATCGGCGGCGAAGAGAAGATCCTCGCGAAAGGTTACAAGGTGTTTTCTCTCACTGCATTCGAGGGGGAGTAAATGGCTTTAGCTGAACATCACACTGCGGCGGTTACGGCTGCCGCATCTGTTGCCGGCCTGCACCACATGCCTCCCGTCTGGCTGGTGCTGCCGTTCGTCCTTCTGCTTCTCATGATTGCCACCGGACCGCTTTTCTACCACCGTTTCTGGGAACACCAGTATCCGAAGGTCGCGGTTGGACTCGGCGCGATTGTGGCGGGTTACTACGCATTCATGATGGAGCACGGTCCGAAAACCCTCCTTCATACCCTTGAGGAGTACATATCCTTCATCGCCCTCGTTGCCTCGCTTTTCATCGTTTCAGGAGGTATCCTGATCCATATCGAACGCAGGGGAAAACCCCTCGTCAACGGTCTCCTTCTGCTTTTTGGTGCGGTGCTTTCAAACGTCATCGGCACCACCGGGGCGTCCATGCTGCTCATCCGCCCATACATGCGCATCAATGAGGGCCGGCTGAAGGCGTTCCATATCGTCTTTTTCATCTTCATCGTCAGCAACATCGGCGGCGGGCTGACCCCCATCGGCGATCCTCCGCTGTTCCTCGGTTTCCTCAAAGGCGTTCCGTTCTTCTGGGTGATTTCGAAGGTATGGCTGCCCTGGATTGTGGCTGTCGTTGCTCTGGTCCTCGTCTTCATGTTCCTCGACATGCGCGCCGGAGACGCTGGGGTGAAAGAACCGGCCGGGAACGGAGGCATTTCCATCACCGGAACCCGCAACTTCCTTTATCTCGGCATGATCATTGTAGCGGTGTTTCTCGACCCTGCCGTGATTGCGGGATTTCCGAGCCTGCAGGAGATGCTGGGTGTGCCCTTCGGCATTCGTGAGCTGATCATGGGTACGGTAGCCATTGTGGCCTACAAGACCGCCGACAGCCAGGCGCTGAAAGGCAACGAGTTCAACTTCGAGCCGATCAAGGAGGTCGCATTCCTTTTTATCGGCATTTTTGCCACCATGATTCCCGCCCTCCAGCTGATCGGAGAGTATGCCAGCGCGCATGCAGGGGATTTCTCGGTGACGCGTTTCTACTGGATGACCGGTGCGCTCTCGGGCGTGCTCGACAATGCGCCGACCTACCTGAACTTCCTGGCCGGTGCGCTCGGCAAGTTCGGCCTTGACATCAATGCAGCGGATGCTGTGACCCAGATCCGTTCCTTTGCCGCAGGAACCGCTTCACCCGTTGCCGGTGATGTCACTTCAGACGTCTACCTGATGGCCATCTCCGTTGCTTCAGTCTTTTTCGGTGCGATGACCTACATCGGCAATGCCCCGAACTTCATGGTGAAGAACATTGCCGCACAGGCTGAAGCCGACGTGCCGGATTTCGTGGAGTACATCTACAAGTATTCCATTCCGTTCCTGATCCCGATCTTCATCGGGCTCTGGCTCCTGTTCTTCAATTTCTGACATTAACCACCCCCGTATAACACAAGGGACGCATGGCTATGAAGAGTTTTACCGATGCCGTCAAGAGCGGCAGGAAGGGGCTTGTAATCCGCAATTCGGTGTTTCTTCCGTTCCACTGTGAACTGCTGAGCATCTGGGTTGGCAAGGAGATGTCGTTGATTTCAGCACCTGATCTCATCAGTGATTTGACCGACTGCGGGCAGGTTGCCTTGAGGGAAGGGGAGTCCTATACGAACATCGTCCTGAAGAAGTGGGGTGATCTGGCAAAAGAGCTGGGTCACCACAAGGGCCACATCATCCTGCATGCTGCAGAAAAGGGCTCGGACATCTTTCTTCCCGACAACCTGCATTACATCAGGATAGGATTTGTCGATCACGGAAAAGAAGTTTCCCTGGAGATCATCGACGATCCCTTCGAGCTCTGAACGGGGGGGCATCCGGCGGCCGCCGGATGCCAGCGTCTTAGCCTCAGGGCTGGGAGCTTTTCAGGCTTTCGCTGACGGCCTGCTTGAACTCTTTCGAGATCTTGAAGGTTGGCACGTTTTTCGGCTCGACCGTCACTTTCTCGCCGGTCCGGGGGTTGCGGGCCTGGCGGAGGTTCTTGTAGCGGATGTTGAAGGATCCGAATCCGCGGATTTCAATGCGACGGCCGGCTTTGAGCGAGTCGATGATGCTTTCGAACAGCGCATCAACCACCGTCTCGGTCTCATTCTTCGTCAGGCCGGTCCTGTGGGCAATGACATTGACCAGATCGGCTTTCGTGGTAGTGGTTCCCATAGTGAGGTATGGATTGGGTTATTGGTGGTGCGACAGTTACTTAAACCATAGACGAAGGGCGACAATTCCTGTGAACACAGCGAATGCGCGGCGGAGTACAGTTCCTGAAAGCTGTGTTGCGATTTTTGCCCCGAAATACGCTCCTGCAAATAGACCGGCGGCGAGCAGGAGCCCGAGCCAGACGTTCTCCATCGATATCCGCCCTTCCCGATAGTATTCCAGCACTCCGAGTATGCCTACCGGCAGGAGCAGTGCCACGAGAGACGTTGCACTGGCGGTCTGCTGGGTCATGCCGAACAGCAGCACCAGGGCTGGAACGATGATGATCCCACCGCCGATGCCGAACATGCCGGAGAGTACGCCGGCCAGAATGCCTATGCACAGCATGGTGAGGTTTCCCGGAATGCTGCTGTCCATCATTCGGCCGTCATTTTCAGCATCTCCTGATGAATGCCCGTTATTTCTCCGATCTCCTCAGCGCCGAGCGACTCTTTCTCGATGAGCCTGCCTGCCAGGCGGTGAAGCATCTCGGTGTTCTCCCTGAGGGTCCTCTCAGCATTCTCCATGCACCGGACGATGATGCTGCGAACCTCCACGTCGATCTGCAGTGCCGTTTCCTCGCTGTACTCGCGCACATGCGAGTAGTCTTTTCCGAGAAAGACCTCCTTGTGGCTTCCTCCGTAGTTGATTGGACCCAGTTTGTCGCTCATGCCCCACTGCCGCACCATCTTTCTTGCGATCTCTGTCGCCTTCTCGATGTCGTTGGCCGCGCCGGTGCTGGTCTCCTGAAAGATGATCTCTTCGGCCACCCGCCCTCCGAGGGCGTAGGTGATCATGGCTTCGAGGTACTCCCTGTTCTGGGTGTAGCGGTCCTCGAGCGGGAGGTATGCGGTCAGGCCGAGACTGCGGCCGCGCGGGATGATGGTGACCTTGTGGATCGGGTCCGAGCCTTTGGTATGGAGCGCCACGAGGACGTGGCCGGCTTCGTGGTAGGCTGTCAGTTTTTTCTGTTCGTCAGAGATGTACATGCTCCTTCGCTCGGGGCCCATCAGCACCTTGTCACGGGCTTGTTCGAAGTCTTCCGCCGTGATCAGCTCCTGGCCGAGGCGGGCTGCAAGCAGGGCGGATTCGTTGACAAGGTTGGCCAGGTCGGCACCCGAAAATCCCGGCGTGCTCTTTGCGATGATGGAGATGTCGACGTCCGGGTCGAGCGGGGTGTTTTTTGTATGGATGCCAAGGATTGCCTTCCGGCCGCGGATGTCGGGCTTGTCGATGGTGATCTGGCGATCGAACCGGCCGGGCCTGAGCAGGGCCGTGTCGAGCACGTCGGGGCGGTTGGTGGCGGCAATCAGGATGACGTTGTCGCTGGTGGTGAATCCGTCCATCTCGACGAGCAGCTGGTTCAGTGTCTGTTCGCGTTCGTCGTGCCCTCCGCCGAGGCCTGCTCCGCGGCTTCTGCCGACTGCATCGATCTCGTCGATGAAGACGATGCATGGGGAGTTTTTCTTGGCCTGCTCAAAGAGGTCGCGAACCCTTGCTGCACCGACGCCGACGAACATCTCAACGAAGTCCGCACCCGATATCGAGAAAAAGGGGACCTTCGCTTCACCGGCGATCGCTTTGGCAAGCAGGGTCTTGCCGGTACCCGGAGGGCCGAGCAGGAGGACGCCTTTGGGAATCTTGCCGCCTATTTTCTGGAACTTTTCCGGGTTGGTGAGGAACTCTACCGTTTCCTGAAGCTCCTCGACAGCCTCATCCACACCGGCAACGTCCTTGAAGGTGGTCTTGACGTCGAACTCGCTGACCAGCTTCGCCCGGCTCTTGCTGAAGCTGAAGATGTTTTTTGCCTGGCCTGCGTTCTGGCTGTTCATCCGCCGGATGAAGAAGAAATAGATGGCGCCGAAGATGAGCCAGGGGGCGAAAAGGACGAGGAAGGTGTAGATGCCCCCGCGCCCTTCTTCGACCTGAACACGGATTCCTTTATCGGCGAGCATGTCGACCTGTTCGACGCCGAATGCGGGAAGGCGGACCGAAAACCGGTCGCTCTCAACCGTGGTCTTGTCGGTCAGCTGCAGTTTGGCTGGAGCCGTGAGCCTGCCTTTGAGGATGACTGACTTGTCTTCCAGGGTCTGGACGTCGATTTCCGATACGGCTCCGCTGTCAACGAGGGAGCGGTAGCTGTTGTAGATGATTTCGGGACCGCCCGGAGCAGGAGAGAATCTCTGGATGACGAAGAGCATGACGATGCCGATCATGAGGAACAGCAGGATGCGGGGCAGATTTCCCTGAGGTCCTGCTCCGTTGCCCTGCATCCAGCCGGGCTCCTCGCCGCGTTCACGGACCGGCTTGAATCTGTTGCGGGAACTGTTGTCCCCAGGAGGTTTCGCGGGTGTTTCGGGCATGGAGTGCGTTTGGCGTTGCCGTAAAATGTAACTTACTACGTTACAAGTAATTAAAAGTAAAACTGCGATGGAAAGCAAAAAGTTTATTTGCCAGGGGGCTTCTCCGTGCAAAAACAGGTAGTTTTTCTTAAATTCAAAGCTCTTACGATCGGGCGCCCCCTTCCGTTGTCCCCGGCGAACCGGAGAGAACGGGGAGGGTCCGGTGGCATTCCGTCAACGCAGTGTCAAATATTTAAAAGCCAATGCACATGGTCGGTAAAAGGGTCAGAACCAGGTTTGCTCCGTCTCCAACCGGGTATCTTCATGTAGGGGGGCTCCGCACAGCGCTCTACAACTACCTGTTCGCTAAAAAAATGAACGGCGACTTCATCATCAGGATCGAAGACACCGACCAGAGCAGGAAGGTCGAAGGGGCGCAGCAGAATCTCATCAAGACCCTTGAATGGGCAGGACTCGTGCCGGATGAAAGCCCTGTGCACGGAGGCAACTTCGGCCCATACCTCCAGTCCGAGCGGCTCGAGCTTTACGCCGGGTACTGCCGGCAGCTGCTTGAAGACGGGACTGCCTACTACTGTTTTGCAACGTCCGAGGAACTTGAGGAGAACCGTCAGCTGCAGATGAAGCAGGGGCTCCAGCCGAAGTACAACCGGAAATGGCTCCCCGAGGACATGGGCGGTTCGATGCCCCGCAGCGAGTCCGAGAAGATGCTCGCCTCCGGAGCACCCTACGTCATCCGCATGAAGGTGCCCGATTATGTCTCCGTCTGGTTCGAGGACATCATCCGCGGCCCGATCGAGTTTGATTCGGCCACCATCGACGACCAGGTGCTGATGAAGTCAGACGGGTTCCCGACATACCATTTTGCGAGTGTCATCGACGACCACCTGATGGAGTTCACCCACATCATCCGCGGTGAAGAGTGGCTACCCTCCATGCCGAAGCATCTCCTGCTCTATGAGTTCTTCGGATGGGAGCCGCCGAAGTACGCCCATCTTCCGCTTCTTCTCAACCCCGACCGCTCCAAGCTCAGCAAGCGCCAGGGCGACGTGGCCGTGGAGGATTACATCCAGAAGGGCTACAGTCAGGAGGCGATCATAAACTTCATTGCCCTTCTCGGATGGAACGAGGGCGAGGGGTGCGAACAGGAGGTCTACAGCATGGAGCAGCTGATTGACCGGTTCAGTCTCGAGCGCGTCGGCAAGGCCGGCTCCATCTTCACCATCGACAAACTCAACTGGCTCGAGAAACAGTATATCAAGAACCGGCCTGCCGAGAAAATCATCGAGACCATCCGTCCGCTTCTCCAGGAAGAGCTTTCGTCGAAAGAGACCATGCTTGACCGCGAGGTCATCACCGGTGACGACTACCTCCGTCAGGTTATTGAGCTGATGCGCGAACGGGTCGGCTTCGAGCACGAGTTCGTGACCTTTTCGTCCTACTTCTTCTTCGAGCCCGAAACCTGGGAGGAGGAGGCGGTCAAGAAACGCTGGACCTCCGATACCCCCGCACTGCTCAGCGAGTTCCTGCCGACGCTCGAAGGGCTCCCGGAGTTCACGTCGGACGCCATCGAGGCAGCCCTCAAGGCTTTTGTCGAACCGAAGGGCCTGAAGGCGGCAGTACTCATCCATCCGCTGCGCATCCTTGCCTCCGGCGTCAGCTTCGGCCCCAGCCTCTACCATATGCTTGAGGTGCTCGGCCGGGAAGCGGTTCTTCGCCGTATCAGGAAGGGGATGGAGTGCATCACGGTGCCGGCCTGAACCAGATCCTCTTGAACGGAGTCCGCTCCCGGGCTCCATTTTTTTCTTTTTCCTGTTTGGGGGTTTTGAAAAACTTCCTATATTTTGCCTCTCTGGCTTGCAATTGAATGCGATGGACAGATAGCTCAGTTGGTAGAGCAATGGACTGAAAATCCATGTGTCGTGGGTTCGATTCCCTCTCTGTCCACTTTTTCGTAGTATCCCTACATACGCCAAAGCCCCGAAGCCCCTGTAAAATCAGGGGCTTTGTTGTTTCTGGTGGCCGCACCTGTTTGTCGTTGTGCAGCATAACCCGGAAGTAATGGGTACCATTATGAGTACCATTATGGGTCCTGACAATGGCCACGACAAAAAATGGGTACCGCGCTCTCTTGCAGCATTTGATCTTTTTCGGGGTATGGAGGCGATGTCAGCCTTGCGCCTAGACCACGAGGCGCCTGAAGCAATGCAGAGAGTGAGTTGATGAGCGGTGGAGTGGAGCCCTGTATGCACGCATCGGGCTCCTGGCTTTCGGCCCTGGGAAATTAAAGGGGCCAGAATAGAGACAAAACCATTACATTCACATTGAAAGAAGGTCTTCATGTGTCCAGTATAGCTCCACATCTTCGTCAGAGGTTTTTTTGCGGGTATCGTTCTCGGTACCGTATGTCTTATGAACCAACTGGCATTGCGTGTAAACGGGATTTTTTCATATTACTCTCTCCCCTCCATTCAGCCGCATGCCGGCTTCCGGAGCCTGAACCCCATCGTCACCAGGTATGAACATCACCACTGAGCCAGCAGAGGAGCGATGGCATGATTTGCAGGAGCCCGGTGCCTATGAGTGGTGGTATTTCGATATCGAAGACCCGCAGAGCGGCATCTCCATCGTCGTCATCTGGTTTGCAGGGTTCCCCTTTTCCCCCTCCTATCAGGAGCATTACGAGCGCTGGCGCAGCCGTGGCAAGGAAGAGCGCGAAGGGGCCCCGGCTCCGCTCGATTATGCCGGCTTCAGTTTCCAGCTCTACGAACACGGCCGCGAGACGCTTAACTTCATCCGCGAAGGACGCCGGGAGCTTTTTGAAAGCTCCCGAAGTGCTATTGGCGCCGCGTTCGAGCGGAACCGGTTCACCTACGACCCGCTGAAAGAAGAGTACACGCTTTCCATCGACTTCGACTTTCCTGTACGCAGGAAGAGCGTGCAGGCGGAACTCTGTTTCAGTGCATGCAGGACGGCGGACTACCGGCGCAGGGACGGTAATAACGACGGGGTGGTGCCATGTCATCAGTGGCTGCTCCGGGTCCCGAGGGCTGAAGTCCGGGGACGGGTTATCCTTCGTGACGGCCGCCAGGGAGTGCTTCCCAGGACCATCGAGGTCCGTGCTACAGGGTACCACGACCACAACCTCGGAACCATGCCGATGCAGGAGTATATTTCCCGCTGGTACTGGGGAAGGGCGTTTTCAGACCGGGTAGACGTCATCTACTACGTGATCTTTTTCCGTGACCCCGCGTTCCAGCCGCTCACGCTGCTCATGCTCAATGACAACATGAGCGGTGCATCCCTCGTCAGGGACAGCGCTCTGTTCAGCGAGAGCGGATTCACACGGGGCTTTTTCGCTCCGCCGCACGGACGGGTGCTCAGCATCCAGGATGGAGACGTCGGGATGAGGGTTGATCAGGAGCGGGTGCTTGATGCCGGGCCGTTTTACCTCCGTTTTTCATCCAGCATCACCGTGGAGTTCGACGGGGAGCATCATACCGGCCTCCGCGGGATTTCGGAGTTCCTCAGCCCCGTGCGACTTGAGTCGCGCTTCATGCGATTTTTTACCCGGAGCCGGATCTGGCGTGACGGAGAGGAGTCGGTCATGTACCGGCAGTATAATTATATTAAAGATCAATTGGATTGGTTTACAAGGTAGAATTTGGTAAATTCAGAATTTGTTCGGCGTCCGCCCGTATATTGTAGGCATGCAAGCAGAACTGAGCTGCGCTTCATTCCGACGAGGCCAGAGGCGGTTGTAGGCCAGAGCCGATCCGATAGTGACAGAGGCCGCTCCGGCAACTGTTTTCTTACTTCATAACAATAGCTTTTAAAAGGAGATACATTGTAATGGCACAACAAGGTAATTTCAAGAGCCCGTCCAGGATGGGCGCCCTTGGAGATGGTGCACCGGCCTCTTCCTCTGGAGCGGTTGCCGGCGGCAAAGCACGCGAAGAGGGTCTCAAAGGCGTCGATTTTGAGCGCCGGGGCTTCCTCGGCAAGGTCGTCGGCGGTATCGGCGCGGCCGTTGCGGTTTCGACCCTTTACCCCGTCGTCAAATTCATCATTCCCCCCGTCCGCGAGTTCAAGGAGGTCAAGGAAATGGTCGTAGGCAAGGCTTCTGAAGTTCCCGTGAACAGCGGCAAGATCTACGCATTCAACAAGGATAAGGTCATCGTCATCAACGACAACGGCAAGCTGACCGCCTGCAGCGCAGTCTGCACGCACCTCGGCTGCCTCGTCCGCTGGGAAGACAAAGACAACCAGATCTTCTGCCCCTGCCACGGTGCGAAGTACACCCAGCTGGGCGAAATCATCTCGGGTCCGCAGCCCCTTCCCCTCGCCCCTTACGGCGTCCGGGTCGAAGGCGAAGACCTCATCATCTCGATCGTATAACCTAAACTATTGCTGAAAAACAAGGGAGTCTGGAAATATGGCTGAAAACAATCAGAATGCCGGTGCGGGGAATGTTCCGCCGAAGCCGAAACCCGCTGCACCGGGTGCCGCCAAGCCGGCAGCTCCGGGAGCACCGAAGCCTGCAGCACCTGTTGCCGCAAAACAGGCCGCACCTGCGGCTGCAAAACCCGCCGCAGCACAGGGCGGAGTCTACAAACCCCCGGTAGAGCGCCCCGACCCGAATCCGTTCAAGGATGCGAAGGTCAGCCCCGTGGCGGCATGGTTCCAGGAGCGTTTCTACGTTCTTGAGCCCGTCATCGCCTACCTGAAGAAAAAAGAGGTTCCGAAGCACCGCCTGTCGTTCTGGTACTACTTCGGCGGCCTTACCCTGTTCTTCTTCATGATCCAGGTCCTCACCGGCCTTCTTCTTCTCCAGTACTACAAACCGACCGGCAGCGAAGCGTTCTCATCGTTCGTGTTCATCCAGAAGGAAGTGCCGTTCGGCTGGCTCATCCGCCAGATCCATGCATGGTCCGCCAACCTCATGGTCGGCATGGCCTTCATCCACATGTTCAGCACCTTCTTCATGAAGTCCTACCGCAAGCCTCGTGAGCTCATGTGGGTCAGCGGTTTCGTGCTCCTCGTGCTGAGCCTCGGTTTCGGTTTCACCGGCTACCTGCTCCCCTGGAACGAGCTTGCCTTCTTTGCGACCCAGGTCGGTACTGAAGTTCCCAAGGTCATGCCCGGCGGCGCCATCCTTGTCGACATCCTCCGCGGTGGCGAAGAGGTCAGCCCCGAGACCCTGACCAGGATGTTCTCGCTCCACGTGGTGCTGCTTCCCGGCCTGCTGCTTCTCGTCCTCACCGCCCACCTTATGCTGGTGCAGGTGCTCGGCACCTCCGCTCCGATCGGCTACAAGGAGTCCGGCATGATCAAAGGCTACGAGAAGTTCTTCCCGACCTTCCTTGCCAAAGACGCCATCGGATGGCTGCTCGGCTTCGGCCTTCTGGTCTATCTGTCCGCTGTCTTCCCGTGGGAAATCGGCGTACAGGCTGACCCGCTTGGTTCGGCTCCTGTCGGCATCAAGCCGGAATGGTACTTCTGGGCACAGTTCCAGCTCCTGAAGGACTTCACGTTTGAAGGCGGCGAACTTGTGGCCATCATTCTCTTCACCATCGGTGCCGTTGTCTGGGGTGCCGTGCCGTTCCTCGACAGGAAGGCTTCGAAGGAAGAGAAGAGCCCGATGTTCACGATCCTCGGCCTTCTGGTCCTTGCGTTCCTCGTGATCAACACCTACAGGGTCTACGCTGAATACAGCGCCCTCTGAGCTGCCGTGGGGGTTGTGGCAGTACTGCCACAGCCCCATAGAGTTTTCAACCAGCTCTGCTGAACACAATAAAGCCGCCTCATGCATTTCGCATCAGGCGGCTTTTTTTATGCACTTCAACCAACCGCACAGCGGCGTTGATTTCGGCTGTTTGCGGGGAAGCCATCTTCCACAGCGGCCCCAACCCGGAGAGCCCATAAGCCCCCCTATGGTGAGGGAGTGCAGCCATAAAACAGGGACGGGCCCCTGTTTGTCAGGGGCCCGTCTGAGGGGTTCGGGTCTTGCGCGTGATGGTGGCGCGGGGGTTTTCTGGGGCCTGTGAGGCGCCCGCCTTACTCCATCTTGAAGAACGCGCCCAGTTCATAGCCGGCAAGGAACGCCTGCATGTCGAGCGATTCAAGCGCGGCGGTCCAGCGGGCGATATCGTCGATCGGCGGCGTTGCGGCTGTAGATGCATCGGCTTGCACCTCGAGCTCTTCTGCGGTAAGCATGAAACGGAGGGTAAGCCAGGCGGTAAGCATGCTGAAGCGGTGTTCGCGGAACCAGTGCTTCTGGTGGTGCTCTTCGAGCTGAAGCATGTCTGCCAGATGGCGTGAACCGCTCTGCTGCATCTCCTGCATGGCCCGGATGACGCCGGAGGCCGGATCTGCGCTTGAGGGTGCTGTGGCCGGTGCTGCAAGGCATGCCATGAGTTCGGCGATACCCTCTCCGGGGACCGAGCAGAGGGATCCCTCCCGGTAGATGTTGCGGAGGGTGTCCTGGAGCAGCCAGTCGTCGATGAGGTTCTGCTGGAGTTCGCCCCCTGTGCGGAGCATCTCCTGCACAGCATCGAGCAGGATCCAGTGGGCGACAAGCGTGCCATAGCCCGGGGCGTCCTCTTCGTTCATGGCAAGGGTGGCGCGGAGTTTCCGGGTGGCGGGCTCATTCGCCAGTTCGACTTCGATTTCAGCGGCCTGAAGGAAGAGGAGAGCGGCCTTCACATCAAGCCCCCGGGGGACGCTGAGCGGCTTTTCCATCAGGGAGCTGAACTGCCGGGAGAGGTCCGTAAGAAGCGTAGATGCAACGGACTGGAATGCTGCAGCATCCGCCTCCTTCAGTGAAGGCATCGGAGCTGATTCAAGCGCCGCCTGCACCATGCGGTGGAGGGGGGAGAGGCTGATTGCCAGCACGTCCCTCTCGACCGACTGCGTGCCGCGTCCGTCAAGTTCCCGTGCCAGCTGGTCGTAAGGTTTCAGGCGCGACGGGCGGACCTGTCGGAAATCGAGGAAGACGTTGTACTTGTAACCGTCGAGCGCCATAAAGAGGCCGTTTTCACGGATTTCACGCGCGGAACGGATGAACTCGAGGCCGCAGGCGTGGTCGCGGAAGATGACGTAGAGATCAGCTTCATGGCCGAGGTCGAGGCCGTCGCCAAGTGAGCTCTGGCGGATACCTCCGTCGCGGAGGTAGCCTACCGAGGTCTTGAGCCAGCCGGTAGCCCGCTCGAAGCTGTTGTTGTAGATGACAAGCGCGCGCTCGTCACCCTGCATGTTCGAGTAGGCAAAGACGTTCTCGTTGACCGATCCCTCGGGGGAGTAGACATCGTACAGGTAGAAGTTCTGCACCTCGGCAAAGAGGGGGCGCTTCTTCATGATCGGGAAGATCTCCTGGTAGTGGCGCCAGACGAGATGCTCGTCGGGATGTTCATCATAATATGCTTTTGCATACTCCATTCCATACTTCTCCGTGAACCCTTCCACCTGGCCGTGGCCGAACATCGGCAGGCCGGGAACGGTGAGCATGACGATGCAGACTCCGATGTACTTGTCGCCCCGTCCGAACTGCGCGATGGCGGTGTCTTCGTCGGGGTTGTTCATGAAGTTGACATAGCGCTTCAGGATCTCGGGGTCGAACTCCAGGGTGTTCTTGATGAGGTAGCGGTAGCTGGCGTTGTCCTCTTTCTTCAGCATATGCATGAACGCGCTGTTGTAGACGCGGTGCATGCCGAGGGTGCGGACGAAGTAGCCCTCGAGCATCCAGAACGCTTCGGCAAGCAGCAGCGTGTCGGGAACTTCGGCATGGATGCGGTCGACCACCTCGCGCCAGAACTCTTCAGGAATGGCGGCGTCGAACTCGGCATTGCTCATGGCGTAGGCGGAGCGTGAGGGCACTGCAGCGCTGTGGCCGTGCAGCGGGAACCAGAGACGCTGGATGTGACGCTTGGCGAGCACCATGGCGGCGTCGAAGCGGATGATGGGGAACATCCTCGCCACATGGAGGATCTGCTGGATGACCGCTTCGCGGACCTCAGCGGAGAGGAAGTTCAGCTGGGCGGTATCGTTCCACGGCATGTTGGTGCCGTCATTGCCGTGGTAGATGAAACGGGTATCGCCGTTCATGTGGTCGATCCGCTTGAAGGTGACTGCGGCGTCGGTCCTGTTCCAGTAACCGTCCTCCAGCTGGATGGTGTAACGCGGGTCGGGGCTGAGGTTCGGTCCCGTGTAGGAGTAGTTGTAGTAGGGGGGCGTGGTGGCCGATAGGAACCAGTCGGGGCGCTCGCGCACCAGTTCCGAGTCCATGCCGGTATGGTTCGGCACCATGTCGCTGGCAAGGCGGATGCCGCGCTGCATGGCACGGTGGCGGAGGTTGAGGTACCCTTCGTAGCCGCCGATGTCATCGGATATGTCGTATTTCTCAAGCGCGTAGGCCGAGGCTTTCGCCTCGGGGTTACCCTGCATCTGCTTGATTTCACGAGAAGCGTGGCTGCGCTGCCAGAGGCCGATCAGCCAGAGTGCCGTGAAGCCCTGGCCTGCAATGCGGTCAAGCTCTTCATCGGGGATATCCTGCAGGCGGTGTACCGCGCGGCCGTAGGTTTTGCCGAGCTGGTCAAGCCACACATAGGTGCTTTTGGCAAGCATGACCACCTCAGGCATCCATGTGGAGTCGCTGGAGTAGTTTGCCGGTCCGTCGCCAAGCGTGGTGTAGTCCGGCACGAAGGCATCCTTGTCGAAGAAGGCGCTGTCGTGACGCCCTTCCTGTTCCTCGGAAATGCGCTGGAAAAAGAGGTACTTGTCTTCATCTTCAATGAGCTCTATGGCGCCCGAAAGCATGCTCCAGAAGAGTGAGCCTTCCAGCAGATCCGACCAGTTGAGGCGGATGTAGCGGAGCTGCTCGAGTATGGAGTCCGGCGCGTGGCGCATGGGGCGGGTAAGCAGTTCGGCAAGGTCTTCATTGTCTGGGCCGACGGGGCCCATCGCCTGCATGGAGGACTGGAGCGAGAGAATCAGCTTCCGGTAGGCTTCCTGGCGCATCAGCTCGCTGTCGCTGATGAGCAGGGAGAACTGCTCGAGTGCAGGGTTCTGGTTGTTCAGCCAGACGAGGAAGGATTCCTCAAGCAGGTTAAGACGCACATTCTTCTGCTGAAGAGCCTCGGCAGGGGTTTCGCTGCCGGTGAAGATATTTATGGTCGGGAATGTTGCCAGGAACCGGGCGAGGTACTCGCTGGACTGCTCCAGGGAAATCTCGTCGGAAAAGCGCCTGTAGGCTTTTTCAAGCATTTCAGGTTCACGGCGGGCGATTGAGCGGGCCATGACGAAGTGGAACAGCTCATGCAGGAGCTTCATACCGTGGAGCTGGGCGGGAAGGACGGGTTTGACGCCCTCGCCTTTCTCCTGTTTCAGGTACTCGTTGATGACTGCCGCCTGCTTTTCGGTGGTTCTGAGGCTGTCGGGACCAACTGAGGGCAGGGCAAGAAAGTCGGGGTCGGTCAGGTGGAAGAGTTGCCGGGCTTTTCTGTTGACGTAGAAATGTTCTTTGTTCAAGGCCTCGGGCAGGGTGTTCTTGATTGTCATAGTCTCTGGTGCAATGACGGCGCATTGCGGCGGTTGTGGTTTTCGTGCATCCTTGGCGGGCTGCACAAAGGGCTTAACAGGGATATGGGAAGGTACGGAATTTCCCTGATAAGTCGTTGGTGCCCTTGTTAATTACAACCGCCGGAAGACGGGGTCAGTGTGAGCTGGAGGGAGTCTCGGGTGTTTTCCTGAATTTGCCCTCGATGTAGCGCTGGAGGTAGTTGACGCCGAGGTCTTTTGCCGAGCGGATCAGTTCGAGGCGGATGTCGCGCATGGCGCTGTCGGGGAGTGCAATGGGGGCGAGGGCTGCGTGGACCGCGGGCTCGGCGGATGCTCCATCGGCCGGTCCGGAGGCGAGGCTTCTGAGCATTCTGCCGGTAAGTAAGCCGGCGGCGAGAGCTCCGAGAACGGCCTGCCATGGGTGGCGTCTGACGATTTCAGCAGGGGAGATCTCCTGTTCCAGCTCGGACTGGAACTTCCTGGCCCGATCCCTGATGTCCTGCTCACGTTCGGCTATGGTTTCATGGAGTGCTGCGATACGTTCCTGGACGCTTTCCAGGTGCTTGTTCTGTTCAGTCATAAAGGGAGATGATGAATTTCTGGATCCACTCTTTCAGGATGCTTGGCCTGAAACGGGTGAAATAGATGAAGCAGCCGATGAAAATGAGGCTGATTGCAAGGAACCCCAGTGATGTGCGGCCTGAGAGTTCCCCGATGAAAAGCGCCACGGTGGTCACGAGGTAGGCGGTACCGCCGAGGAGGATCAATGCGATGACGAGTACGGCGGCCAGGAGCGCAATTTTTTCTGAGAACTCGATTTTCATCAGTTCCAGGCGTGCGTCGATGATGGCCTTGACATCGTCGAAGGTCGAGGAGATTGTGTCGTCCAGGAGCCTCGATACGCCGGTTTTCCGGTCTTCCTGCTGCAGCTGTCTGTCGCTCTTCTGCATACTACCTGCGTTTGCCGAGAATGAGCCCGAGGAGCACGCCGGCTCCGAGGGCGTAGAGAAGCGACGGGCCGGGGTTCTGGCGGATGTAGTCCTTGGTCTCGGCTGCGCCCTCAAGTATCCTGTCGTAGGATTCGCTCTGCTTGAAGCGCGAGAATGCATCGGAAAGCGAGTCACTGATCTCCCGGATTGACTCGGGGATGCGGCCGTCCGCCGCCGTGTTTCTCTGTGCGTCGGCTTCACTCTTGCCGTGGATGATGACCGGGACTTCCTGTTCCATAGGTGAAGAAAAAAAGTTGTAGGGACCGATTCAGTGCAATATATGAAATCTCTCGGCGGGGGCTGAAAAAAATGTCAGCTGAGCATCCTGCCTCCGTCCACGGTGATGACCTGCCCGGTGATGTAGTCGCTTTCGAGGAGGAAGAGAACGGTTTTCACGATGTCGAGCGGGTCGCCGAGGCGGCGGAGCGGTATGCGTGCAACCATCTCCTCTTCAGAATCCATGTCCTTGCCGGGGTTGAGGGTGACGGTGCCCGGCGCAATGGCGTTGACGAGGATGTTTGGTGCAAAGGTTTTGGCGAACACTTTCGTCAGGTGTACCACGCCCGCCTTGGCCACGGTGTAGGGGGCGAAGTTCTTCCATACCAGGTCGGCGGATATGTCGGCCATGGTGATGATGCGGCTGGTGAATGGCTGTTTCTGCATGATTCTGGACGCCTCCTGCATGGTGAAGAATGTGCCCTTTAGGTTGGTGTCGACGAGACTGTCCCACTCCTCTTCGGATACATCTGGCAGGGGAGTGGCGTAGAAGTTCGAGGCGCTGGCTATGAGAAGGTCGAGCCGATCGAATCGCTTAAGGAAAGCCGCAAAGGCAGCCTGGATCTCTTTGGCGCTTGAGGTGCTGCAGTGCACCATCTCTGACTCGGGGCTGACCCAGCGGATTTTCTCGAGGAGTTCCTCTGCCTTGGGCTCGCTTGCATGCCAGGTGAAGAAAATGGTATAGCCCTGACCGGCAACGGAAAGGGCGATTTCACTGCCGAGCCGGCCGGTGGCTCCGGTCATGAAACAGACTTTTTTGCCGGGTTGTGTCATATGCCATTGTTTTTACTCAAAGGTACCAACAGTCGATGGAATTAAAAAGTTGGCGGTGCGGGATCGTGCGGCTGGAGTTTCCGGATGATGGGGTTGAAGGCTTTGGATGCAACAAGCACCTGGTCGCCGGGATGGAGGGTTTGGGTATCGCTGCGGCTCAGTACCACCTCAACCAGTTCGTTGCCTGCGGCGATGACGGCCAGATGTATGCAGTCGGCGCTGCGTATGGAGAGTATGGTGCCGATGAAGGAGAACCGGCTGGATGTGATGCGGCCGAGGAATGCTTCCATTGGAGAACCGTGGCGCACCACTCTTCCGCGCTCGAGCACATGGACCGTGTCGGCAAGACGGAACACCTCCTGCCGGTCGTGTGATACCAGCAGCGTAGTCAAAGCGAACCGGGTGTGGTAGTTCCGGATTTCGTCCTGGAGGCGGCGCCGGGTATCCTCATCGAGGGCCGAGAGCGGTTCGTCGAGCAGAAGGATGTCGGGTTCGCGCAGGATGCTGCGGGCCAGTGCGACCCGTTGCTGCTGGCCGCCCGAAAGGGTGCGGGGAAGGCGGTTGCTGAGGGCCGTAAGGCCTGTGAGCTCCAGGATGTCGTCGATTTTTCCTCGGTCTTTCTTCTGCTGTGCGAAGCCGAGGTTTTCCCGTACAGTCATCGTGGGGAAGAGGGCATAGTCCTGAAAAACGAACCCGACCCTGCGTTCCTGCGGGGGCCGGTTGATGCCTGTTTCGGCATCGAACCATCGGCAACCGTTGACCTCGATGAACCCCCTGTCGGGGACGTCGAGCCCTGAGAGGATGCGCAGCAGCGTGGTTTTGCCGCTGCCGGACGGGCCGTAGATGCAGTTGAAGCTTCCCGGTCGAAGACAGAGATCGAGGCTGAGCACGAACGGGCCCTCGGCGCCCGAAAGGGTTTTCTCAATCTGGATTCTTATCATCGGCCTTCTTCGTCTCTTTCCATGCTGTCCGCTCCGGTGCTCTCCAGGGAGAGTGCGGTAGCTTTGACGAGGGCTGTGATTCCATCTCCCACCTGGAGGGAGAGGCGCTCGATGGCGCGGATGGTGGTGATGCTGCCGATGGTGCCCATCGGGGTTTCAAGGGTGAGATCGGCAAGCATGGCGCCCCGTTCAATGGCAGTGATGGTGGCCCCGAACCGGTTGGCTATGCTGATGTCCAGAGCGGGGCCTTTTGCAAGGGCGACCTCGGTCTCCTTGAACAGGATCCTTACGCTGCGGCCCGGAACAAAAGCCGGCTTGAGCTCGAACAGCAACATTGCGAGCATCGTGCCGCCTGCATCGAGTTCAAGAAAACAGAGCGGCCCGCTTTTCTCGATGGTTGTGATGACGGCCTGGATACTGTTCATCGGTAGCGCTCAGACAAGGCGGCGGAACGATGATGCCTTGATGGCGGCAAACACCTGAGTCCCCGGGGTGATGGAGAGTTCCTCGGCAGCGGAACGCACGATTTCAGCAACCAGCCGTTCACCTCCGCTGGAGAGGACGACACCGACCCTGTGCTCTGCATTGAAGAGTTCCTCCACCCGGCATTCGAGCATATTGCGTGCGCTGATGGCTTCCGGGTTTTTGCGGAAGAGGATGATGTCCCGCGAGGAAAGTTCAAAGAGGGACGGGCCACCGTTCCTTCCCTCAGAGATGAGCAGCCGGCCGGTTCCCCAGCCGTAGGAGTAAAGGCCGCCCTGAATGTCGGCCTCTGAAAGCCTGAGCAGATTCACGTACCCGCGCTGGCTTGTTGCCATGTTTTGCCGTGCCAGCTCGTCGGGTGTTGTCTCTGCTGTGATGGTGCCGTTTTTGACCATGAGGATGCGTTCGGTCATGAGCTGCATCTCAATCACCGAGTGGGAGATGAAGATGCAGGGGGTCTGGAACCGCTCGCTGACGCTTTTCAGATAGGGGATGATCTGGAATCGGAGCGCGTCGTCGAGCGCGGAGAGGGGTTCGTCCATGACGAGTATGCGCGGGCTTGCAAGCATCGCCCTTCCGAGCGCTACCCGCTGTTTTTCTCCTCCTGACAGGTTTCCGACACCGCGCTGCAGGAGGCCGTCGAGCCGGAGGAGGCTGATGAGCTCGTCGGGGTCAGCCCTCCGGAGCGCTTTGGGGCATCGGCGGTATCCGTAAAAGAGGTTGCTTCGGACACTCAGGTGCGGAAAGAGCATGGCCTGCTGGAAGACCAGGCCGATGCGCCGATGGCGGGGGGCGAGATTGAGGCGGCGGCTCGAGCTGAACATGCACTCCCCGTCAAGGGTGATTTCACCCCTGTCGGGCCGCATGAGGCCGGAGAGGATGTGGGCGAGCGTCGATTTCCCGCTGCCTGACTCGCCGAAGATGCCGATGCGCTGGCCTGCTATGTCGGCCTCCGCCCTGAAGGTGAAGTCACCCAGTTTTTTTTCGGCGTCGAAGTGCAGCCTCATTTCTTCCTCCCCTTTTCGAGCCGCCCCTCAAGAAGTTCATGCAGGAACAGCACCACCACGGAAATGGCGACTGAGACGATGCAGAGCGTCATGGCCATTTCGGCGCTGGAGGGGGAGCTGGCATAATCGTAGATGGCCAGCGGAATGGTCTGGGTGACGCCGGGTATGTTGCCGGCAACAATGATGGTTGCGCCGAACTCTCCAAGGCTCCTTGCGAACATGAGTGACGAACCTGCCAGGATCCCCCGCAGCGAGAGCGGCAGGATGATGGTGAAGAGGGTGTCGAGCCGTGAGGATCCGAGGCTCTGTGCCGCATCGATGAGCTGGCGGTTGATGGAGTCCATGCCGAGCCTGATGGAACGCACCATAAGGGGGAACCCGACGGTGGCCGAAGCGATGACGGCCGCTTTCCAGGTGAAGATGAGCTGTATGCCGGCGTCGTTGAGCATGCTTCCCGCCCATCCGTTCCTGCCGAGCATGAGGAGCAGGAAGTAGCCGATGACCACCGGAGGAAGGGTGAGGGGAAGGTTTATGAAGACTTCAAGCAGCACCTTACCCCTGAAGGTCCTGAAGGAGACGAGCCATGCGCATGCAAACCCCAGCGGGAGGGAGAGCAGGGTTGCGGTGAGGGCTATCTGCAGCGACAGCCGTATGGCGTCGATATCTTCGGGGAGGAGGTGCACCGTATGAGCCTGATTATCTGGTTGTGAACCCGTATTTTTTCAGGACTGCAGCGGCTTCGGGGCCCTCCAGATAGCTGATGAACGCTTTTGCTTCAGGGTTTGAAGCGCCATCGGCGGTCAGCGCCATCGGGTACTCAACCGGCGGGTAGAGTGCCGGGGGTACTTCGAAACGGACGGTCGCCTTTTTTGCCAGGAGCGCGTCGGTTTTATAGACGAATCCGCCGTCTACTTCGCCGAGCTCGGCGTACATCAGGCACTCACGCACATCCTTTGCCATCACGATCTTTCCTGCGAGTTTCTGCTGCATGCCCGCGTTCCTGAGCGCCTGCATTGCATAATCGCCGGCAGGAACGCTCTTTGGGCTGCCGATGGCGATTTTATCAAGCTTCGCCAGATCTTTCATGGACGATACCTTCGACGATGTCGTACCGGTGAATACCAGGGTGTTTTTCGTGAAGGGCCGTTCGCTTAGAGGGTCAACGGCTTTCTCTGTTTTGAGGAACTCCATCCATTTTTTGTTTGCCGAAATGAAGAGGTCGGCAGGGGCGCCGTTCTGGATCTGTCCGGCTAGTGCACCCGAGGCACCGAAGTTGTTCGTGAAGACGGCCTCAGGATGCTTTTTTGTATAGCTGAGAGAGAGTTCGGTGATGGCATCCTTCAAACTTGCCGCCACGCTGAGCCGGAGCTCGCCGGCGATGGCCGGGCCTGCAGTTGTGCCGACAAAGAGTGCAAGGAGGGCGAAGTGTTTCAGGGTTCGGGACAGCATGCGGAGTGCGGGGTTGCTCATGGTTGTTCTTGTTTAGGGTTGCTTGTGACGCATTCTGGCTGCGATGTCGGCCGGTTTACCGAAATAGACCGAAGAGAGTACGATGATGTCGATTCCTGTGGCCGCGTAAATTGCGGCATTCTGCGGGGTGATGCCTCCCGCAGCCGAGATCTTGATGCCGGGCGCAATGTCGCGAATGGCATGGACCAGCTCCGTGAGGCACTCGGGTGAGAGTTTATCAACCTGCACCACATCGGCTCCTGCCGCTGCGATTTTCAATGCCTCTTCGGGGCCGTCGGCTTCGACCAGAATCTTGTGCTCCGGGGCGCGTGCTTTTACTGCAGGGATGCTCTCAAGGAAGCTGTCGAGCCCGCCCTGGAACTCCGTATGCTGGCTGAAGACCAGGATTGATTCTGAAAGGCCGAGCCGGTGCGGGGTAGCTCCCCCTGCCAGGATGGCCTTGATGGCGGTTTTTTTTGTGCCGGGAAACGACTTCCTGGTTGTTGCGATGCTGATTGCCGGGTTGGCGCTCTGGGCGCTCTTCACAATGCCGGCTGTTCTTGTGGCGATGCCGGAGGCGTACTCGAGCATGTTCAGTGCCACCTTCCACCCTCTGTGCAGCGACAGTGCGCTCCCCTCGGCCGAGAGGAACAGGGTCCCCTCAGGGACAGTGGTGCCGCTCGGGGTTAGAGAGGTGAGCCGGGCGCCGCACCGCTCAAGGATCCGTGCAGCCTCTTCGGTGCCGGAGAGGGTGGTTTCATGGCGTGCGGTAAAGGTGATTTCGCCGGGCTTGTCGCCTATTTCGAGTACCGCGGTGGTCAGGTCTCCATAGGGGACGTCCTCTTCGATAAATCGGTCGATATCGACATCAGGGAGTTGGTAGAGCATCATACGACTGTCATTTACATCGGAAAGCGTTATGTAATCGCTTGCATACCGATAAGCTGAAAAAAACCGGAACTGTCAGGCCCGGCGTAAAGTGATGAATTCTGCAATTAAGATAAATAATTAAGGAACAAAACCCAATAACCGTTAAATGTTTAGACCTGATTGCGGTTTTAGGGGCTGAGAGCAGCTTTTCTGTTGCCTCTTCTTTGTAATATAGGGCTTGACCGGTCCAGTTCCTCGATGAAATTTGCGGCAGTATTTCTTGTTTCCTTCCGTTCTCTATCGTATATTTACGATGAACAAAGGGATTGGCATGGAGAAAATGAAATGAAACGATCATTGAACCCGGTTGACTACAGCTCAGGAGAAGAGGCTCTGGCTGTACTTTCTAAAGCGCTCAGCCATCCGGTGCGCATCAGGATCCTGCAGCTGCTTCAGTGTGAGGCATGCTGTTTTACCGGGGAGCTGACGACGCTCATTCCGATGGCGCAGTCCACGATTTCGCAGCATCTGAAGGCGCTCCTTGAGGCCGGGCTGATTCAGGGAGAGATCAATCCGCCGAAGGTTCGTTACTGCATCAACCCTCAAAAGTGGGCAGAGGCGAAGGAGCTTTTCTCGGTCTTTTTCGAGACCGGGGGGGCAGCGTCTTGCGACTGCCGTTGATTTCCGGCAGATTTTTATGCGGTTCATTTTTTTTGACTCCAATCATCGTTCATTTGCGATCAACTTTTCAAACAGAAAACAGGAAAACACTATGATACAGGTAAAAATTCTCGGGACCGGTTGTGCGAAATGCAACCAGCTGGCCGATGCGGTCAAGGCCCTCATTGCTGCAGACAGCATTGTGGCTGAGGTCGAAAAGGTGGAGGACATCCAGAAGATCATGTCCTACAATGTGCTGTCCACGCCTGCGCTTGTGGTCGACGGGGAAGTCCGTGCATCGGGCAGGGTCCCTTCGGCTGATGAACTGCGTTCGCTGCTTTCGCCGAAAGCCAAAGGGTGCTGCTGCAAGGGTTCTTCGGGCTCATCCTGCTGCTGAGGGGGAGAGAGGCATGAAACAGTCGCTGTTGTGGTGGGGAGGGTTCCTTCTGGCGGCCCTTCTCTGGGTGTTTCTCTACCTGAGGCTCGAGGGCGGTGCTGAACTGCTGGTCGGGATGCTCGGCCTCAGCCGGTCCGTGCCTTTCGGGGAAGCTCTGTATTTCTTCCTCTACGAAGTGCCGAAGGTGATGATGCTGCTTACGGCCGTGGTATTCCTGATGGGTGTGGTGCACACGTTTGTCTCTGCGGAGCGGACCCGGGCCATGCTTTCGGGGCGCCGCCTCGGGGTGGGCAACATGCTTGCCGCCATGCTCGGCATCGTCACGCCGTTCTGTTCCTGTTCGGCCGTTCCGCTCTTCATCGGGTTCCTGCAGGCGGGCGTGCCGCTCGGGGTGACCTTTTCATTTCTGATTTCGGCGCCGATGGTGAACGAAGTCGCTCTTGCGCTGCTGTTCGGAATGTTCGGCTGGGAGGTTGCGCTGCTCTATATGGCTATGGGTCTGGGGGTTGCCGTGATTGCCGGCATGGTGATCGGGCGGCTCCGGATGGAGGAACATCTCGAGGAGTGGGTGCGGAAACTGCAGGGCAGCGCTGAAGCCGGAACTGGCACTTCTCAGCGGATGGAGTGGCCGCAGCGGATGCGTGAAGGGTTTGGCCATGTCCGGGAAATCGTTGGAAGGGTATGGTTCTTCATCGTGCTCGGCGTCGGGCTCGGTGCCGGCATCCACGGCTATGTGCCTGAAAACTTCATGGCCTCTCTCATGGGCCGGAGTGCCTGGTGGTCCGTGCCCGCGGCTGTCCTCATCGGTGTGCCGATGTATTCGAACGCGGCGGGGATCATTCCCGTAGTGCAGGCCCTGCTCGGAAAAGGCGCGGCTCTCGGCACGGTAATGGCATTCATGATGAGCGTCATCGCCCTTTCCGCCCCGGAGATGATCATCCTCCGGAAGGTCCTCAAGCCCAGGCTGATTGCCGTGTTCGCAGGGGTGGTGGCTTCGGGGATCGTGCTTGTCGGCTATATGTTCAATCTGGTTCTCTAACTATAAATACTGCATCTCGATCATGAAAACGTCAGTGCTGATTCTCTGTACGGGAAACTCATGCCGAAGCCAGATGGCTGAGGGGTTTCTCCGTTCGTTCGACCTTGATCTTGAGGTTTATTCCGCAGGCACCGAACCCTCCGGAACGGTGCATCCTATGGCCATAAAGGCCATGGCTGAAGAGGGCATCGATATTTCCGGAGCCCGACCTAAAAGTGTTGACGGGTTCCTTTCCAGGCCGTTCGATTTTGTTGTGACGGTGTGCGACGGGGCCAGAGAGTCCTGCCCGGTGTTTACCGGGAAGGTAGGAAAACGCCTGCACATCGGATTTGAAGATCCTGCCATGGCGTCCGGGACTGAAGCGGAGGTGCTGAAAGTGTTCCGCAGCGTCCGAGACCTTATCAAAGAGGGTTTCGGGGAGTTCTATCGTAACGATATCAAGGGAGACCCTCATGAATAAGATTTCCGGCAGGCTTTCGTTTCTCGACCGCTACCTGACGCTCTGGATTTTTCTGGCCATGGCAGCAGGTGTTGCCGCTGGCTGGGCCTTTCCCGCCGTTCCGGCATTCATCGGGAGTTTCCAGTCAGGGACGACCAACATCCCCATCGCCATAGGACTCATCGTGATGATGTATCCTCCGCTGGCGAAGGTCCGATATGAGGATCTCGGTGAGGTGTTCCATAATCGCAAAATCCTCTCCCTCTCGCTGTTTCTCAACTGGGTCATCGGGCCGCTCCTGATGTTCATGCTTGCGGTGCTGTTCCTCTCCGGCATGCCGCATTACATGGCGGGCCTCATCCTCATCGGCCTTGCCCGCTGCATCGCCATGGTCATCGTATGGAATGACCTTGCCGGCGGCGACCGGGAGTATGCCGCAGGGCTCGTTGCCTTCAACTCGATCTTCCAGGTGCTGTTTTTCCCGCTCTACGCCTGGTTTTTCCTCTCCGTCCTTCCGGGCTGGCTCGGGCTCTCCTCGTTCAGCGTCCAGATCACTATCGGCGAGATTGCCGCTTCGGTCGCCATCTATCTCGGCATACCTTTCGCTGCAGGGTTCCTCTCCCGCTTCTTTCTCATCCGCTGGAAGGGAGCGGAGTGGTATCGGCGTGAGTTCATCAGGCGCATCAGTCCCCTTACCCTCATAGCCCTCCTCTTCACCATTGTTGCGATGTTTTCGCTGAAAGGGGCCTCTATCATCGCCATCCCGATGGACGTGGTCCGCATCGCTGTTCCGTTGTTCATTTATTTCGTACTGATGTTCTTCACCTCGTTTTTCATTGGAAAGAAAGCGGGCGCGGGATACCAGAAAACGGCGACCCTCTCCTTCACGGCGGCGAGCAACAACTTCGAGCTTGCCATTGCCGTGGCGGTAGGCGTGTTCGGCATCCATTCACCCGAAGCGTTCGTCGCCGTCATCGGGCCGCTCGTGGAGGTTCCGGTGCTCATCGGCCTCGTCAATGTGTCGCTCGGCCTCCGGAAGCGTTTCTTTTCTGATGCCGAAGGGATGCCAGCTGTGGCGGACTGATTTATCGGTTCCCGTCAGTCCCTTTTTGTTCGTATCTTCTTCAAGAGCGACAAGAATAAAAATCCGAGTGATGGCCGACGAAATTCTCCGCCTTGAACATATACAGAAGGAGCTTGAGCTGTCGCGCGATGTCCGCCAGACGATCATTCCGAACCTCTCCCTCCGGATAACGGCGGGAGAGTTCGTTTCCATCACAGGCCCTTCGGGGTCCGGAAAGTCGACCCTGCTCTACATCATGGGCGGGCTCGACAAGCCCTCTTCCGGCAGGGTGTTTCTTGACGGGGAGGATATCACCGAAACGGAAGAGAAGGAGATGACCCGGATCCGGAACCGCAAGATCGGGTTCATCTACCAGTTCCACTTCCTGCTTCCGGAGTTCAATGCCGTGGAGAATGTGAGCATGCCGATGCTGATCGGCGGACGCCTGTCCCGTAAGGAGACGAGGGAGCGTGCCATGGCCCTGCTCGACATGGTTGAGCTCCAGGACAAGTACACAAACAAGCCGAGCCAGCTCTCCGGCGGACAGCAGCAGCGCGTGGCCATCGCCCGTGCGCTGGCAAACGAGCCGAAGGTGCTGCTTGGCGATGAGCCGACCGGGAACCTCGATTCCCGTTCCGCCGACAAGGTCTACCAGCTGTTCGAACGCCTGAACCGCGAACTTGGCCAGACCGTGATTGTGGTGACCCATGACGAGGAGTTTGCCAACCGGGCGGGCCGGCGCATCCATCTTGTCGACGGAAAGATCGAGAGCGACCGGGTGCTTCGCGATGGCGTCCCGGTCCTCTCCCAATGAGTTAAACCTGATCTCTGCATGCACGCTGCCCTTGATTCCATCCGCACCTCCCACAGGCACCTGTACGAAGCGTTTTCCCTGCTGCCGGACGGCGAGGCACACTACCGCGCCATTCAGGAGCTCGACCGTTACTGGGAACGGCTGCAGGGTCCCCTGCCGGAGGTGGTGACTGACACTGCCTCGCTGCCGCCCGGTGCCGTCATCAGCGGCACTTACGACATTGTCTATGCAGGCGGGACCCTCGGCATGCTGCATGCGGCGGTGATGGCACGGCACCATGGCCGGAAGGTGCTGGTGTTCGACCGGCATACCCCCGGCCGCTCCACGAGGGACTGGAACATTTCCCGCCACGAGCTGTTCCGGCTTGCCGATACCGGGGTTTTCAGCCATGAAGAGCTGGAGTCGGTGATCGCCCGGAAGTACCGCAACGGATGGGTCGAGTTCCACAAGGAGGACGGCAGCCAGAAGCGCCTCTATATGGAGAACGTGCTCGACTGCGCCGTCGAGGCGGACCGGCTGCTCGGCATAGCGATGGAGAAGGTGACGTCTGTGCCGGGATGCGATGTCCGCCCGGGGCTGTCGTTCGTTCGCTGCTGGCGGTTCAGCGACCACGTGGTGGTGGAGACAAAGGACGCATCGGGAACATCCTCATGGTTCCGGGCCCGGGTGCTGGTTGACGTGATGGGCATTCTTTCACCCATTGCCATGCAGCTCAACCGGGGCCGGCCGCAGACCCATGTCTGCCCGACGGTCGGTACAATAGCCAGCGGGTTCGAGGACGTTGATTTCGAGACAGGAGAGATCCTCGCCAGCACCGGCCCAGCCGACATGGCTTCCGGTCGTGGCCGCCAGTTCATCTGGGAGGGGTTTCCGGCAAAAGGGGAGGAGTACATCAGCTACCTCTTTTTTTATGACGAGGTCTCCTCCCCGAACGACAAGTCGCTCACTGGCCTGTTCGACACGTATTTCAAACGGCTCGGAGAATACAAGAAGCCGGGGAAGGATTTCAGGGTCCATCGGCCGGTCTACGGCATCATCCCTGCCTATTTCCATGACGGATTCAATCGTACGCGCGAGATTGCAGATGACCGGATCATCCTGTTTGGCGATGCAGCCTCGCTCGCATCCCCCCTCACCTTCTGCGGGTTCGGTTCGATGGTTCGAAACCTCCGGCATCTGACTTCGGGGCTGGAAGAGGCTCTCAGCTCCGGGGATCTGTCGAAGCCGTCTCTTGAGCGGGTCAGCGCCTACGAACCAAACGTGGCCTCCATGGCCAACCTCATGAAGTACATGTGCTTCGACAGTGCAACCGATGAACCCAACTTCGTGAACGACCTCATGAACGAGGTGATGATTGCTCTCGACGACCTCCCGGAACACTACCGCGAGGCCATGTTCCGCGATGAAATGAAGATCGAGGAGCTCGCAATGGTGATGCTCAAGGTCGCCGGGCGGTACCCGAAGGTTCTGAAGGCCACATGGGACAAGCTCGGTTTTGAAGGCTCCGTCGGATTCCTCAAGAACATTTCCGGGTGGGCGTTCTCCCAGTTCCGGCAACCCTGATGGTGAGTATGCATCGAGAGGACGCACAGCGGAGGGAGGCCGAGGAGCTCAGACGGGAGATAGAGCGCCACAACCATTTGTACTACGTAGAGGCGAAGCCGGAGATCTCGGACTATGATTTCGACCGCCTGCTCCTCCGCCTTATAGAGCTGGAGCGGGAGCATCCTGAGCTCGTGACGCCCGACAGCCCGACTGGGCGGGTCGGTGGTGCCGTCACGAGGGAGTTCCCTCCGGTGGAGCACCGCGAACCGATGCTCAGCCTTTCCAACACCTACTCCATCGGCGAGGTGGAGGAGTTCAGTGCGCGTGTGGGACGCCTGCTTGAGGCGGAGGGCATACGGGACCGCGACATGGTGGCGGAACTGAAGTTCGACGGCGTTGCAGTAAGCCTCCTCTACCGTGACGGAGTCCTGGTGCGTGGGGCCACCCGTGGCAACGGCCGGCGCGGCGACGACATCACCGTGAACCTCCGGACCGTTCCGACGGTGCCTCTCAGGCTCCAGACCCTCGACACTCCGTTTTCCCTTGGCGAGGGCCGTGAGGTGGAGGTGCGCGGGGAGGTGTTCATGCGGAAGGAGGATTTCACGGCGCTGAACGATACCCGTCCCGAAGAGGACCGGTTCGCCAATCCCCGGAACGCCACGGCCGGAACCCTCAAGCTGCAGGATTCGGCTGAAGTTGCGGTGCGCCGGCTCTGGTTCGTCGCCTACTACCTCGACGGGATCCAGGATCCCGACACCCCCCACTTCCATCGACTACAGCTGCTTGAAACAGCGGGCTTCTTCACCGGCGGCCACTACCGGCTCTGCAAGGGTATGCAGGAAATCGCCGCATTCATCGCCCGTTGGAACGAGGAGCGCTGGCACCTTCCCTACGAGACCGACGGCGTTGTATTGAAGCTGAACGACGTGAGGCAGTGGAAGACCCTCGGTGCGACGAGCAAGAGCCCCCGCTGGGCAATCGCCTACAAGTACCCAGCCCAGCAGGCCACGACCGTGCTTCGTGACGTGGTCTTCCAGGTGGGCCGGCTCGGTACCATCACGCCGGTTGCGGAACTTGAGCCGGTACGGCTTGCGGGCTCGACCGTGTCGCGTTCTACCCTGCACAACTTCGACGAGATGCGGCGCCTTGGCATAATGATTGGCGACCGGGTTGTCATCGAGAAGTCCGGCGAGGTGATCCCGAAGGTGATCCGTGTCGTCACTGAGGCGCGTCCCGTCGACGCCCGTTTGGTTGAGCTGCCCTCTCGCTGCCCTGCGTGCAGCACGCCGATCGTCCGGGAGGAGGGGGAGGTCGGTTTTTACTGCCCGAATGAAGCGGGTTGCCCGGCGCAGCTGAAAGGCCGGATCCTGCACTTCGCATCCCGCAACGCCATGGACATCCAGAACCTCGGCGAGGCGCTTGTCGAGCAGCTGGTTGCATTCGGCCTCGTGCATGATCCTGGCGACCTGTACTTCCTGCAGGAACCGCAGCTCCGGAACCTTGAGCGCATGGGACCGAAATCTGCACAGAATGTGGTAAGGGCGCTCGATGAAAGCCGCAGCCAGAGCTACGCACGCCTGCTTTTCGCACTCGGTATACGCCACGTCGGCCAGGCTACGGCACGTGAGCTCGCACGTGCATTTCCCTCAATTGAAGCGCTTGAGGCCGCCTCCGAGGAGGAACTTGCCGATGTGGCCGACATCGGCCCGGTGATTGCCCGGAGCATCAGGGAGTGGTTTGAAGCGCCTGCCGTTAGCGCGCTCCTTGAAAAACTCCGTGATGCCCGCCTTCCGCTTGCAGCCGAAGATCCGAAGCCGCTCATAAACAGCAATTTCGAGGGGCTCAGTGTCGTCTTTACCGGTGCGCTCCTGCGCCACGACCGCCAGAGTGCATCCGAGCTGGTGCTGGAGCGGGGTGGAAAGATCGTTTCTACGGTCAGCAAAAAGACGGGGCTCGTTGTGGCGGGCAGAGAGGCTGGCAGCAAGCTGGAAAAGGCCCTCAAGCTGGGACTCAGGGTCATCAGTGAGGAAGAGTTCGAAGCAATGCTGTGAACTCCTGAACGTCCTCTCCGAGTCCAGAATGCTTCGGCAGAAAGCTAAAGGCTGCCTGTGCGGGCAGCCTTTAGTGCGATTATGCATGATTGCTATATGCGGCTTCGGCTTAGAACTTGACGAGCATGTCGGCCTGCCAGAGCTGGTAGCGGTTTCCTGAATCGATGACTTTTTCGTGGTTATAGTATTTCAGGGCAACATTCAGGTCCTTGATGAGCTGGTACTGGGCGGTGAGCTTGATGCCCTGGCCATCGGTTCCGCCCTTGAAGCGGGTTCCATCGGTGAATGCTCCAAGAATGGCGTCTTTTTCAAGGTAGCAGTAGTTGGCGTCAAACGACCATTTTCCAACCTTGTCGGCTTTGCCCAGCGTTCCGCCGACGAGGTAGGCGGTATCATTATTGTCCACGCCGCTGGCGATGTTGCTGGCATACTGTCCGTAAACCTTCCAGGGGAGTCCGCTGCCGAATTTCCCGCCCGCGTTGGCGAAGAACTCAAGGACATTGTAGTCGTAGGTGAGCTTTCCGCTGGTGCCGGTGTTGCCGAACAGTTTGTCTCCGTAGGTCCAGGTGATGCTGGACCCCTCGATGTTCAGGTAGTTGTAGTAGCTGCTCCCGAGCATATAGTCGACTCCGCCCGATTTGCCGCTCCAGGCGAGCTGTGCTGTCCAGAGTGCGGGGTCGTCAGATACGGTTTTGTCTGTAGTGGCCGTTTCACTCACCTCTCCAAGGATATAGTAGCCGGCGGTGGCGCTGAGTCCCTGCTGCAGCTTCTTGCCGTTCCTGCCGTACTGGAGGGTAAGGCCTTCGAGGGTGACGTCGGTGTCCCAGAGCAGGTCATTGACCCTCACGAGGCACTCGCTGACGTCGCGCTTGCCGGCGCTCAGGGCCGCGTTGCCTTCAAGCCCGTAGGAGAGCGGACGGATTTCCAGGTAGGCCTGGTTGAGCATCAGGTCGCTCATGCTGAAGGCATCGCCGCTTCCAAGGACGTACAGGCGCGATGTCGGGTTGCTGGCGCCTGTTGCAACTTCAATGCCGCCCTTGATTTCGTCGTTGATTTTCGGGAATGCGCCGAAGTGGAGGCCGATGCGGTGGCTTCCGTCAAATCGGGAGTCGCCATCAAGGCGGCTGGATTCGTAGCGGTAGAGCGCGTCGCCTTTCCAGTTCCATTCAATCTCGCTGGCGGTGGCTGCTTCCCGGCCCCATCCTGCTGCGGCAAGGGCGGATAAAATGATCAGAGTTTTTTTCATGGCCGTGGAGGTGTTGTTGTGTTTTCCGTTATATATTAAAGTATATAGCGCTGTGTGTAAAAAAAAGCCCTGGGGCGATGGAAGTATAAATGATATTTCCTTGATTTCATAATTGTTATCAAGGAAATACCGGATTTTTCAGAAAAAAATAAGGATGAATCGCCGAATATCCTTACTTGCTTGCGATGTAGAGGATCGAAGTCTCAAATGTCATGGGACGGTACTCTGCTGAGCTGAAACCGCTTTCCTTGAGGATCGCAGTGAATGCTTCAGCCTGGGGGAACTGCTCGACCGAGTGGGGGAGGTAGTCATAGGCGAACGTCGAGCGGCTGAAGAGTGCGGCAACTTTCGGCAGCACGTTCTTGAAGTAGACGAGGTAGAGGTCTTTAAGGATCGGAGTCCGCGGAATCATCGGTTCGATGATGAGCGCATGGCCTCCGGGTTTCAGGACCCGGTGAAACTCCTGCATCCCTTTTTTGAGGTCCTCGAAGTTGCGCACCCCGAACCCGGCAGAGACGATGTCAAAGCTGGCGTCCTTGAACGGCAGCTCTTCGGCGCAGCCTTGGGTGAACTCGATTGAAGGGTATTTTTTGCGGGCAATGGTGAGCATCTCGGGGGAGAGGTCGAGCGCGCTGACTTTCGCATTGGTGATTTTCATCATCGCGGCAGCAAGGTCGCCGGTGCCGGTTGCGACGTCGAGGATACGCGGTGCCGGAACGTTCAAGAGCAGCTTCCGCGCACGGCTGGTTGCCGCTGCACGCCAGTAGTTGTCAATACCGAGCGAGAGCAGGTGGTTGAGGAAGTCGTAGGTCGGAGCGACTTCGTCGAACATCTGCTGGATAGAGGGCCTCGATTTGGTGAGGTTGAGCGATTCGGCAGTTTTTTTTGCAGGGGTTGCCATAGGTTCAGCTTTTTTTGCCATAGACCTCTTCAGGATCGAACATCAGGGTGTCGCAGATCTCCATATTGCCGTTCTCCAGCACCCTGCGGTAGAAGCAGGAGTGATAGCCGACATGGCAGGCTCCGCCGATCTGGGAGACTTTCAGGATGAGGGTGTCACCGTCGCAGTCGATGAGGATGTCGTACACGTCCTGCATGTTGCCTGACGATTCGCCCTTCAGCCAGAGTTTGTTGCGGCTGCGGCTCCAGTAACAGGCTTTTTTGCGCTCGAGCGTCATCTCCAGGCTCTCGCGGTTCATCCATGCCATCATGAGGACTTTGCCAGTTTCATGGTCCTGTACGATGGCCGGGACCAGTCCCTTTGCATCGAATTTGACTGTGTCGAGAAAGCTGTTGTCGATACCTTCGTTATTTGCCATGATGACTGCCTGTTAAGTTTTCCTGATCGAAAACGGCCGACGGATGCGGCCGGAGCGGAATTAGGTTTTTAAAGATTGATAAAATTATGGAAAAACCAAGGTCGCAATGGAGAAAAAGGCGAAAAGATGTAACTTTGAAATCACTTAATCAACCCTGAGCAGGCCCATGCAGTCCCTACAGAAAATTTTTCCGAAATACTCCATCGCCCTTGGCGCCTTGTTTATCCTGACGGTTACCTACCTTCTGTTGAAAGGTGGAACCGTAGAGGTCGATGCCGTCAGGGTGGAGTACCGGGAACTGGTGCAGGCGGTGTATGCTACCGGATACGTGGAGGCTGACGCGGTGGCGAACCTCTCGGCCGAATATTCCGGGACGGTGAGCTTCATCGGTGCACGAGAGGGTGAGATGGTCGAAGCGGGCCAGTCGATCCTTTCCTTTGAGAGTCCGCGTCCCGAGTTTGCCGTAAAGGAGGCCCGGGCCGCCCTGAGGGAACAGGAGGCCGCCATGAAGGATGCCGAGCTGGATTTTTCACGAAAAGAGAACCTGTTCCGGGAGGGCGCCGTCTCGCGCCAGGATTTCGACCGGGCGGAAAAAGTCCGGGTGCAGGCCCGTGAGCTTAAGAGCCAGAAGGAGTTCCGGCTGAAAATGGTCGAAGATGACCTGAAAAAACTGACAGTTCGCGCCCCGTTCAGGGGAGTGCTGACCCTGCAGGACGTGAAGACGGGCGATTATGTCTCTTCGGGTACCCTTGTGGCAACGGTGGTCGACACCAGCGGGTACGCGGTCGTTGTCGAAATCGATGAACTCGATGTTCCGCGGATCCGGCCTGGCCAGAAGGCGGCAGTGGTGTTCGATGCATACCCCGAGCGCCGTTTTTCGGCTTCAGTGTCCAGAGTGGTGCCGATGACGGACAGGGTGACGAAAACCTCGAAGATCTATCTTGTAGCCGACATGCCGAAGGGCGCGGTGCAGGGGGGCATGACGGCGACGGCCAACATCATATACAACGTCAAACAAAAAGCGCTCCTCGTTCCGAAAGGCTCAGTGTTCCGGGATGGTGCCGACAGCTATGTGTGGAAACTCGATGAGGGCCGGCTGAGGAAGCAGCCGATCCGGATCGGGGCCTCGGACCTCACCTATGTTGAAGTGCTCGAGGGACTCAAGGATGGTGACCTGGTGGCATCGGTTCCCGAAGATCGGTTCCGCGAGGGGATGGTGGCGCATGTGCCAGCCAGCCCGAAATCCTAGAATGCATCCCATCCCGCGAGCCCGTTGCATAACCTGACGCTCATCATCATCTGCTTCCTTCTGGGCATAGCCGCCAGAAAGCTCGGCCGCATGCCTGCCGATACTTCCTCCGTCTTCAACAGCTTCATCATCCATGTGTCGCTTCCGGCGCTGACCCTGCTCTATGTGCACGACCTCCGGCTTACGGGGGATGTCGCCGTTCTGGCCTCGATGCCATGGCTGCATTTCATGCTCGCAGCGGCGTTTTTTCTCGTTGCCGGCAAAGCACTCCGCCTACCCCGGAAAACGGTCGGCGCCCTCATCCTGACCGGCGGGCTCGGCAATACCTCGTTTCTGGGCCTTCCGATGATCGAGGCATTCTACGGACGTGAAGGCATTGCCCACGGCATCATCGTCGACCAGCTTGGTTCGTTCATGGTGCTCTCGACCCTCGGCATCACGGTTGCCGGCATCTATTCAGAGGGGCGCCCTTCAATTCCGGCCATCCTGAAGCGCATCATCATCTTTCCGCCGTTCATCGCGCTCCTTCTGGCGCTCTTCCTCATGCCCGTTGTCTATCCGGCATGGCTGGTTGCCGTGCTCGGCCGCCTTGGCGACACGCTTGCGCCGCTGGCGCTTTTTTCGGTAGGGTTTGCGTTCCGTCCCGGTCATCTCGAGGGAAACGGGCGGAACCTCTCGCTCGGCCTCGGCTTCAAGCTGGTGCTTGCGCCGCTTGTGCTCGCAGTGTTCTATCTGGGGATTGTCGGGGTGCGCGGTCCGGGGGTGGAGGTGATGCTGTTCGAAGCAGCGATGCCGCCGATGATAACCGCTGGCATCATTGCCGCAGAGCATGACATCAACCCGCCGCTTGCCGGGTTGATGGTTGCTCTTGGCATCATTTTTTCCTTTGTGACGCTGGCTCTCTGGAGTATGCTTCTCGGAAACGTCTGATCTGGGTGGGTTACCACTCGTTGTGGTTTACTTCCGTACCCATGAGCTTATCGTGGATAGCTTTGGCAGCCGTACGCCCTGCGCCCATGGCGAGGATGACGGTGGCGCCGCCGGTGACGATGTCGCCGCCGGCATAGACGTTCTCTTTTGAGGTCGCCATGGTGTTGATGTCGACGATGATGGTGTCGCGCTTGCTGACCTCGATGTCGGGAGTGGTCTGCTTGATGAGCGGGTTCGAGCCGTTGCCGATGGAGATGACTGCCATGTCGAGCGGAAGGACGAACTCGGAGCCCTCTACAGGAACGGGGCGGCGGCGGCCGGAATCATCGGGTTCGCCGAGCTCCATCTTGATGCATTTCACGCCGGTCAGCCAGTGGCGGTCGTTGCCGAGGAACTCAAGCGGGTTCATGAGAAGGAGGAACTCGATGCCCTCTTCCTTCGCATGGTGGATCTCCTCGACCCGCGCAGGCATCTCGGCTTCCGAACGGCGGTAGACGATGTAGGCGTGTTCGGCTCCGAGCCTTTTTGCGGTGCGGACCGCGTCCATCGCGGTGTTGCCTCCGCCGAAGACTGCGACGTTCTTGCCCCTGCAGTCGAACACCGGAGTGTCGCTGCCGGCGGGGAAGTCATAGGCCTTCATGAGGTTGACGCGGGTGAGGAACTCATTGGCCGCAAGCACGCCGACGAGGTTTTCGCCGGGGATGCCCATGAACCAGGGAAGTCCTGCGCCGACGCCGATGAAGACGGCATCGAAGCCCTCTTCCTCAATCAGTTCGTCGATGGTGACTGAACGGCCGACAACCACGTCGGTCTGGAATTCCACGCCCATTTTCTTGAGCCCCTCAATTTCCGTTTTCACGATTTCTTTGGGAAGGCGGAACTCAGGGACGCCGTACATGAGCACGCCGCCGAGTTCGTGGAGCGCTTCGAACACCACCACCCGGTGGCCCTGGCGGATCAGGTCGTTTGCGCAGGAAAGTCCTGCAGGGCCGCTGCCGATGACGGCGACTTTCTTGCCTGTCGGTGCCTTGATGGCGGGAAGATCCGGTTCACCGTGCTCCCGCTCCCAGTCGGCGACGAAGCGCTCGAGGTTGCCGATGGCAACAGGCGCGTGTTTCTTGCCGATGACGCAGGCCTTTTCGCACTGGTCCTCCTGCGGGCAGACCCTGCCGCAGACGGCGGGAAGGACGTTGTCTTCTTTGACTTTTCTGGCTGCACCAAGGAAGTCGCCGTCGGCGACCAGCTGTATGAATTCGTCGATCTTGATGTTCACCGGGCATCCCTGGATGCAGACGGGGTCCTTGCACTGGATGCAGCGGAGCGCTTCCTGCTGGGCAAGTTCAGGGGTGTAGCCGAGGTTGACTTCGCGAAAGTTGGTGCTACGGACCTTGGGGTCCTGCGCCGGCATCGGCTGGCGGGGAATGGCCAGGCGTTCTTTGTTCGTGATATGTTTTGCGTCCATAGGTGTGTTCTGTTGGAAAATGATTGAGCGCTCTGCCGTTATTGCCGTCCGGGTTACTTATCCATGTGCAGATGGCAGCGGTGGCTTGTGCCTTCAGCCGACTCTTTCTCTTCAGAGAGGTAGATTCTGTTGCGGTCGGCGAGGTTGGTGAAGTCAACCTCATGGGCATCGAACTCCGGTCCGTCGACGCAGGCGAACTTGATCTCATCCTTTACCGTGACCCTGCAGCCGCCGCACATGCCGGTGCCGTCGACCATGATGGGGTTGAGGCTGACAACGGTCTTTATGCCGTAAGGGCGGGTAACTTCGGCTATGGCCTTCATCATCGGGATGGGGCCGATGGCAAGTACATAGTCGATCTTGCGGCCGGAGTCGATGAGCTCCTGCAGTTTCTGGGTGACGAAGCCGTGGAAGCCGTACGAGCCGTCATCGGTGGTGATGTAGGCTTCGTCCGAGACTTCCTTCATCTCATTTTCGAGGATGACGAGATCTTTCGAACGGGCTCCGTTGATCGTGATGACGTGGTTGCCCGCCTCTTTGAGGGCGACTGCGGTCGGGTAGGCAATGGCGGTGCCGACGCCGCCTCCGATGCTGACTGCCGTTCCGAAGTTCTCAATGTGAGACGGTGTGCCGAGGGGACCGACGATGTCAGCGATCGATTTTCCGGCCTCCAGCATATTGAGTTCCCTGGTGGACTTCCCCATTCCCTGGACGATGAGGGTGATGGTGCCCTTTTCGGGGTCTGAACCGGCAATGGTCAAGGGGACCCGTTCTCCATGCGAGGTGACGCGCAACATAATAAACTGACCGGCTTTTCTCTTTTTGGCGATCCTCGGCGCCTCAATTTCCAATTTTTTGATATTTTCAGCTAAGAAAATTGAGGAAACAATTCTATACATTGGTTCGTCGGTTTCGTATGGGTTTATGGAGTCCGGTACTTTTTTTCGGCGGGGCGCAAAAGCTAACATAATACGGATTAAAAATTGAATTAAAAAATGGGGTTGGACAGCGGCTCCTGCCGCCCTTCCCGGGGATCGCGTGCACATGGTGTTTATAGCTGATTACGGCGCCGGTAACCTCCGTTCGGTGCAGAAGGCCTTCGATTATCTCGGCATTCCGGCAACCGTCAGCAGCGATCCCGCCAAAATGGCCGGCTGCAGAAAGGTCGTGCTTCCGGGTGTCGGTGCATTTGGTCAGGCCATCGAGGCGCTCGACCGTCTGGGGTTCACTGATGCCCTTTCTGAGCATGTTGACAAAGGCGGCCATCTTTTCGGCATCTGCCTCGGTATGCAGCTCATGCTCTCCGATAGCGAAGAGATGGGTTCGCACCGCGGCCTCGGTCTCATTCCGGGCAGTGTCCGCCATTTCCAGAGCGACTCTGACAAGATTCCCCAGATCGGATGGAACTCCATCGACCTCAAGCAGGAGAGCGTCCTCTTCCGGGGCATTGCGGACCACTCCTTCTTCTATTTCGTACACTCATACTACTGCGATCCTCTGGAGGCCTCGAGCATTGCCTCGACGACCTGGTTCGCGGGAAAAAACTTTTGTTCAGCCATTGAAAAAAATGGTATTTTTGCGGTGCAGTTTCACCCCGAAAAGAGCTCCGAAGCTGGTTTGCAGGTGCTTCGGAATTTCGCGGAGTGCTAGCATCTGCTCCCCTTTTTAACCTATGTATTGCTGCGACCCGCCATGCTGATTATTCCCGCTATAGACATAAAGGACGGAAAGTGCGTCAGGCTGACGAGAGGCGATTTCAGCCAGCAGAAGATCTACCTTGACAATCCGCTTGACATGGCCATCATCTGGCGCAAGCAGAACGCCAAGATGCTCCATATCGTCGACCTCGACGCTGCCCTGACAGGCGAGATGGTCAATTTTGAACGCATCCGCCAGATTGTCGAAGAACTCGATATTCCCGTCCAGGTCGGCGGCGGCATACGTTCTGCCGATGATGTGAAGCGCTACCTCGATATGGGGGTCGGACGGGTAGTCATCGGCTCTGCGGCTGTGACGAACCCCGAACTGGTTCGCGAACTCATGAAAACCTGGCGCGCATCGAAGATCGTTGTCGGCATCGATGCCGTGAACGGCGTGCCGAAGATCAAGGGTTGGACCGAGAGCGCCAATCTGAAGGACTTCGAGCTGGCCCAGAGGATGAAGGACATGGGCATCGAGCGCATCATCTACACCGACATCACGCGCGACGGTATGCTCCAGGGTGTCGGTTACGAGACCACCAGGCGCTTTGCCGAACTGGCAGGCATGAAGGTGACTGCCTCGGGCGGCGTGACCAATTCCGAGGACCTCCGGCGCCTTGCCGGTCTGCAGTACTGCGGAGTCGATTCGGTCATTATCGGAAAAGCCTTTTACGAGTGCAATTTCCCGTGCCAGGAACTCTGGTATAATTTCGAAGAGGGCATCTGCCTCGACCACAACTTTTCGACGGCCCGCAAGAGGTAGTTCCGCAGCCGTTCCCCCAACCGAAGCATTCCCCCCGAGAGAGATGCAGGAACTCGCGTTGCAGCAACAGATCGAAGCGGTGATCTTCGCCTCCGAGGAGGCGGTGACCCTGCAGACCATACGGCAGGTGACCGGTACCTCCCTCGACTCGGGCGAGCTGCAGGAGATCATTGAGCGGCTGAATGCCGAGTATCTGGAAACGGGGCGAACCTTCCATATCCACCGGCTCGCCGGCGGCTACCGGTTCCTTTCGAGGGAGGAGTATGCGGAGTTGCTGAGGAAGCTTGAGTCGCCAAAAATCCGGCGCCGTCTGTCGCGTTCCATTCTCGAAGTGCTCTCCGTCATCGCCTACCACCAGCCGGTGACAAAAAGCTCCATACAGGAGATCCGGGGGGTGAGCCCCGATTATGCCATAGACCGCCTTCTGGAGCGCGAGCTCATCGAAGTGCGGGGCCGTGCCGATTCCCCCGGCAAGCCCCTGCAGTATGGAACCACGAAAGAGTTCCTCGACCTGTTTCATCTTTCATCAGCAAAAGACCTGCCGAAACTTCGCGAGATCAAGGAGATCCTCCGCGAACACGAGGAACAGGAATATCTAACACAGCCGGACAGCGGAGGGGAACCCTTTGATGGCGGAGAACAGGAAATAACCGATGGGGAGCAACGTGGAGAAGAAACAGAATGAGGCGGTAAGGATCAACCGGTATCTGGCCATGTGCGGCATTGCCTCGCGCAGGGCCGCAGACCAGATGGTTCTCGAGGGCCGGGTTACCATCAACGGCGTCCTTGCCAGTGAGCCCGGCGTGAAGGTGGTGCCGGGAAAGGACGAGGTGATTGTCGACGGATCGAAATTCGCCCAGCCTGAGGGCAGGAAGATATACATCCTTTTCAACAAGCCCCGCAACGTCATCACCACCAGCAGTGATGAGCGGAACCGTGAGATGGTGCTCGATTTCATCGACGTCAACGAGCGGGTCTATCCGGTCGGCCGTCTCGACCGCAAGACCACCGGCGTGCTTCTCCTCACCAATGACGGGATGCTGGCAAATAAACTCATGCACCCTTCTTCAAATGTGAAAAAAGAGTACATTGCAGTATTGGACGCACCGTTCCCGCAGGCGTCTCTTCCTCTCCTCACGGGCGGCATGCGCCTGAGCGATACCGGGGAGAAGGTCAGTCCGTGCCAAGCCAAGATCATGGGAGACGGCTCACAGGTCTGGATCAGCATACATGAAGGAAAGAACCATCAGGTTCGCAGGATGTTCAAGACACTCGGCTTTGAAGTAACGCGGCTTGATCGGCCGACCTATGCAGGTCTCACGGTCGGTGACCTCCGCCGCGGCCAGTGGCGCCATCTTACGCGCACAGAGGTGCAGCAGCTTCGCCATCTGGCCGGAAGCCCCTGAGATTTTTTCTCACGCAGGACTAACCCCCATGGCAATGAGACTTTTTCACAACAGGGAAAACGGTCACGCCATGCGGGTGATGGCCGGCTATCTTTTCATCGTGCTTCTGGCCCGGCCGCCTGAGGCAGCCGAAGCCGCCGAAGCCGCTGATTCGGGCGAGCTCGAGTCCGTCTTCGGTGCCCTCGAACCAGAGGGCAACCTTGAACCCCTCCTTGAAGACCTTGCCGATCTCAAGCGGCAGAAGATCCCGTTGAATGAAGCCACTGCCGAAGACCTGCTCCAGCTGCCCTGGCTGACTAACACCGACGCCCAGGCTATTCTTTCCGCTCGCCGCAGGACTCCCATCCGCAACGAAGCGGACCTCGCTGCCCTCGTCGGCAGGGAGAAGGCCGCGCGGACGATCCCCTACATTGTCTTTGAAAAGGACCTCATGCTGCGTCGGGAGGCTCTCCGCGACCAGATCGAAGGATCCTTCTACAGTCGCTACTATACTGAAATGCCCGAGCGGCAGGGCATCACGACCGGTGCTTATGAGGGCGACAATTATAAACTGTACAATCGCTTTCAGCTTGCCATCCCGCACCTGAAGGCTAGCGTGGTTCAGGAAAAGGACGTGGGGGAGCCGGATCTGGACGACTTCACCTCCTTCAGCCTCAATGCATACGACATCGGCATCGTCAAAAGCGCCGTTGTCGGCAACTACACCCTCAATTTCGGTGAAGGACTTCTGATGGGCCAGAACCGGTATTTTTCAAAAGGCTCCGATCCTGCCGGAAGCGTGCGGCTGCATTCCCGGCGACTGTCCCCCTATAGTTCGAGCGCCGAGTACGGGTTCCTGCAGGGTGCGGCGGCAACCCTCCGGCCCGGTGATTTCGAGGTTACGGCGTTCACCGCCTCCAACCGCGTGGATGGAAGGGTCAGTGACCTTGAGCTCATCACCAGTTTTGACGAGTCGGGCTACCACCGCACGGAACTGGAGATTTCCCGTCAGGACGGGGTGCGGGAGGAGGCTTCTGGCGCCAACCTTTTATGGAACTTCAGCGCTCCCGGACTGAACGGGCGGATTGGTGCAAGCATGGTGCACTACCGGTATTCCGAGCCGCTGGAGTCGCTTGTCGACTCCGGCTTTTCTCCTGACGGAGCCTCTTCAGGCGATCTCGTGGGCTTTGAGGCGGCGCTCACGTCCGGAAAGCTCGGGATGTTCATGGAAGCGGCCTTTTCCCAAAAGCCCGAAGCGGGCTCATGGATCGGCGGCGTATCATACGAGCCGCTGCACGGGGTGAATGCGGTAGCGGCAGTGCGCAACTACGGGGACCGCTATTATTCGCCATTCGCCGGCGCGTTTGCCGAACGGGGTTCAAATGCGTCGAACGAAGAGGGGTACTATGTCGGCATCGATGCGAAGCTGAGCCGCCGGGTCCAGGTTGGTGCGTACTTCGATTGGTTCCGTTTTCCGCTTCTCAGCTCCTCCTCCTACCCCTACCCTTCGGAGGGGCAGGATATGCGTTTGTTTACGGTGTGGAAGGCTTCGCGTTCAGTGTCGTGGACGATGCAGCTGCAGCACAAGCGGAAGGGCGAGGCCGTGACGCAGTGCCCGCTTGTGGACGGGGTTTTTGTGGACTGCGATGATGAGAGCAAAGTCTATACGGAGGTAATCTCCGAGACTGATCGCATCAGGCTTGACTGCGACCTGAAAGTGCTGAAAGGGTTCAGTACCCGTACCCGCGGCGAACTCAAGCGGGTGACCAGGGACTACTACTCCGGGAGCCCCTCATATGACGGATGGATGGTCTATGAACAGCTGAACTATGCCACCGGAAGGCTCAGCCTGAAGTGGCGCGGAACCCTGTTCAATACCGACAGCTCCGACGCGCAGATCTATGCATATGAGGACGGCCTTCCGATGCAGTTCGACCTCGGTGCATACAATGGACGGGGAACGTCGATGTTTTTGCTTGCATCATGGAAAGCTGCCGAGAACCTGAAGCTGGCAGCACGATATGAGGTTACGACGTATACCGACAGGGAGGTCTACAGCAGCGGTTCCGACATGCGCAGCACGGACTCTCCGGCTTCGATGCATGTCGGGTGCCTGTGGACGTTCTGATCACGGGCGGCCGGCGGCACGGTTTATGCGGTCAAGAAGGGCGCGGCCGATGCCGGCCGTCGGGGGGAGTTCGCAGTAGATGGTGCTGATTGCCCGGCGGTCGCACTCCCTGAAGAAGTGGAAGAGGCTCCGGGCGTATGCTTCAAGGTCAGGGCACTGCTCGACGAATGCCATGCCTTTGGGCGCGGGCGCGGTACCGATGTAAGCAGCGCGTCCTTCTGGAGAGGGCGTTTCCTCCTTTTCGATCGGGATGATTGTGGCTTCCGGCGCGTAGTGGGGGTATTTCAGTCCAGGGCTTTTCGGGGTTTCCCCCTCCCTTAAGGGGCGGGCGGCGGTGGTTGAGGGCACAATGCTCTGCAGTTCTTCCAGACTGACGGCTCCGGCTCTCAGCATGACGGGGTGCGGGCCGGTGCAGTCTACGATTGTCGATTCAAGGCCGATCCTGCTCGCTTCCCCCTTGAGGATGGCGTCGATGCGGCCGTCGAGATCTTCCTGGACGGCCTGCCATGTGGTTGCGCTGGGGCGGCCCGAGCGGTTTGCTGAAGGCGCTGCGACAGGGCAGCAGCAGCGGGAGAGGAACTCTCGGGCTACGGGGTGCCGGGGGCAGCGGATTCCGACGGTCTCGAGCCCTGCCGTGACCGAATGCGGCACCCTCGGGCTTTTAGGGAAGACGATGGTGAGCGGGCCGGGGAAGAAGCGCTCCATCAGGCGCCGTGCGTCCGTTGTGACCCTTGCTGCTGCCATCTCCACCTGTTCGACACTGCTGACGTGGACGATGAGCGGGTTGTCGGAGGGGCGGCCTTTGGCCCGGAACAACCCTTCAACCGCTTCGGGAAAATCGATGCCGGCTCCGAGCCCGTAAACGGTTTCAGTGGGGAACGCGACGATCTTTCCGGCGTTGAGGATTCTGGCTGCTTCCTCGGCTGAATCGGTGATGCAGGTCTGCATGGGTGCTTGGTCCGTCTATCGGCAGATGGAGAGGATCTCGATTGCTTCGGGGATGAAGATGGTGTAGTAGAGCATGCCTGCCGCTGCGGCAACGATCGGAATGCTCAGGTTGTCATCGATCCTGAAACCGGCAATGCGGACAACAAACGCTTCGGCAACTGTTCCGACTAAGGCCATCAGGACACCCGCCAGCGGGTCAATGTTGGGGACGACGGCGACGATGCCGAGTGCTGAGAGGAAAAACGCGCCGCTTCCTTCAAGGCTTTTGTGCCCGAACCGGTGCCGGCCGATGGTCTTGCCGACGAGGGCGGCCATGGCGTCGGATACGGCCACCATCGAAAATGCGGTGATGGCGATGATTTTAGGAAAGAAGATGACGAGGATGAGGGCCGAGAGAGTGATGCAGGTCGCCCCGTTCATGTGGGGTTTCTCACCTTCCAGTTCATGCTCGCGGAGCATGTAGCCGAAGGTGCCGTGGTACCAGTCGGCAACCGGTCCTTTGAAGTTTTTCAGGAGGTCGACGGCGAAGAATCCAAGAAAGAGGGGAACGAGGAGCATGAGCGCCAGTTCCCGCGTGATGTGGCAGTAGATGACGGCGATTGCCAGCGAGGACAGATGGATGGCTTTCCGGGCGACTTCATAGCGCAGGCCCAGGCGGTCGTTGTGTTCCATTTGAAACGGGAGGTTCTCTGGATCATGAAAACGCTGCTTTCCACGAACAGCGGAAAGGGGAACTGAGGCGGAATATACATCGAAATTTCCAACTCTCCCGCCCGTCTTTTTTGTTAAAATTCACTACCTTGCAGGCACGCCTTCCCCGAGGGCAGGATCACACTTCCCTGAATTCCTATCCCTACCACCAGTATGCAGGACGACGCCATGAGGGTTGCTGCCATAGACCTGGGTACGAACTCTTTCCACATGGTCATTGTCGAGGACAGTCCCGGAAAGGGGATTGTTGAAATCGACCGGGTGAAGGATATGATCTGCATAGGTCGCGGAAGCATTTCGACGAAAATGCTCGACGATGGCTCCATGCGTGAGGGCATCGCCGCACTGAAGAACTTCCTTGTCCTTGCCTCCCAGCAGGGCGTGGAGCGTGAAAACATTCTTGCATTTGCCACAAGCGCCATACGTGAGGCCAAAAACCAGCAGGATTTCCTCCAGCGGGTCCGCGATGAAACCGGCCTCAAGGTAAAGGTGATCTCCGGCCTTGAAGAGGCTGAATTCATCTACTACGGGGTCCGCAACGCCGTCGCCCTCGGTGAGGGATACGATCTCATGTTCGACATCGGGGGTGGTTCGGTCGAGTTCATCATCGCCAACAAACAGGGTGTGCGGCTGCTTGAGAGCCGCAAAATCGGCGTTGCCCGTATGCTCGAGCGCTTCATCGGCCACGACCCCGTCACTGCACATGAAATCAAGCTGCTCGAACAGTTTTTTGCAGCGGAGATGGTCTCTGCGGTCGAGGCTGCCGAGTCGATCGGGGTTGACCGGGCCATCGCATCTTCCGGCACGGCCGAGAACATCGCCCGCATGATCCGCTCGATGCAGGGCATAGACAGCGAGGGTTCGCTCAACAGCAGCTGCTTTACCCGCACCGAGTTCGAAGCGCTGTACCGGGCGGTGATTCCGCTTGGCTCCGTTGAGCGCAGGAAGATGACCGGTCTTGATGAGAAACGGGTGGACCTCATCGTCCCCGGCCTCATCCTCGTCAACATGATTTTCCGGCTCTTCAACCTGCAGGAGATCGTGGTATCGGACTCCTCGCTCCGCGAAGGGATGGTGCTGCACTATCTGCAGCAGTGTCCGCCCTCCCGTCCCCGGCGCTGTGCCGACCCCGAGCTCGATATCCGCATGGAAAGCGCCAGAGAGCTCGGGTTCCGCTGCGGCTGGAACCAGGCGCACTCGGAGCAGGTCGCCCGCATCAGCCTGCAGATGTTCGACGGCCTCGCCCCGCTCCACGGCCTCGACGGCCATTACCGCGAACTTCTCGAATACTCAGCCCTCCTGCACAACATCGGGACCTTCATCTCCATTTCCTCGCACCACAAGCATTCGCAGTACATCATACTCAACGGAGAACTCCGCGGCTTTTCTCCTTCTGAAACCGCCATCATTGCCAACGTTGCCCGTTACCACCGCAAATCTCCCCCTTCGGACAAGCACCCCGGCTATGCTTTCCTCAAGGCGAAACACCGCACTGCGGTGGACGTTTTGTCGGGGATACTCCGGATTGCCAACGGCCTTGAGCGGGGGCACCGGCGGAACGTCGAATCGATCGAGGCGGTGGACGAAGGCTCCCGTCTGGTGCTGCGTCTCACGACGAAGTTCGATCCCGACATTGAAATATGGGCGGCCGACCAGCTGAAGTCCTGGCTTGAAACCGTTCTGTTGCGCCCCATCCAATTCGAGCGGGTCTGACATGGCCGGCAGCGGCGGTCCTCTGGGTTCGATCTGGCTTGAATCGGCATTCTGTCAGGATGAGGGGTGCCATGCCATGCGCTTCAGCGATCCCGTGGCGGAGGTCGTACTGCACCGGCCGGACGGGCTCCGGCGTTTTTTTGCCGGACTGGAGGAGTGGCTCGGGCGAGGGTTCCACCTTGCCGGATGGCTGGACTACGAGGCGGGGATGGGGTTCGAGCCGGAGTGCTTCCCGGCTGGCACCGACCGTGATGACGATAGACCGATTGGCTGGTTCGGGGTGTTCGGTGCGCCGGAGCGGTTCACGGCCGAAGAGGCCGGGGCGCTGAATCTGTCCCAAGATCTCCCCGATTCTTCCTGCGTTCCGGATGCCGCAGTCTACGATCTCTCCTTCAGCGTAAGGGACGGGGAGTACAGCCGAAAAATCGAGGCCGTCCGCCGGGAGATTGCCGCCGGTAACGTCTACCAGGTCAACTTCACCGGCCGCTACCGGTTCCGCACCGACCTGACACCCTCCGCACTCTACAGCCGGCTGCGTCTTCTGCAGCCCTCATCCTTCAGTGCATGCATCAATGCCGCCGGCCGGAGCATCCTCTCCTTTTCCCCCGAACTGTTTTTCAGCAAGAGAGGCCCGGCAATCGACACCATGCCGATGAAAGGGACCGCACCCCGCGGCACTTCACCCGTTGAGGATCGTTCATTCTTGAGCAGTCTTTCCGGTTCAGGCAAGGACCGGGCCGAGAACCTCATGATTGTTGATCTCCTGCGCAATGACCTCGGCCGTATCTGCCGGCCGGGCTCGGTCAAGGTGCAGGAGCTTTTTGCGATGAAAACCTGGCCGACCCTGCACCAGATGGTCTCGCGCATCGGCGGAGAGCTCAGGGCCGAAACCGGCCTCTACGATATCTTTCGAGCGCTTTTTCCCTGCGGCTCCATCACCGGAGCGCCGAAGCTAAGCTCGATGCAGCTGATCGGACGCCTCGAAGACTCTCCGAGGGGTGCCTACACGGGCACCATCGGCTGGATCTCCCCCGGGCGGGACATGGTGTTCAGCGTCGCCATCAGGACCGTGGAACTCAGTGACGGTGCCGGTGTGTACGGTGCCGGCGGAGGGATTGTATGGGACTCGAAGCCGCTCGGGGAGCTGGCGGAGTGCCGCCTGAAGGCGGCCATTATCGGAGCTCCTCCCGTTGCCTCGATCGGGCTTTTCGAGAGCATCCTCTGGAACGGGGAGTATGTCTGGCTGGACGAACATTGCCGTCGCCTCGGCGATTCTGCCGTCGTCTTCGGGATTCCCTTCAGTGAGGCCGATGCACGAAGAGCGCTGCGGCGGCTTGAAGGGGAACTGCATCTTGCGGGACCCCGCTTCAAGGTCCGCCTCGATCTTTCCCCGACGGGAGGACTTTCCGCCGCTGCCGTTCCGGTTACCCCGCATGAAGGTATGCTCCCGCTCCGGCTGTGCATTCCGGAAGAGCGTATCGACTCCCTGAACCCGATTCTCCGCCACAAGACCACCCTCCGGGAGTTCTATGACCGCCGGTACCGGCTTGCCCTCGATGAGGGGTTCGATGAGGTGCTGTTTCTCAACGAGCGACTGGAAGTGGCCGAGGGAGCCGTGAGTACGGTGTTCATCCGGAAAGGGGGGAACCTGTTCACCCCTCCCCTCAGTGCCGGCATTCTCGACGGTGTTTTCCGCGCCTACATGCTGCGTACGCGTCCCGAAATCAGGCAGCAGAGCCTCACCCTCCGGGACCTTCTGGAGGCCGATGCCATCTTTGTGGCCAATGCTGTCCGCGGCATGCGCCGCGGGCTCATTCGGGGGCGTCAGGTTGAAACAGGGCTGAAATAGCTGTATATTTCAAACAGCATCGTCTTCGTCCGCCAAAACCGCCAAACTTCTTCCTTCCGCCATGCAAGACCATACGCCGAACTTCGCCATGCACGAACTCAGCGCCCTGAACCGTGAACTCATCGCAGGGACCATCCATCAGCTTGTAGACCGGTTCGTTGCCGACAGGACGCTTGACAGCGAGTCACTGCTTGAGTTCTGGGTTGAACTGCCCGGCATGAAGCGCTCCCGTGGCACTTTCCGCGGCGGCTTCCTGATGCCCGACAGCTTCGTGTACCTTACCGACTATTTCCAGTCCGGCCCCGATGGCATTCAGCCCTGCGGCGCATACAGCGGGGCAGACCTTCAACAGGCATGGGCGGACCTGCTCGACGAGTTCATCTACCAGGTTGAAATCTTCACCTCTCCCATTCCCTCCACCAAAGGGGTCACCCTTGAGCTCTGGGCCGGCAACCGCAAGCGTCCTGAAGGCGAATGGCTCTATGCTGTGGACAAAAAAATAGAGCTGCTGTAGGCCTTCGTTTCAGGGCAAGGGCCGGATGGATGCATATGCGCATGGTTCCCCCCCGGGGGGGAACCATGCGCCTTTCTTTTTACTGCTTTTCCGGGTAGGCGCATATTTCACGGACCGGGCAGTCGGCACAGGCCGGCTTTTTCGCCTTGCAGGTGTAGCGGCCATGCAGGAGCAGGTAGTGGTGGAAGTCGACGACCCACTCTTCGGGGATGATTTTCATTAAAGCGGCTTCGGTCTCTTCGACGTTCCTGGTTCGGCAGAGGCCGATGCGGTTCGAGACGCGGTGGACATGGGTGTCGACCGGCATGACCGGCTGGCGGAAGGCTCCGGCCAGGACTACATTTGCGGTCTTGCGTCCCACTCCCGGCAGCCGCTCGAGTGCCTCGCGTGTTTCCGGCACCTTGCCGTTGTACTCTTCAGCGAGTATCCTGCTCGCTGCGAGGATGTTTTTTGCCTTGGTGTTGAAATAGTTGATGGTGCGGACGTATCCGGTCACTGCCTCAAGGTCGAGGACGGCCATGCTTTCTGCATCGGGGGCAGCCTTGAAGAGCTCTCCGGTGATGATATTGACCTGCCGGTCGGTTGACTGGGCGGCCAGGATTGTGGCGATGAGGAGCTGGAAGGGGGAATGGAACACCAGTTCGCTTTTTGGGTCGGGGTAGCGTGCTCCGAGCACTTCACGGAGGAACTCGATTTTCTGTTTTGCTGTCTGGCTCATGGGGATGAGGGTTACGGATATGGCTCTATGTTTTTCTGCTGGACGATGCGCCGTTCCGGGAGGATGACGGCACTGAGGGTTCCGAGATGCGGCCTTTCCCGGTGCACGCAGCCGGTGTCGATGGCGATGAGCCGTTCAAGCATGACGGGGGCCGGTACCGGCGTGTGGCCGCAGACGAGGGTCTTTTCCCAGATGTACTCGTTCCGTTCAAGGTATTCCCGCCGCATATGCGCGCGCTGCCAGCTGAAGTCTTCCGGAGACTGGAGGCGTATGCCGTCCCGTATGCTGATATCGGGGTCGAGACCGCCGTGGGCGAAAAACCAGTGCTCTGTTTCCAGATAGGGCCGGCACTCCCTGAAGAGGTCCAGATGGGGTTCGGGGAACCCCATCGGAGGGATGCCTCCGTAGGAGTCAAGGGTTTCCATGCCGCCGTTCCTGATCCAGGCGTCAGGTTTGCCTGAATCAAGGGCATCGAGCAGCATGAGCTCGTGATTGCCTGCAATGAAGTGGCAGCTGAACGAGTCCCGCAGCTCAAGGACGAACTCTACGGTCTGCATTGAAGACGGGCCGCGATCGATGATGTCGCCGAGGAACACCAGCTGGTCTTCGGGCTGGAGCCCGATATCATGGAGCAGCCCTTTCAGTGTTCGAATGCAGCCGTGTACGTCGCCGATGGCGATGATCCGGTTCTCTTCGGTGAGGTGGCTGCCTGCCTGCATGGGCACTCCCCAGGATTTTTATTCCGGTTCGGTTTTCTGCACCTTTGCGGGAGAGTGGTTGATCAGGCCCCGTCCGTTCTTCTTGATCTTCCCTTCTGTTTTCAGCTCGTTGAAGATTGCGTCAAGGATGCCGTTGACGAACTTGCTGCTCTTGTCGGTGCTGTTGAATTTCTTTGCGATCTCAATGGCTTCGTTGATGGAGACCTTCGGCGGAATGTCTTCGCAGTAGAGGAGCTCGGCAAGCGCCATGCGCAGGATGTTCTTGTCGATGATGGCGATGCGGCTCATGTCCCAGTTGAATGTATGGGCCGCGATGTATCGGTCGATTTCCTCACGATTGTCCTTGATGCTTTTGAGCAGAAGGTTGAAGAACTTCATGGCGTTAGGATCCTCAAGGATCTCAGGGGTCAGGAGCCATCCCGCTGCAGATTCGATGTCCGTTTCACGGAGTTCCAGAGTATAGAGCGCCTGCAGGATCTTTTCACGGATCTGTCTACGGTAGGTCTTCATAAAAGAGCAGTTAAGTGGTTGGTGATCGAAGTATCTCCCGTATAACAACATCCGGCTCGTTTAAGTTTTCCAGAAGGACGTCAGGACGGTGTCCTTTGAGACGGTCGAGGGAGTATGTGCCGGTTGCCACGGCAACGCTGCGGGCGTTGTGGGCTCTGGCACAGCTGATGTCGTGTTCGGTGTCGCCGATGACGACGACGTCCTGTCCCGTGAAGCGCTTGCCGGTGATGCGCCAGGCTTTCTCCACAGCCACGGCGGGCAGGTCGTTGCGGTGACGGGCGTCATCGGCAAAAGCACCGAAGGGGAAGAAATGGTTGATGCCGGGAATCTGGAGCTTGTGCCGGCCGGAGGCTTCGAAGTTGCCGGTAAGGAGTCCGACGATGATGCCGGAGTGTGCCTGCAGTCTTTCAAGCAGGGTGTGGATGCCGAGAGTGAGGGTGATGTCGTCCTTGGTTGCGCGCTTTCTGAACAGATCGATGTAGGTCTGTTTGGCACGTTCGAACTTCGCCTCGATCTCGGTTCGGGTGAGTCCCGTGTCCTCAAGCACCTCATGGATGATGACATTGTCCATGCGGCCGGCGAAGCTGTGGGTGGCGGCGGTTCCTTCGGTTCCGTAGACCTCCAGAAGTGCGTCCTGAATGACCCGACGGTTGACGGGGCCTACATTGAGCAGCGTTCCGTCTATGTCAAACAACACAAGTTTTCTTGGCATGTACGCTCCAGCACCCTTTCAGTGCCTGATTTTTTCGAGTCGGACCGGTATCAGTTTCGATACGCCCTCCTCCTCCATTGTGACGCCATAGAGCGCCTGGCATGATGCCATGGTGTTCTTGTTGTGCGTAACAATAATAAATTGGGTGTTATTCTCAAATTTTTTCAGGAGCTTCGTGAACCTTCCGACGTTTCCGTCATCGAGCGGGGCGTCGACTTCATCAAGAATGCAGAACGGGCTCGGCTTGACGAGGTAGATTGAGAAGAGGAGTGATAGGGCCGTCAGCGCCTTCTCTCCTCCGCTCAGCTGCTCGATGGAGAGGGGCTTTTTGCCTTTCGGCTTGGCGATGATTTCAATGTGTGCTTCAAGCGGGTCTTCGCCGGTGTGGATGAGGAGGTCGGCTTCGTCCTCCGGGTCAAAGAGTTCCTGGAAAATGGCAGTAAAGTTCTTTCGCACTGCACGGAAGGTCTCATCGAACTTCTTGAGCGCAGTGCGGTTGATCTCTTCGATTGTTTCGCGCAGCTGGGTTTCAGCCGTGCTGAGGTCGTTCTTCTGTTCGGTGAGGAACAGGAAGCGCTCTTTTTCCGTGTCGTACTCCTCCAGGGCCAGTTCATTGACGGCCCCGAACTGTTCACGCTGTTTTTCGAGTTCTTCAAGTCTTCTCCCTGCCGCTTCAGGGTCTTCGGTGCCCTCCATCGGGGGCCGGTCCATGGTGGCGAGGTCGCAGCCGTGCTTCAGCCGCACTTCGGTGAAGAGGTGGTCGAGGGCGCGGTTGACTGCGGCCCGCTCCTCCTGCAGGGCGCCCTGCAGCTGCCGTCCGACCTCGAGCTTGCGGCTCATCTCCCGTACCTCCGTGCGTGCGTCCTGATGGCGGACCTGCTCCTGGCGATAGGCCGATTCGCGTTCATTGAGGCTTTTCTGTTCGGCTGCGGCGCGCATGATGAGGGTTTCAAGTTCATTCTGCAGTTCCCGGATGATCCCCGCACCTCCCTTGAGTGCTTCGCGGGCTAAGCGTTCCTCCTCCAGGAGCCGTGCAGTCTCCTCCTTGAAGGCGGTGCGGTTTTTGCGGCATCCCTCGATGCTTATCCGGAGCTTTTCGAGTTCGAGAAGGGCATCGCGCCAGCCGCTCTGGCGGGCCTGTACTTCCCGGCCCATCTCATGGTGGCGTTCCTCGAGCCGGGTGAGTTCGGTCTGCATGGCCTGAATGGCTTTGCGGATGCGCAGGGTTCCGGATTCCCCCTGTTCGAGCGCGGGAATGAGTTCCTTCAGTGAACGGTCAGCCTCGGCTTCGGCCTCCGCTGTCGAGCGGGTTTCAGCGTCCGCTCCGGCGAGTTCCTGCTTCAGGGAGTTTCCTTCGGCTTCATGGCGGGCGATCTGGCGCTCAATGGCGGCCGCTGAGGATTCGAGTTCCGAGATGCTGCGGCGAAGAGCATCACTTTGCAGCTTCTGCAGCTCCCCTTCGAGTTCCCTTTTTCGTTCATCCTCTTTGCTGATCGACTGCTGCAGGAGGGCGAGCTCTTTCTGGAGGCGGTCCCGTTCCGTTTTCTTTCCGAGCCGCAACCCTTCGCTCTCTTTGGGGCTGCCGCCGAGAAGGGTTCCCCGCGCGGAAAACTTTTCGCCTTCGCGGGTGACGAGGGTGATGTCGGGGTGTTTGAACGCAAGGGTTTCCGCCTCGTCGAGGGTGTCGACGACGTAGCAGCCGGAGAGCATGGCCGTAAGGGCCGGCTGCAGCTCCCCGGGGGCACTGAGGAGGTCGAGGGCAGGGCGGGCGCCTTCGATTTCACGCGGCCCCGGCGGCGAGGCTTTGAACATGTCGAGTACGAGGAAGTGCACCTTGCCCCTGCCGGCGTGGCGGAGCGAGGCGGCGCCATTGCGGGCATCTTCCAGCGTGCGTGAGACATAGTAGTTCATCCCCTCGCCGAGAGCTGCGTTAAGCGCTCTGCGGTGTTCCTCTTCAAGCGAGATGAGGTCTGTCATGCATCCCATGCCGGTCCTGCCCTCTTTCTGCTTTTCCAGGAACCCGATTCCCTCCGGCATGCCCTCAAAGCTGTCGAGCACCGAGTTGGCCAAAAGAATGCTGTTTTGCAGCCGGCCTTCGGCTGAGCGAAGGGAAAGGATCCCCTCCTTGAGTGACTCAAGTGCTGTGCGGATTTTCTCGCGCTGCTCCTGCTGTGCGGCTTCGTCTTTTTTTGCCTGTTTGAGCCGCTCTTTTTTTGTGCCGAGTTCCTCCTGAAGTTTCAGGCCGAGAGGGCTGGCGGCTTCGAGTTTTTCCTCTGCTGTCCGCTTTCTTGCCGCCAGACGCGCAAGTGTGCTCTGGAGGTGCTCTTTTCTGGCTTCGAGCGACTGGCGCTGCATGGCCAGGCGGTTGGCCTCTTTCTGCTGTTCTGCACTCGCCGATCGCTCACGGGCGAGGCTGTTTCGCTGCTCTCGGAGCGTGGCGTTCAGCTGGTCGTGCTCCCGTGCAAGGGCGTTATAGCGCTCTTCGAGTTCGCTGCACTTCTCTTCAGTTCCCGGCCTTCGGGCTTCCAGCTCTCCGGAGAGGGCGTCTTCCCGCTCAATCTGCCGGGCTTTTTCGGCGGCGAGGGTGGTGACTCGCTGGATGTCGGCGGTGAGCTTTTTCTCCTGTTCGGTCTGCTGGAGGATGCGTTTTTCAAGTTCGTGCACCGCTTCGTTGCAGGCGTTCAGCCTCTTCTGGCTGTCGGAAAGCTTCTCTTCCTCCTGAAGCTGCCGTACCTCCGCCTCCTGGATGGCGCTGTCTTCGCAGGCCATCCTGGCTGCGAGTTCATGGTTCTGCATCTCTTCCTGGCGGATCCTTCCCTCAAGGGGATCGACTTTTTCCTGCAGCTCCTCCATTTTTCGCCATGAGAGCCCGAGGTCGAGTCCGCGCAACTCAGTTTTCAGCTCTTTAAGCTTCTCGGCCTTGCGGACCTGGATCTTCAGGCTGCGGACTTTTTTTTCTACCTCGGAGAGAAGATCGTCGACGCGTGAGAGGTCGCGCGATGCGCTTTCGAGCTGGCGGAAGGTCTGTTTGCGGCGCTGTTTGTAGCGGGTGATGCCTGCGGCCTCTTCGAAGAGCTTCATACGCTCCTCGCTTTTGTTGCTGATGATCTCTTCGATCATCTTGAGTTCAATCACCGAGTAGGCGTCGCTTCCCATGCCGGTGTCGGTGAAGAGGTCGAGGATGTCTTTGAGGCGGCAGGGTACCTGGTTGAGGAGAAAGCCGCTTTCGCCGTTGCGGTATATCCGGCGGGTGATGGTGACCTCGGTGTACTCCGTGGGGAGCACGTTCCGGGTGTTTTCTATGGTGAGGGAGACCTCGGTGAAACTGAGCGGCTTGAGGTTTTTCGAGCCGTTGAAGATGATGTTCTCCATCTTGGCCGAGCGCAGGAGCGAGGATTTCTGCTCGCCGAGAACCCACCTGATGGCATCGACGACGTTCGTCTTGCCGCAGCCGTTCGGACCGACGATGGCAGTCAATCCTTTGTCAAAGCTTATCCTGACGCGGTGCGCGAAGCTTTTGAAGCCGAAAATCTCAATTTTGGAGAGGTACATCCTGACGGTGCTTTTTTCAGTCGGGGGCCGCCATGGGGCCTTGTTCCGGATTTCTCTGCCGTAGCCTGTAAGGTAAGAAAAAAAACCGTATGCAAGGCGGGGGCTCCGCGCCTCCGCGCCTCCGCCTACCCATGCAGACCCACCATAGCCTGCACTACCCTGATGCAGGTTTTCGCACCACCTGCGTCGTGGGTCCGGATGATATCTGCGCCGTTAAGGACGGCGAGGGTTTCGGCGGCAAGGGTTGCGCTGAGCCGTTCAGCTGTCGGCCGTACCGGCTTTCCCCCGGACGCGGCAATATGAGCGAGGAAAGATTTATTTGAGAGCCCTGCAAGCACCGGTCTCTTTGTCGAGCGGAACTCCCCGAGCCGCTTGAGAAGCCTGAAGTTCTCTTCTACGCTTTTGCCGAACCCGAACCCGGGGTCGATGATGATGTCCTGTACCCCTGCTGCTTCGGCGCGCCGCACGGCCTCTTCGAGATAGTGCATGACGGTGGCGGTGATGTCTTCACTGCCGTTCGGTGTCCGGGTGCTCCACTGCATGTCTGCAGGCCTTGCCGGCGTGTGCATGAGGACCGCTGCAGCCCCGTAGCTGTTGCAGACGGAGGGCATGGCGCTGTCGAACGAGAACCCGGAGATGTCGTTGACGATATCGGCTCCGGCCTGCAGTGCCGCCTCGGCCACCGCCGCTTTATAGGTGTCAATTGAGATCGGGGCATCGCTCTCCCTGCGCACGAGCTCGATGAGTGGCGCGGTGCGCTGGATCTCTTCATCGGTGCTGATTACCCTGGCGCCGGGCCGGGAGGATTCGCCGCCGATGTCGATGATGTCCGCTCCTTCACTGAGCATCCTGCGGGCGCGTTCGAGGGCAAGGCCGAGGTCGAGTTCTCCCTCTGGGCCGGTGAGGGTCCCGCCGTCGTGGAACGAGTCGGGGGTGGTGTTGAGGATGCCCATGACTTTCGGCCCTTCGGAAAAATCAAGCGTTCTCGTTCGGCACTTGAGCGGCGGGGTGGTGCCGGCTGGGCGATGAGGGCTCATGATGGCGGCTCTGTCAGGTTAGGGTGAACGGGACGGGAGTAAACGAGATCAGGAAGAGCAGGATGGTCAGCCACCCGAGGGCATGCCGTCCGGTGTCGAGCGGTTGGTCGTACATGGTCGGCGGGTGGCCGGTGCCGATGATCTTCCAGAGGATGGCGGCCCACAGCATCCAGCCGGGCCAGGACCATGCGGTGAGGGTGTGAGGGAGCATGGCGGGGAGCAGCATGTCGAGCGAGGAGGGCAGGCCGAGGAGCAGGATGGCGACAAGGGTTGCCCGGGCCCCAAGGGTGTGTCCCCGGCGGCCGAACATTGAATAGGTGACATGGCCGCCGTCGAGCTGGCCTGCCGGCAGGAGGTTCAGCGCGGTGACGAAGGTGCCGATCCATCCGGTGAAGAGCAGCGGGTACTGAGGGAGGTCGCTCATCAAAAGATGGCTCTCCGGCGCGATGGCCCGCTCCATCAGGATCCAGATCAGGTTTTTCCCGAAAACGAGGCGTCCATCCCCGGCGGCTTGCAGGGGGATGGGCGCTGTCACGGCGGGTTCCGGGGGGAGGCCCCCGAACCCCCATGCAAGAAGCACGAGAGAGACCGCAAAGCCGGAGAGCGGACCTGCCGCACCAATGTCGAACAGCGCACGGGTACCGGGCATCCTGTCCCGGATCTTTATGACGGCGCCCATGGTGCCGAGGCTCAGGAGGAACGGAAGAGGCGGTACCGGGATATAGAAGGGGAGTGATGCCTGCACCCCGTGGCGCATTGAAGCGAAGTAGTGCCCGAACTCATGGACGCTGAGGAATATGATGAGGCCGAAGGCGTAGGGAGCGCCTGCCGTGAGCGAGCGGGCAAGCGCTCCCAGGCTCTCAAGGTGCACCACGCCCCCCTGCCAGGTGACCCCGGCCCAGAGGGTGGTGATGAGGGTAAGAAGGAAGAGTCCGATATGGAGCAGGAGGATGCCGGTCCGCTTCATTGTCCGTCCTCTCTCTTAGTGACCGTTTTCTTCATGGCCTCCTTTGGTGCCGAAGGTCGCCTCGAGGCCTTTGGCGAGGGATTCTTTTTCCTCTATGGAAAGCTTTGCCTCCGGGTGTGCCGGCAAGTAGAACCATGGCGGCATTTTGCCCTCACGGACCTCTTCAGCGGCTTCATCGCCTTCGTTCCGGCTTTTTCTGCCCCATTCCGAGACATTGAACTTCTCCCGTCCTATAGAGACATCGAGCGCCGTGAGCCAGGAGAGGGGGGCGACGTTGCTGTACCAGGGCCAGATGGTTTCATTGGAGTGGCAGTCGCGGCATCCGCGGAAAAAGAGCTCGCGGGTTTCAGGGCGGTCCCATGCAGGCTCGCCCGTTACCGGAGGATTCAGGTGGCCTCTGCCGAAGGGCACGAACTGGATGGCGATGAGAGCGGCAGCCGAGATGGCAACAATTTTCAATGGTTTCATTGGCGGGTACTCCTCTTCAGCTTGGGTTTGATATTCTTCTGTTTCATGCATATTCCAGGCTTGCTTCCGTTGCCCGAATGCCGTCGAAGCGGACGAAAAGCAGCGTGAGCGGCCAGCGGGTGAGGACAAGATGGTTTCTTCCGGCCGTGGCGATTTCGGCCACAGCATCAAGTTCCGGCTCCGTATAGAATTTCCTTGCCGAGGTGAGGCCGTCGAGGGCGAACTCCCATATACCCTGCATGGCGGCGACAAGCGGCACCCCGGCGGCAAGGAGGAGACTGCGGTAACCGTCCAGCCCGATGAATGCGGAGGCTCCTGCCTCCTTTGCGCCGTGGATCATGAGAGCAAGCTGTCCCGGACTGAAATGGTGGAGACTCTGGGCGATGACGACGAGGTCGGCCGATCCCTGTTCGAGCGTGTCCATCCTGCATGCGTCCAGCGTCCGGAACTCTGCCGGGATCCCTTCCTGCATGGCGTCTTGCTGTGCTGCCAGAGTGTAGGCTTCGACGATGTCCGTACCGGTTACCCGGCACGCCAGCTGGCCGTCCATTGCAGCACGGCCGAGTGCGAGCGAGAGGCTGCCGGCACCCGCGGCCAGTTCAAGCACCCGTGTGTCGCGTCCGTTTCGTTCGGACAGTTCGGTGATGATGGGGGAAAGGAGATCGACAAAGCTCTCCGTGAGCTGGAGCATGCCGCTCTGGCGGCCAAGTGCCCGGGTCATCCGGAGTTTCTGGCCGGCCGGAAGGGATGGGTCATCCATGAGTTCTCCGGCATCGGTTCTGAGCACGCTCTGGATGAGTTCCGGAAGCAGGTAGAGCCCGCCGAGTTTCCATGCGGCTTCACTCTGGAGACGGCGCATGTCGGCCATGAAACCATCAGTCGCTTTTTCGAGCTGACCGGGGTCTACGTTGCACGACGGGAACCTGCCTTCGCGCCGGAGCGTGTCGATTGCCTCGTAGGCGGCGGTTTTCTGTTGCAGCATGGACATGGCTCCCTGGAGGGCGTTTCAAGCTGCAACGGGATGAACGGTCCTGCAGCCGTAGTCCTCAATATACATACCTGCCCATTATTTCACGAACTTGCGCCACGGACGCCCGAACTGGGGATGCGGAATTCTTTTTTGAAAAAATCATCGCCCGCGAAATTATTTGGGGATGGAATCGATTCTCCTTATTCTAACTGATACTAAACTAGTATCAATTAAACGCCTGACAATGAAAGTGCTGAACAAAAATACCGATTACGCCGTACGCGCACTCCTCTCCCTGGCAGGGTCGCAGGGCGTTTATTTGTCGGCAAAGACCATTGCCACCGAGCAGGACATACCCTACCAGTTCCTGCGCCGCCTCCTGCAGGAGCTGATCCGCCATCGACTGGTGGTGTCGCGCGAGGGTGCATCGGGCGGCTTTAAGCTTGATCGTGACCCGGACGGTATCGCGCTCCGGGAGCTGATCGAGATATTTCAGGGACCGGTGCAGGTGTCGGAGTGCCTGTTCCGCAAGAAGCTTTGCGGGAACCGTGCGCGGTGCGTGCTGCGACACCAGATCCTGCGCATCGAACAGGTGGTGCGTGCTGAATTCGAAAACATCACAATCGGAAGCCTGCTTGGCGACCTTGCGGCGGCAGGAAGGGCGGATGGCTCCACGCCGGTGAACGGTGCGGTGCCGGCGGAGTGTTTAAACCATTGACAAAGGGGATGCATATGCAGCGACAGGTGATACAGATTGACGAACAGCTCTGCACCGGGTGTGCCCAGTGCATTCCCGGATGTCCGGAAGGGGCGCTCCGGGTGATCGATGGCAAGGCGCGGCTCGTCAGCGATCTTTTCTGCGACGGCCTCGGGGCCTGTGTCGGGCACTGTCCGACCGGAGCGATGCGGGTCGAGACCCGTGAAGCCGGGCCGTATGACGAACGGCGGGTACTGGCAGAGAGCATCGTGCCGAAGGGACCCAATGTGCTTGCGGCTCACCTCCGCCATCTCAAGGACCACGGAGCGGTTGAATATCTCCGGGAAGCGCTGCTCTACATGCAGGAACATGGCATCGAAAACCCGCTGCATTCCGCCGCTCCCTCAGCTGGCGGGCATCATGAGGGCGGCGGGTGCCCGGGGAGCCGGCCGATGGCATTCGGCGCTGCGGCACCAAGAGCGCATGGCGGGAGCGACGCGCCCGAAAGCGCGCTCCGGCAGTGGCCGGTGCAGCTGCACCTCGTCTCTCCGGAGGCTCCCTGTTACCGGGGTTCCGATCTCCTGCTCGCTGCCGACTGTACGGCCTTTGCGATGGGCGATTTCCACACCCGCCACCTTCCGGGCAAGAGTCTGGCAATCGCCTGTCCCAAACTAGACTCGGGTATGGATGTCTATGTACAGAAACTGATCGCCATGATTGATATGGGCGGCATCAACACCATCACGGTGCTCTTGATGGAGGTGCCTTGCTGCGGCGGACTCATGGGCGCAGTGCAGGAAGCCTGCAGGAGGGCTTCGCGCTGGGTGAGGGTGAAGAAGGTGGTGGTGTCGGTGCAGGGAGAGGTGCTCGGTGAGGAGTGGGTAGGGTGAACGGGATGCAGGAGGAAGCATGCTGAAAGATGCGATGGGTCTCTACCGGGGAAGTGTCGAGGAGATCAGCCGGACGATCAAGGAGCGGCCTACGGACCCCATGGCCTGGTTTGATCGCGGTAATGCCCGAAGCAGTTCCTGTGACTGGGAGGGTGCTGCCCTTGACTACACCATGGCGATGAAAACGGGCCTGAGGTTCCGTGAAAGCATCATCGCCCTCGGGAACCGGGGCGTTGCAAGAGCGAAACTCGGCGACATCGACGGGGCGATCGGTGATTTCAGCGCCATCGTTGAGAAACATCCGAACAACCGGCGGCTGCTTCGGGCGGCGCTGAGGAGCCGGGCGGAGATGAAAGAGAGGAAAGGCGACAGGGAGGGGGCGAAGGCCGACAGGAAACTGGCCGACCTGCTTCCGGCCGAACAGACGACAACATAAACGCAAAGGAGAAGACGATCATGGGAATGTATTGTGACCAGTGTCAGGAGAGTATCCATGGAACAGGATGCACCGCAAGAGGAGTCTGCGGCAAGGACGAGATGACGGCAAAGCTGCAGGATGCGCTTGTATACGCCAGCGTGGGGCTTGCCATTGCGGCGGGCCGTCAGCAGGGAGGCGTACCGCGGGATGCGGGCCGCCGGATCAGCGAGTCGCTGTTCGTCACCGTCACCAACACCAATTTCGACGATGTTGCCATTGTGGAGGAGATCGGTAAAACCCTCGCCATGCGCGACCAGCTCAACGCGCTTCTTCCATCGGTTCCGGAGCATGACGCGTCCAGCTGGACAGGCAGCACCAGGGACGAGTTCCTGCAGAAGGCGCTTACTGCGGGCGTGGAGTCCTATGACATCAATGAGGATCTCCGCTCGCTTAAAAGCCTTGTTCTCTACGGTCTCAAGGGGCTTGCCGCCTATACCGACCACGCTTCGGTGCTGGGCTTCGAGGACGATGAGATTTACGCATTCTATGCCAGGGGCCTCGAAGCGATGGTCCAGGATCTTTCCGCCGATGAGCTGACCGCACTCGTCATTCAGACCGGTGCTACTGCGGTCAAAGCGATGGCGCTGCTCGATCGTGCCAACACCTCGACTTACGGAAACCCTGAGATCACGAAGGTCAACATCGGTGTAGGCATGAAGCCCGGCATCCTGATTTCGGGTCACGACCTCCGCGATATGGAGGACCTCCTGAAGCAGACCGAGGGGACCGGGGTGGACGTGTACACCCACTGCGAGATGCTGCCGGCGCACTACTATCCCGCATTCCGCAAGTACCCGCATTTCGTCGGCAACTACGGTGGATCATGGTGGAAGCAGGACCGTGAGTTCGAGTCGTTCAACGGCCCGATCCTCATGACGACGAATTGCATCGTGCCGGTCCGGGAGTCTTACCGCCAGCGGATGTTCACCACCGGCATGGCCGGCTACCCCGGGCTTCAGCATATTTCTGCACGCCCCGAGGGCGGGAGCAAGGACTTTTCGGCACTGGTTGAGCTTGCACAGACCTGCCAGCCGCCGGTTGAAATCGAGACCGGGGAGATCACGGGCGGCTTCGCCCACAACCAGGTGCTTGCCCTTGCCGACAAGGTGGTCGATGCCGTAAAGTCTGGTGCCATCAAGCGTTTCGTGGTGATGGCCGGATGCGACGGACGGCATGCGTCACGGAAGTACTATACAGGGGTTGCCGAAGCGCTGCCGGAGGATACGGTGATCATGACGGCCGGATGCGCCAAGTACCGCTACAACAAGCTTCAGCTCGGTGACATCGGCGGCATCCCGAGGGTGCTTGACGCAGGCCAGTGCAACGACTCCTATTCGCTGGCGGTCATTGCCCTGAAGCTCAAAGAAGTATTCGGGCTTGAGGACATCAACGACCTGCCGATCTCTTTTGATATCGCATGGTATGAGCAGAAAGCTGTCACCGTGCTCCTTGCGCTCCTCTATCTTGGCGTGAAAGGCATCCGCCTCGGACCGACACTTCCCGAATTCCTGACCCCGAACGTCGCCGCCGTCCTGGTGGAGAAGTTCGGCATCAAGCCTATCGGAACGGTGGGAGCCGATGTCGAGGCCATGATGGCCGGCGCCTGAGCGGCTGTGCCTCGTTCTCTTCTGCAGTATTTTCTGGGCCGCCCGGAGTATTTCCAGGGCGGCTTTTTTTTATCTGCGCCGAGTTTACGTACATTACCCTACACACATCTCTCGTTCAGCCGCTCCCTGGCATCCCCACAGTGCCGTGTTTCAGATGGGCGGGCAAGTGAAGAGGCAGTCTTCCTTGCAGGTTTTTCAGGATCATTAGCCGTAAGGCTGTATGGCATATTTCAGGAACCTGTGCCTCATCGAGGCTCCGCAGGCGGTCATTACTCCGTTTCCCCGCTACATTTCCGACTGCATCGGTGTCTGTTACCTTGCCGCGGCGGTGAAGGATGCGGTGGAGAGCATCGTCATGCCGGAACACTATTATGATGAAAGACTCTTCGAGAGCCTTCGCGGCCTTCTCAGGAAAAGCCCCTGCGATCTCGTTGCCATTTCTTCTATGACCGGTGCCTGGAGCCAGGCGCTTCGCCTCGCGCGCATTGCCCGTGAAGCGGGCGCGTTCGTGGTCGTCGGAGGCTTCCACCCGACAGCCCTCGCAACGGAGGTGCTCCGGGAGCCCGACATTGATGCGGTGGTGAAGGGTGAGGGGGAGGAAACGTTCCGGGAACTGGTGCTCCATGGCCCTTCAGAGCGTATTGCCGGGCTGGCGTTCAGGGATGGCGGAACCGTTGTCGAGAACGCTCCGCGGCCGGTCATCCGGGATATCGATTCCATTGCCTTTCCGCTCCGGAGCCTTCGTCCGGGTCGGTACGGGGAACATGGTTCCGCTTATTCCATTGACACCATCTATACGTCGCGCGGGTGCCCGTGGTCCTGTTCGTTCTGCGCCAACGGCCAGATGCACGGAAAGTGGCGTGCCCGCTCAGCCGAGAATGTGGTGGAGGAGATCGCACTCCTCCACGATCAGAAGATGAAGAAACTGCTGAAGATCTGGGATGCCAATTTCCTGACCAGCATCAAGCGGGCCGAACGGATCTGCGATCTCATGATCGAGCGCGGGCTGACGAACTTCCGGATCATGACCGAAACACGTGCTGCCGATCTTGTGCGGGCGGAACGGATCCTGCCGAAACTGAAGGCGGTGGGGCTCAATAAAGTCGGCATCGGCATCGAGAGCCCGAACCCCGAGACCCTCCGGCTGCTCAACAAGCAGAACACGGCGGACGATGTCGAAAAAGCTATCGCACTCTGCCGGAAATACGGCATCGGGACCGAGGGGTACTTCATCCTCGGCAGCCTGAACGAAACGGCCAGTGAGAGCCGGACCTATCCCGCCTATGCCCGCTCGATCGGCCTCCAGCAGGCGCTTTTCATGGTGATGACGCCCTATCCCGGCACTGAGGTCTACGGCGCATATCTGCGCGAGAACCGGATCCACTCCCATGACTGGGACCTCTACAACAATTTCAGCCCGGTGGTCTCTGCCGGGGGGATGGACCGGCAGGAGCTGGTGGAGCTTCTGGCCTATTGCGATCTTGCCTTCAACAGCTTCATGCCGCTCCTTAAGAGAAAGGACCTCATCAGCCTCATTATCAGCTGCATGTCGGAGCTGCTGCATGTCTGTTTGCTCCTGCGGGTCAATAAAAGTCTCTCTCCGGGTGATGTTGAAGATGCCGTTTCGGAGGCACTGCTTGAGTTTGCAGAGCGTGAGGGGGGTTCCATCAGCAGGGAATGGCAGACTGGTACCGAAGCAAAGCCGCTGCAGCCTCTCGGGTTCCGCCTGCTCTTGAACCGCGGGAGAGCTATTGATTTCCGGCTGGAAGAGGGTGACGGCCGCCGGTGGCTTTTCATGACTCCATCGGTTGCTGATGGCTCCCGCGGCGCTTCCGGCCTTCGGCTTGACGGGCTGGTGCGTTTCGTGTTTTCGCTTTCAATGGACCGCCTGATGTCGGTGCTCTATCAGGGGGAGTGGATGCGCAACAACCACGGTCATGGCGGAGAGGTTGCCCGGAGGTTCCTGCCTTTCTTTTTTGACCCCGTTCTGCTCGGTTCCGCTTCGCGACTCCTCCGGCTTCTCCCCGGTGCGCTCCGAATGCCTGCCGAAAAGGGGTGAGGCTTCTCTCTCCCTTTGCTTTCCGGCGTGATCTGCGTATATAAAGGTTCTGCATTTTTTTTCGGGTCCTGCGGGTTTTGCCGGACGGTTCCGGAGCGATCAAATTTTTCAGGTTTGAATGCCATGAGGGTCCAGATTTCTGACGAAGCGGTGCATGAGGCCCTGCAGCGGGTATTCGGGTTCCAGGCGTTCCGGCCGAACCAGCGTGAGGTTGTACGGGCTATCCTTGAGGGCCGGGACGTGTTTGCGGTGATGCCGACGGGCGGAGGAAAGTCGCTCTGCTATCAGCTTCCGGCCGTGCTGCTTCCCGGCACCTGCATCGTTGTCAGTCCCCTTATCGCCCTTATGAAAGACCAGGTCGACGGCGCACGTGCCAACGGCATCCGTGCAGCCTTCCTCAACAGTTCGCAGCTTCCCGAAGAGCGGCAGATGGTGGCGAATGCGCTGCAGTCGGGAGAGCTCGAGCTGCTCTATGTCGCACCCGAGCGGTTTGCCGTCGACTCCTTCCGGGCGATGCTCAGGGGCATTCGGATCAGCATGGCCGTTATCGACGAGGCGCACTGCATCTCCGAGTGGGGCCACGATTTCCGGCCCGACTATCTCTCCCTCTCCGCACTTGTGGACCTTGCCGGTATGGCCCCTGTGGCGGCCTTCACGGCAACGGCCACCGAGCGGGTGCAGGCCGATACCCTCCTGCGTCTCGCCCTGCGTGATCCGTTTCTCGTCAGGGCCTCGTTCGACCGCCCGAACCTTTCCTACGAGGTGCTCTTCAAGGACAGTGCCGACCGCCAGATACTCTCGATACTGCGCAGGTTCAGCGGTAAGGCAGGCATCATCTACCGCGCAAGCCGCAAAAGCGTCAACGACACCGCCGCCATGCTTCGGGCGAAGGGGTTCCGTGCGCTTCCCTACCATGCAGGGCTTGACGACAGGGAACGGGAGCAGAACCAGAATGCCTTCATCCGCGATGAGGTGGACGTGATCATAGCCACCGTGGCCTTCGGCATGGGAATCGACAAGTCGAACATCCGGTTCGTCATCCACGCCGACCTCCCTAAAAGCATCGAGAACTACTACCAGGAGACCGGTCGTGCCGGACGCGATGGCGAGCCGGCGCACTGCACGCTGCTCTACAGTCAGGGAGATATCGCGAAGGTCCGCTTTTTCATCGATGCGATGGCGGACGGGGAGGAGCGCGCACGTGCTCTATTTGCCCTCTCGACAGTTTCTGCTTTTGCCGCCTCGGCAGTCTGCCGGCGCAGAGCGCTTCTCGAGCATTTCGGCGAGGCCTATTCGAAAGACAACTGCGGTTCCTGTGATGTCTGCACCGGGAACTTCGACACAATCGACTGCAGCGTTGAGTCGCAGATACTCCTATCTGCCATGGTGCGCACCGATGAACGGTTCGGCGCCTGTCATGTCATCGACATTGTCACCGGCAGCTTGAACAAAAAAATCAAGGAGCTTGGCCACGACCGCATCAAGACGTTCGGAGCCGGAAAAGGGCGTGACAAAAAGTTCTGGCGGCGGCTTGTCGACGAGCTGCTGGTGCGCGGGGTGATCATGAAAACAGAGGGGCTCTATCCTGTCATCATCCTGACCGAAAAGGCGGTTGCAGTGCTGAGAGGTGAGGCCGGAATCGAGATGCTTATGCGGGCTGATGCCCCGAAGGCCGAACGGAAAAAGGCGGAGCCGGACCCTGGCGGATACGACAGCGGACTGTTCGAACAGCTCAGGGCGCTGCGAAAGGAGATTGCCGACGAACAGGGCGTTCCTCCCTATGTGGTGTTTTCCGACCGTTCTCTTCGGGAGATGTCATCACTGCTGCCTGAAAACGGCGATGAGATGCTTGCGGTATCGGGTGTTGGAGAGGCCAAGCTTCAGCGGTACGGCAGCCAGTTCCTGCAGCTCATCGGGCGCTGGCGGAGTGAACATCCCACTGTAGCCGGCAGGGAGGTGGCCCCATGCTGATGCTGCACAAGATCCTGCCGTTTCTGCTTCTGCCTCCGGGCCTCTCCGTGGTGCTTGTCTCTCTCGGCCTGCTGCTGCGTCGCCGCATGCTGGCATGGGCAGGAGTGGCGATGCTCTTGATTGCCTCCATGCCTGTCGTGGGTAATTCGCTCATTGGGATCCTCGAAGGCCCCGCCAGAAGGGTGCCGGCAGCTTCTGTGGCGCATGCCGATGCCATCGTGGTGCTCGGCGGGATGACAATGCAGCTTCCCGGAGCCCCCCTTGGCGAGTGGGGTGAGGCTGCCGACCGCTTCGAGGCGGGCATCGATCTGTACCGCGAAGGAAAGGCTCCGCTTCTGGTCTTCACCGGCGGCCGTCTTCCCTGGCGGGAGAATTTCGTGCCTGAGGGTGAGCTTCTCGCCCTGCGTGCCCTTCAATTGGACATCCCCCGCGCTTCGGTCCTGGTCACAGGCATTGCCGGCAATACTTCGGATGAAGCCGGTGCTGCAGCTGAACTGCTTGGCCCGTCAAAAAAGATCATCCTCGTCACCAGTGCGTTCCACATGCCCCGTTCGATTCTGCTGTTCCATCGTGCGGGGTTCAGCGTGGTGCCCTGCCGGGTTGATTACAGGGTCCAGCCTGCTGAACGGATGACTGTTCTTTCATTCATGCCGGACCCTGAAGCGCTCCAGCAGTCGTTCATAGCGTTGCGGGAGATTATGGGAATTGTATGGTACCGTGTGCTTTCGCTGTGAGAACTTGACTGTGTTCGCGATTTTTGCGATTATTTTGATGTACAGTGCTGTATTTAGCCCGGCAGTGATTACTTTGCCCCCCCCTTGTTGCGCATGGTTTTACGCAGTGAGCCGCCGGAATTGCGGGGAGTTTCCGTCCGCCGGAGGGGGAGACTGTAAATTTTAGGCTGTTAGTGTATGATTGAAGGTTTGGATCCGCACTGGTATGCGGTATATGTCCGGTCGCGGTACGAAAAAAAGGTTCATCAGTGGATGCTGGAAAAGGAGCTGAACAGTTTCCTTCCCCTTTTGGAGACGGTCCGTCAGTGGAGCGACCGGAAGAAAAAAGTCTACGAACCCCTGTTCCGGGGTTATGTGTTCGTCCAGATAGACATGAAGCACGAACACGTGAAGGTGCTTGAAACCGAAGGGGTAGTGAAGTTCATCGGCATCGGCCGGAACCCTTCAGTGATCAGCCCGCGTGACATCGAGTGGCTCAAAACGCTGGTCCGTGAGCCCGACGCGCTGCACCAGACCGTTTCATCGATCCCTTACGGCAAAAAGGTCCGCGTGCTGGCCGGCCCCTTCAAGGACCTTGAGGGAGTGGTGGTCAAAGAGGGCCGCGAAGAGCGGCTGGTGGTGTTTTTCGAGAGCATCATGCAGGGCATCGAAGTGTCGATCAGCCCCGACCTTCTCCTGCAGCTGAAGTGAAGTCCCGTTCCCTCCCTACCGCTCTTTCTTTATTTCGTTGATCAATTCAATCTGGATCTCCTGGATTTCCATCAGGCGTTCCCACTGGCGGGAGAGCAGGTGGTCGATCTTCTGGTGGAGTTGGCGGATTTCCAGTTCAGCCTTGAGGTTGACCTGGTAGTCATTGATGGCGCGCGCCCTGTCTCGCGCCTCCTGGCGGTTCTGGCTCATCATGATGACCGGTGCCTGCAGGGCGGCCAGAGAGGAGAGGACGAGGTTGAGGAGGATATAGGGAAATGGGTCGAAAGGCCGGGTTGTGATGAGCCAGGTGTTCAGCCCCATCCAGAGCAGGATGAAGATGCCGAAGGCGATAATGAAGGTCCAGCTGCCGCCGAATGTTGCAATCCTGTCGGCAAGCCGCTGGCCGGTGCTCAGTCCTGCTTCAAAGTCGATGTCGGGGTTGCGTGAGAGCAGCTCCTGCTCCTCAAGCGCCTGCAGCACCTCTTTGTCGAGCGAGCTGATCTCTCCCCGCTCCTCCTCTAACAGTTTCTGCACATAGCGATGCTGATAGTCATGCAGGTCGTCGAGGCATATCCATCCGTTTTCATCCCAACCGCCCCACTGCTGCTCGATCATGCGTGATATCGCCGGTCGGACGGTCATGGCCCTGCGGAGTGCGGATTTCTCTGTCTTTCCGCATATCTGGCAGGCCGCCTCATGCTGTTCCGGCTCTTCCCCCGTCCCGCTCACCGTTCTTCTCCTCCCCAGAGCAGCAGTCCCGTTTCCCGGTCCGGAGATCGGCTAAGCGGTGTGCCTCCGACGGAGCTGAACTCCTCAATGAGGTATTCGCAGGCGAACACCGTGGTGCCGGGCGCCAGATGGCCTCCGTTCATCCTTCCCTCCCGGTCGGCCAGCGCAATGTGGGCGTGGATCATCGGGTTCCCTTCTGAAAGGGAGATGTTGCCCGTCAGCGAGACGATCTCCCTGCCTCCGTGGATGCTGCTGTAGCGGTACGTTCCCGCATGCTGGTCGTAGTAGCCTATCCGGGCCCCGGTGACGGCACCGATCGCCTCAATGCGCCCCATGCTCACGTTTTCCTCCCTGCAGACGGCACTGAGCCCCTCAAGGATATCCGCTCCCTTCTCCAGCCGCCCCATGATGCGGCGCTGCCCTTCAACGGCCTGCCGTATTGCCATAGTGACTGTTTTATTGGTTTGCTGTCCTCAGCCTGCCGTGCAGGCCTCAACCCGTTTCAGCTCTTCCGAGAGGAACCGGGCGGTGTGTGAGGCTCCGCCGCGAGCCAGCTCTTCAGGCGTTCCTTCGCCGACGATGTATCCCCCTTCATGCCCGCCTTCGGGGCCGAGGTCGATGATCCAGTCGCTGCTCTGGATGATGTCGAGGTTGTGCTCGATGATGATGACGGTGTTGCCCTTGTCGACAAGGCGTCGGAGTACCTCAAGCAGGTGCTGGATGTCCTGGAAGTGCAGGCCTGTGGTGGGCTCATCGAGGATATAGAGCGTTTTTCCGGTCTGTATTTTCGCGAGTTCCGCGGAGAGCTTGATGCGCTGGGCCTCGCCTCCCGAGAGCAGTGGCGAGGGCTGGCCGAGCTTGAGGTAGCCGAGCCCGACGCTCTGCATGGTGGAGAGGATCCTCTTTATGCGGGGGAAGTCCACGAAAAACTCCGCCGCCTCTTCGATGGTCATTTCAAGCACATCGGCAATCGATTTACCCCGATATTTGACGAGCAGTGTTTCGCGGTTGTAGCGTTCGCCCTTGCAGTTTTCGCACTGCACGTATACATCGGGCAGGAAGTTCATCTCGATTTTACGCGTGCCGGCCCCCTGGCAGGCCTCGCAACGTCCGCCCTTGACATTGAAGCTGAACCGGCCTGCCTTGTAGCCGCGGATCTGCGCTTCGGGAAGCCGGCTGAAGAAGTCGCGGATGAAGGTGAACGCGCCCGTGTAGGTTGCCGGATTGGAGCGCGGCGTACGTCCGATCGGCGACTGGTCGACGGCGACGACCTTGTCGATGTGCTGCAGCCCTTCGAGTCCACGCGAGGGGTATGCGGGGATTTTTGAGCGGTAGAAGTGTCGTGCCAGGATGGGGTAGAGGGTTTCGTTGATGAGGGTCGATTTGCCGGACCCGCTGACCCCGGTGATGCTGACGAGGGCGCCGAGCGGGATGGAGACGTTGACCCCTTTGAGGTTGTTTCCGCTGCACTCCCTGAGATGCAGGAACTTGCGTTCTTCGGCCTGCTCTCCGGGCTCTTTGGGTTCGGGCCTGCATGCTACCCTGAGTATGCCGGTAAGGTAGCCTGCCGTCAGTGAGCGGGGGTCGAGCGATGCGGCCGGACCCTGGGTGACGATCTGGCCGCCGTATTCGCCGGCGCCGGGACCCATGTCGATGATTTCGTCGGCTTCCAGCATGGTGTCGCGGTCGTGCTCGACCACAAGTACGGTGTTGCCGAGATCACGGAGGCGGAGCAGGGAGCCGATGAGCTTGTGGTTGTCGCGCTGGTGGAGCCCGATGCTTGGTTCGTCGAGCACGTAGAGTACGCCGCTGAGCTGCGAGCCGAGCTGCGAGGCGAGGCGTATGCGCTGGGCCTCCCCTCCGGAGAGTGTCTGCGATCCGCGGTCGAGAGAAAGGTAGCTGAGGCCCACGTTCAGGAGGAACTCGAGCCGTTTGGTGATCTCATGCAGCACCGGTTCGGCAACCAGCTTTTCTTTCTGGCTGAGGTCCGGACCCAGTGTACTGAAAAAGTTGAGGGCTTCGGGGAGGGGAAGTGCTTCTGCTTCGGCGATGTTCAGTCCGCCTACCTTCACGAGCAGGCTTTCACGCTTCAGGCGCGCTCCGCCGCATTCGGGGCAGGGCTGGCGGACCATGTAGCTTTCCGCCCACTCGCGGACTTTCGGCGACGAGGCATTGCTTCTGATCTCATCGACGTAGGGGAGTGCCCCCGGGAATGTCTGTGGATAGGATGTGTCCTGCCCGGAGTAGGTATAGCTGACGTCGAAGGTCCTGCTGCCGGATCCCTGGAGCAGGATGTCCATGGCCTCATCGGGGATGGCTGAGGCCGGGGTGTCGAGGGTGAAGTTGAAGTCCCGTGCGATGGCCCGGATGACCTGCCAGAGGTTCCGCTTGCCGGGCTTGCCGAAGGGGTCGATGGCGCCTTCCGTGAGCGAACGGGATCGGTCGGGTACCATCAGCGCTGTGGAGAGCTGCATCTGCTCGCCGAGCCCGTTGCATACCGGGCATGCGCCGAAGGGGGAGTTGAAGCTGAAGTGGTTAGGGGCCAGGGTGTCGACCGGCACGGATCCGTCGGAATAGGCGTAGCGCGTGCTGAACGTAAGCTGTTTTCCAGCACCGCCCTCCGCTTCGACGGGGTCGCAGATGACGCTCGAGCGGTGCTCGGAGAGGGAGACGGCCAGATGCACAGCCTTCGTGATGCGTTCAAGGGAGTCGGGGCCCGTTACGAGCCGATCGACCACGAGTTCAATGGTATGGGTCCGGTAGCGTTCGAGCTGCATGTCCTTTACCAGCTCACGGTACTCTCCCTCAACCCTGACCCGCACCCACCCCTTCAGCATGAGGCGTTCGAAGAGTTCGCGGTAATGGCCCTTGCGTCCGGTGACGAGCGGGGAGAGAATCTGGATTTTCGTGCCTGCAGGGAGGGCCGCTATGGCTGCCGTGATGTCCTCTTCGCTCTGTTTCTGGAGCATATGGCCCGTTACAGGATCGTACCTCCGCCCGGCTTTTGCATAGAGCAGGCGGACGAAATCATGGATTTCAGTGATGGTTCCTACTGTGGAACGGGGCGAGCGGTTGGTGCTTTTCTGGTCGATTGCGATGACCGGCGACAGCCCTTCGATGAAGTCGACGTCGGGTCGTTCGATGTTGCCGATGTACTGGCGCGCATAGGGGGAGAGGGTTTCCATGAACCGCCGCTGCCCTTCGGCGTATATGGTGTCGAAGGCGAGGCTGGATTTTCCCGAACCGGACAGACCCGTGATGACGACGAACCGGTTGCGGGGTATCTTGAGGGAGATGTTTTTCAGGTTGTGGACCCTTGCCCCCCTGATGGTGATATGACTGAAGTCCATGCGGTTGCTCTGTCTTGAAGGTCGGCGGTGACGGCCCTAAAAAAATTCTGTTCCTAAATCTATGAATGTTCCGTGAAACGGCAACCTTTCAACAGGTGCTATTTCAACAGGTGTTTCCGCTTCAGCGTTTCAGCCCTCTTCCTTGTTGGCGGGCGGACAATGGAAAAAGGCGGCCGGAGCCGCCTTTCCACCAGTTCATTCTCCAGCCTTCCTCAGCCGAGCAGTGCGGCCCGTGCCGCCGCAAGCCTTGCGACCGGGACCCGGTAGGGGCTGCATGAGACATAGTTGAGACCTGTCTTGTGGCAGAACTCGACTGAGGCGGGATCGCCCCCGTGCTCACCGCAGATGCCGAGCTTGAGATCTGGCTTCACGCTCCGCCCTTCGCTTGCCGACAGGGTGATGAGCCGTCCCACCCCATCGATGTCGATGGATTCGAACGGGTTGCGCGGGAAGATGTCGTGCTGCTGGTAAGTGGGGAGGAACTGTCCGGAGTCGTCACGGCTCATGCCGAGTGTCATCTGGGTGAGGTCGTTGGTGCCGTAGCTGAAGAAGTCCGCTGCTGTGGCGATTTCGGCGGAGGTGATGGCCGCCCTCGGGACCTCGATCATGGTGCCGACGAGGTATTTGACTCCAATCCACTGCTCGGCGATGACGCTGCGGGCGGTCTTGTGGATGATCTCGGCGGTAATCTCGAGCTCTTTCAGGGTGCTGACGAGCGGAACCATGATTTCCGGCACCACCTCGAGCCCCTCCTGGCGGAGCTGGCAGGCGGCTTCCATGATGGCCTGTACCTGCATGATGGTGATTTCGGGATGGAGGATGCCGAGCCGGCATCCACGCAGGCCGAGCATTGGGTTGAACTCATGGAGGGCTGCGATGCGTTCTTTGACGTGTTCGTATGGTTTCCCCATGCCGATAGCCAGGCGCATGATCTCTTCATCCGAGTGGGGGAGGAACTCGTGCAGGGGCGGGTCGAGCAGTCGGATGGTGACAGGATGCGAGCCCATCGTCTTGAAGAGGCCGTAGAAGTCCTCCCGCTGGTAGGGAAGGAGTTTGCTGATGGCGGTGTTGCGTTCCTCCAGATCGTCGGCAAGGATCATCTCCCGCATGGCCTGGATGCGTTCACCCCCGAAAAACATGTGCTCCGTCCGGCAGAGACCGATGCCTTCGGCGCCGAAGGTGAGGGCTACGGCTGCCTGGTCGGGCTGGTCGGCGTTGGCGCGGATCTGCAGGCGGCGGTATCGGTCGGCCCACAGCATGAGCTGGTTGTAGACCTCCCACGATGGGGCGTCTTCAGGTTTTCGGGTCCCATCGACCAGCACTTCGATGATTTCCGAATTGCGGGTCGGCAGACTCCCGGCAATGACCTCTCCGGTGGTGCCGTCAAGGGAGAGGTCGTCGCCTTCATGGAGCACCACGTCGCTTCCGTCGATGCGCATCTCTGCGTTCTGGTAGTCGATCGAGAGGGCCCCGCAGCCGACAACGCACACCTTGCCCATCTGGCGAGCAACGAGTGCGGCGTGGGAGGTCATGCCGCCGCGTTCGGTAAGGATGCCTTCCGACACGGCCATTCCCTTGATGTCTTCGGGCGAGGTCTCTATGCGCACAAGAATGACCGGCTCCCCCCGCCGGTTTCGTTCGGCGGCATCGGTGGCATTGAAGCAGATTTTGCCTGTAGCGGCTCCGGGTCCCGCATTCAGGCCTGTCGCCAGCAGCCGCCCGCTCTGGACGGCCGCTTGTTTTTCCCTGACATCGAACACCGGTCGGAGGAGCTGGTTGAGCTGCTCGGGCTCGATGCGAAGGATTGCCTCCTTTTCGTCGATCAGCCCCTCCTTGAACATGTCGACGGCTATTTTCAGCGCGGCGGGTCCGGTGCGTTTGCCTACCCGGCACTGGAGCATGAAGAGTATATTGTTTTCGATGGTGAACTCGATGTCCATCATGTCGCGGTAGTGCTTTTCGAGGGTTGCGCGGATATCATCAAGCTGGCGGTAGATTTCCGGGTTTTCCTCTTTCAGCTGCGAGATGTCGAGCGGGGTGCGTGTGCCGGCAACCACATCCTCGCCCTGCGCATTCATCAGGAACTCGCCGTAGAAGATGTTTTTGCCGGTTGCCGCATCGCGCGTGAAGGCGACGCCGGTGCCGCAGTCCTCGCCCATGTTGCCGAACACCATGGCCTGGACATTGCATGCCGTACCCCAGTAACCGGGGATATGGTTCAGCCGGCGGTAAATGATGGCCCGTTCATTGTTCCAGCTTTCGAAGACAGCGCCGATTGCACCGCGGAGCTGTTCGTGTGGATCGTCGGGGAAGGATCTGCCCGTTTTATCCAGAATGGCGGCTTTGTAGTGACCCACGATCTCCTGCAGGTCCTCTGTGCTGAACTCGGTATCGACCTTGATGCCGAGCGCATGTTTTCTGGCTTCAAGAATCTCCTCGAACGGGTCTTTCTGTTTTTTGTCGGCCGGCTTCAGGCCGAGCACGACATCACCGTACATCTGCACGAACCGGCGGTAGCAGTCCCATGCGAAGCGCGGGTTGCCGGATTTCCGGGCAAGTCCCGCGACCGTCTGCTCATTGAGGCCGAGGTTCAGGATGGTGTCCATCATGCCGGGCATCGAAGCCCTGGCCCCCGAGCGTACTGAAATCAGGAGCGGGTTGCCGGGGTCCCCGAATTTTCTGCCGAGCGCCTCTTCGATGGTGGCCAGCGCCCGGGGGATCTCCTCTTCAAAGAGGCCATCCGGGTAGGTCTGGCCGTGTTCGTAGTACCAGGTGCAGACTTCGGTCGAGAGGGTGAAGCCCGGAGGCACCGGCAGGCCGATGTTGGCCATTTCGGCCAGGTTCGCCCCTTTTCCCCCTAAGAGGTTTTTCATCGAGGCATCCCCTTCGGCACGCCCGCCCGAGAATGTGTAGATGAACTGCTTCGGTCCGCTTTTCCGGTTCGAGATTTCTCTGGTTGGCATGGTGTAATGCTGGTTGGTGGATTATGAACGGGAATGACTATTTTCAAGAGAAGAAACCCCAATCGGGAAAAAACAGCGGCTTCTCCGGCCGCCATCTACCTCTCGCCGTTTTTCACCTATGGATATCGAGTTAGCCGTCATATTTTTTCAAATCCTGCGCATTGCCGTGCCCTATGTTCTGACCTCCGTCGGGGCGGTATTTTCGGAGCGTGGCGGGGTGGTGAATCTGGCTCTTGAAGGGCTGATTCTGGCCGGTGCGTTTGCGGCTTCGGCCGGCATGCACCTTACCGGTTCGGCTGCTGCCGGGGTTGCGGCAGCCATTCTGGCAGGCCTTGCCGTTGCCCTGTTTTTTGCTTTCCTTACCGTAACCCTCGGGGCGGATCAGATCGTTTCCGGCATCGCCTTGAACATCCTCATGATGGGCGGGACCCGCTTCGGACTCGTGCTGCTTTACGGCAGCGCCATGAACTCCGAACGCATCGCCGGGTTCGGTGCCGCTTCCGTCCTCCTTGACCCCCTTTTCCTCACGGCAGTCGCCGTGGTTCCAGCAGCACAGTATCTGCTGTTCCATACTCCCTACGGCCTCCGGCTGCGTGCGGCCGGTGAGGACGCTGCCGCAACGGACAGCGCAGGGGTAAGCGTGCCGGTTATGCGGTATTCAGGGGTGCTGATATCTGGTGTCTTTGCGGCACTCGGCGGGGCGTTTCTTGTCTTCCAGCAGCATACTTTCACCGATTCCATGTCGGCGGGGCGCGGGTACATGGCGCTTGCAGCCATGATCATCGGGCGGTGGAATCCTCTTGGCGCGGCCCTGGCGAGCCTCTTTTTCGCTTCGGCCGAATCCATGGAAATCTGGACCCAGGGCGGCTGGCTGCCCTCACAGGTGGTGCAGTCCATGCCCTATGCGCTCACCCTCCTGGTGCTTGCCGGGTTCGGCAAACATTCCCGCCCTCCGCGTGAGGTTGGCGTGCCGTTCAGGAAAGGCGGGGCTTCAAGCTAGCTCAAGCACCGCCTGGATCAGCCGGTCGATGCCTTTGGCTACTTCCGAGATCGAGGGCCCGAGCATGTAGGCGGGGGTGCTCACCACCTTGCCCTCGTGCCAGACATGGGCGTTATTGACCGTGCATTCGACGTGCCGTGCCCCCATCGATTCAAGGTCGGCCGCAGTGGCAGGATCGTTGCCAATGGTGAGTTCCGGTTTCCGGCTGCCGAGCACGCATGCGGCGATGGCCGGAGCGATGCAGATGAAGCCGAGGGGTTTGCCCTCATCATGGAAGCTTCGCACGGCGTGCTCGACACCGGGATCGATGGTGCACTCCGGGCCCTTGACGGCGTAGGTCGAGAGGTTTTTGGCTGCACCGTATCCTCCGGGGATCACGAGTGCATCGAGATGGAGGGTGTCGAAACGTTTGAGGTCGGTGATCTCTCCACGGGCGATGCGGGCGGATTCGTCGAGCACGTTGCGCACTGCTCCCTCCTCTTCCTTGCCGGTCCGGTGGTTGACGACATGGTGCTGGGGAATATCGGGGGCAAGACAGACCGCTTCGGCTCCCGCCCGATCGATTGCCAGAAGTGTGAGGACGGCTTCCTGGATTTCCGATCCGTCAAGGTGTCCGCATCCGGAGAGGATGACGCCAATTCGTTTTTTCATGGCGGATGTGTTGTATTGTTTGCCCGCGGAGGGCGGAAACGGGGACAGTACAGAAAAGGTAAGGGTTTCATCATTAAGTTGCATTGATATAACGCGGAGTCTATGCGGATAGCACGGCAGGGCAGACGGATATGGATGAGGGTTTTCCTCGCGGCTCTCTTCTTTGTCGCCGGTTGCGTGGAAAAGAGGGGCGGGGAGTTGCAGGGTGTGCCGCTCGGCGGCATGGAGTGGAGTGCCTCCAATCTGGACATTGAGAGGTACCGGAACGGGGACCCGGTCCCGGAAGCCCGGACTGAGGCGGAGTGGCACGAGGCAGCCAGCAGGGGCGACGGTGCATGGTGCCGTTACGAAGGCGAAGAGGGGGGGGCTGTCGGGTGCGGGCGGCTCTACAACTGGCATACGGTCCATGACCCCCGCGGACTTGCACCGGCCGGGTGGCATGTCGCGACGGAGGATGAGTGGGACCGGCTTGCCCTGGTGCCTGGAGGCCTTCGTTCACTCGGCATTCTTTCCACTGGAATAAGAAACTGCCTGGGCGCGTTTTACGGGCACGGGGTTTCAGCCTGTTTCTGGACTGCGGACTCTTCGGGTGCATTCGAGGCATGGGACAGAGAGGTTGCCTCCCGGGATCCGGAGCGGCTGGTCAGGGTCAGCGTCGCCCGGAGTCTCGGCTTATCGGTGCGCTGCGTTCGGGACCGGCCGGCTCAGTAGATGAAGGGGATGAATTTCTTTACCCGTTTGGCATAGGCGGTGTAGTCCGGGTGCCGCGCTGTCAGCCAGCGCTCTTCACGTGAGGCCTTGTAGCTGAAAAAGAGGAACCCGAGGCCGGTGAAGAGAAGGTGTGAGGCACTCATGGTGAAGATGGTCCAGCCTGCAGCGAGAAATAGCTGGCTCGAGTAAAGCGGGTGGCGGACGAGGCCATAGATCCCGGTGGTGATGAGACGGCTGTGCTCAACTGGATAGGGGAGCGGGGTGAGGACCTCCTTCAGAGTATGTGAGCCGAGCCCCCCGAAGGTTGCGGCCGTGCTCCAGAAGAGGATGAGTGCCGCCCACCTGAAAAGCGGCGGCGTCCCTGCCATGGCCGCCAGCGGCCAATCGGGAAGGAGGATGAAGGTGAAGATCAGGAGGAACTGGATAGCGACGAGATGCTCTCCGCGTTTTCCTTTTGGCAGTGTATTTTTTGTTCTGATTTCGTTCGACATTAACCGTATCTTGAAAGTTACGAAAAGGTATTTTATCCAGTTTCAATGTCCCATCAGTCATGATTACTCCTGAAGAAACCCTTCTGCTTGTCATTGATGTGCAGGGTCGGCTTGCCCAGAGCGTACACGGTTCCGACGGCGTTGTCGCTGCCATCGGGCGCATGATCCGCGCATCCCGGATTCTTGAGGTGCCCGTGCTGGTCACGGAGCAGTATCCCAAGGGTCTGGGCCGTACGGTGGACGCCCTCATGGAACTGCTGCCCGGAGCGCAACCGGTCGAGAAGCTCTCCTTCAGCTGCTGCGGCAATGAAGGGTTCATGGAGCGCCTTCGGGCGTTCGGCCGCAACGACATCCTGCTTGCCGGCATGGAGACACATGTGTGCGTGTACCAGACGGCGGTTGAACTGCTTGATTTCGGCTATAATGTCCATCTCCTGACCGATGCGGTCTCATCGAGGACCGAAGAGAACCGGGCGCTTGGCATCCGATGCATCGAAAAGGCTGGCGGTGCGCTCTCCAGCACTGAAATGGCCATGTTCGAGCTCCTGCGTGAAGCCGGCACCGACCGTTTCAAGGCGGTTTCCGCCATCCTGAAAGAGGCGTAGGATTCTTCTTCCGGGGGAAGAGCTCAATCCCGGACTACGGCCTTGAGCATTTCCTGCAGTTTCTCCGCTCCCCTTGTGAAGCCGGTCGCAATGTTCAGGCAGCAGCACCCAACCCCTTCCGTTTTTTCGAGCAGACCGGGTTCCCCCTCCAGGCGGTAGCGGTCTTTTTCCGTCGTGACGAGCGTGAGCCCCTTCCGGCGGGCCTCCTCTACAAGCGGCAGGAAGTTGTTCAGCGTGTAGGGCTCATGGTCCCGGAAAAAGCGCTGCTCCACAACATGCACTCCCTTTTTCATCAGGCTTTCGACGAACGATGCGGGCGATGCGATGCCGGCGAAGGCCAGCGCCTTGAGTCCTGCGGGATCGGGATGGGGCGCCGTTGACCGGCCTTTAGGGCCGAAGGGGGAGAGTTCTCCGATGACCACCCGGGTTCTTGCAACGAGGGCCACGCTACCTGTCAGTTCCGCTTCGATGGCGTCCGCCTTCGATTCATCGGTGATTTTTGAGAGCACCGCGACATCAGCTCTCCCGATGCCGCTTTTCGGTTCGCGCAACCGTCCTTCGGGGAGCATTTTCGCCGCGGCAAAGGGCTCACGGGAGTTGATGACGACGATGTCGAGATCCCGCGCCAGCTGGCGGTGCTGGAATGCATCGTCAAGGATGATGACGTCGGGCCGTTCGCCCCGGAACCGTTCCATGATGAACTGCACCCCTTCGCTTCGCTGTTCTGCGACCACGACCACGGCTTCAGGGTTATTGGCGGCGAGCATGGCGGTTTCATCTCCTGACCGGGTGCTCCCGAGGAGTATGTTCCGTCCGTCGGAGACGAGCTGTACCCCTTTCGAGCGGCGCCCGTAGCCCCGGGAGACGACGGCCGGCCGGCATCCGATGGAGAGGTAGTATTTCAGGACCCAGTCGACAAGCGGTGTTTTGCCTGTTCCTCCGGCAGTCAGGTTGCCGATGGAGACCACGGGAATCGGCGATTTCCACGCCTTCAGCATACCCCTGTCGAAGAGGGCGTTGCGCACGGCCGCAACGAGTCCGTAGAGCAGTGCGGCTGGCCGGAGGAGGATGTTCAGTCTGCGCTCATGCATGGCCAAGGCGGTCGGAAAGCAGTTCGGAATATGTTCTGAGCTTTTCCTCGGAGTCAAATCGCGGCACATCCAGGCGGTGCAGTTCAAGTGTGACCTTCGAGAACGGGTGGGGAATGATGAAGCGGTCCCAGCTCTTCAGCTGCCATCCCCCGGTAAAGCCGATGCGGGCGAAGATGATCGGCACGCCCGACTCTGAGGCGATGCGGATGGTTCCGTATTTGAATCGGTGCAGGGGGCCTCTCGGGCCGTCTGGGGTGAGGACGACGAGGTTGCCGCGTTGCAGGGCACCCTGCATGGCGGCGCGGACTTCGCTTCCCCCTTTCGAACTTGATCCACGGATGAGCCGGAACCCGAAGCGCTTGAGGGCAAGGGAGAGGATGCTTCCGTCTTCCGACAGGCTCACGACTGCCGATGCATCTCTGTCAGGCCATAGCCTTCGCACGAACAGCCATCCCACGGCCATATCCCCATGCCAGAATGCGAAAATGCAGGACTCATCGGGTGCCGGCAGGCTGAAGCCGCGGGGCCGGACCGACAGCCGGAGGCTACGGTAAAGGAGGCGGAGGGCAGCGGGCAGGACGCGGCTGGAAATGATCGCTGGGAGGGCCATGTGGGTCGGCCGGGCCATCCCCTGAAGTCCGGGGGCGCGCCCTCTTGAAATTTTTTAATTGTTTTTTTTGCCCGCTCTGCTTTATATACAAGCTATCCGCATCGCGGCTGGAAGTAATGTAACACTCCCCGGCCGATAAACCGCCCTCTAAGACACGAACAGCATGAAGGTACTCATCATTGGAAGCGGCGCGCGCGAGCATGCTATGGCATGGGCGGCGTCACGGAACCCCGGGGTGGAGATGGTGTATGCCGCTCCCGGCAACGGCGGGACTGCCATGATGGGAGGCAAGGTGCAGAATATGCCCTTGAAGGCGACTGACCTTCAGGGGCTGCTCCGTTTTGCCCTTGAAAACGCCATCGATCTGACAGTCGTCGGCCCTGAGCAACCGCTCGAAGCCGGGGTCGTGGATCTCTTCCGGGACGCTGGTCTGAGGGTGGTGGGCCCGACCCGTGATGCCGCACGTCTCGAGAGCAGCAAGGTGTTTGCAAAAGATTTCATGCGCCGCCACAGCATCCCCACCGCAGGGTACCATGTGTTCGGCAGGAAGGAAGATGCGCTCTCTTACCTTGATGGCCTCCCGTCAGGGGCATGGCCTCAGGTGCTCAAAGCCAGCGGGCTCTGCGGCGGCAAAGGGGTTATTATCGCTACAGACCTCCAGAGCGCCCGCAGCGCGATTCTCGAGATGTTCGATGACCGCGTGTTCGGCAATGCTGCCGATGAGGTTGTTATAGAAGATTTCCTCAAAGGAGAGGAGGCCAGTGTGTTCGCACTGACAGACGGCACCTCCTACCGCCTCTTCCTTCCCGCTCAGGACCATAAACGGATCGGAGATGGTGATACCGGAAAGAACACCGGCGGCATGGGTGCCTATGCTCCGGCCCCGCTGGTCACTGCTGAGGTGATGCGGAAAGTAGAGGAAAGGGTCATCCGCCCGACCCTCGAGGGCATGAAGGCTGAAGGGTACCCGTTTACGGGGTTCCTCTATGTCGGCCTGATGATCGATGGCGGCGAGCCGTCGGTTGTCGAATACAACGCCAGGCTCGGCGATCCGGAGACCCAGGTGGTGCTTCCGCTGCTGAAAAGCGATTTTATCGACGCTCTTATGGCCAGCGTTTCGGGAGGGCTCGAAGAAATTGCGTTCGACATGCACCCCGGATCTGCAGCCACCGTCGTCATGGCTTCCGGGGGCTATCCCGACAGTTTTCCTACGGGTATTGCTGTGCAGATCGACAGCGCCCTTTCCGGGATGGATGAGTGCATGCTGTTCCACGCCGGTACGGCATACCTCGACGGCCGGCTTACCACGGCCGGTGGCAGGGTCTTTTCCGTTACCGCGCTCGGCCCCACCCTCCGTGAAAGTCTCGACTCGGCTTACCGGGCTCTTGGAACGATCAGTTTCGCGGGAGCCTGTTTCCGCCGGGACATCGGAGCCCGGGCCCTTTAACCATCGTAGCCATTCACCATACCAATTCAACCGCCGCTGCTGCTGTCGCCGTATGAAAATACCCCGCCGAGCTTTTGAAATCATCCAGGAACAGGCGTTCCGTGAACTTCCTCAGGAGTGCTGCGGGCTGTTTGCCGGAATAAAAAACGTCGATCATCGTGGCAATGTCGAGAACATCATCCATGAGGTGGCACCCTGTCGCAACTGCCTCTACCATGGCCGTGAGAACGGCTTCGAGATCTCCCATCAGGAATACTCCGACGTGGAGCGGGAGGCTAAAGGTCTCGGATTCTCCATCGTAGGTTCCTATCACTCCCACATCAACTCTCCCGCAGTACCTTCGCTGCACGATGTCGATTTCGCAAAGCCCGGTCACACCATGCTCATCATCTCTTTCTCGGAAGGTCGTCCGAAAGAGGTCACCGCATGGCTCCGCCGCGAGTCCGGCGGTTTCCATCAGGAGCAGATCCGCGTTGTGGAATGATTGGTAGAGCAGCCGGGGTCCGGTGAATGGATGAGCAGCCGGGGTCCGGTGAATGGGTGAACAGCTGGAGTCCGGTGAAAGGATGAGCAGCCTGGGTCTGATGAATGGATGAGCAGCCGGAGTCCGGTGAATGGGTGAACAGCCGGAGTCTGGTGAACGAATTAACAGCGGGCGCCCTATGAGTAGGCGGGGTAGACTGGAGGCGGCGCTGAAGTGTGTTGCCTTCGTGGAGGAGTGAGGGAAATTTAGTACATTACCGACCATTGAAGCTTTCGAAGATCCTAACCCCTGATACCAGTGCCAAAGCGGGAAGACATCAAGTCCATTTTAGTGATCGGAGCCGGTCCGATCGTCATCGGTCAGGCCTGTGAGTTCGACTATTCGGGCACCCAGGCATGCCGGGCCCTGAAGGAGGACGGCTACCGGGTCATTCTGGTCAACAGCAACCCTGCGACCATCATGACCGATATCGAGCTGGCCGACGCCACCTATATCGAGCCGATCACACCGGAATATGTGCAGAAGATCATTGAGAGAGAGAAGCCCGATGCACTGCTTCCGACCATGGGCGGCCAGACGGCGCTCAACACGGCGGTGAGCCTTGCCGAGTCGGGGATCCTTGAGCGTAACGGTGTCGAGCTTATCGGCGCGAAGCTGCGGGCCATCCGCAAGGCGGAGAACCGGGAGCTTTTCAGCGACGCGATGAAGAAACTCGGCCTGGAAATGGCCAAGGGATTTTTTGTCCGCAATGAAAAAGAAGCCCGTGACGCCCTCGAGGAGATCGGCCTGCCGATCATCATCCGTCCTTCGTTTACGCTTGGCGGGACGGGCGGAGGGTTTGCCGAGACCAAGTCGGACTATTACGAGGCGGTACGGCGCGGTCTTGCCGAGAGCCCTATCGGCGAAGTGTTGGTCGAGGAGTGCCTGTTCGGCTGGAAGGAGTTCGAGCTTGAGGTCATCCGCGACCTTGCCGACAACGTGATCATCGTCTGCAGCATCGAAAACGTGGACCCGATGGGCGTGCATACCGGCGACAGCATCACGGTGGCTCCGGCCCAGACCCTGACCGACCGCCAGTACCAGGAGCTTCGCGACGCTTCGGTCCGAATCATCCGGGAGATCGGCGTGGAAACCGGCGGCAGCAACATCCAGTTCGCCATCCATCCCCGAACAGGCCGCATCGTCGTCATCGAGATGAACCCCCGTGTATCGCGCAGCTCGGCCCTGGCCTCGAAGGCGACGGGATTCCCGATCGCCAAGGTTGCCGCCAAGCTGGCCGTCGGCTACACGCTCGACGAGATTCTGAACGACATCACCAAGTCGACCCCTGCCAGCTTCGAGCCGGCAATCGACTATTGTGTGGTGAAGATTCCTCGCTGGGATTTCGAGAAGTTCAAAAACGTTGACTCCCGTCTCGGCGTGCAGATGAAGTCGGTCGGTGAGGTAATGGCGTTCGGACGCAATTTCCGCGAGGCGCTCCAGAAGTCGCTGCGCGGCCTTGAGATCGGACGTGCCGGGCTCGGTTCCGACGGCAAGGACCTGATGAACGTCGTCGACATGACACCGCAGCAGAAGAAGTTCGCCAAGGATGACATCCTCGAGAAAATCAAGATTCCGAGAGCCGACAGGATGTTCTACCTGCGCTATGCCTTCCAGGCCGGTGCGACCGTCGATGAAATCTACCAGTCCACGGCCATTGACCCATGGTTCCTTGACAACATCCGCCAGATTGTTGAATTTGAGGAAGAGCTGAGGGAACTGGCCTCAGCCGGATGAGCGGGGGAAGCCTGGATGACCTATCTTGCAAAGATCCTGAAAGAGAAGCGTCGTGAGGTCGCGGCCATAAAGGCTGAGCGCCCTCTTGCCCGTTACCTTGAGCTTCGCAGTTCGCTTGCTCCGGCCAGAGGCTTTCAGGAAGCGCTTCGGGGAGAGGACGGCAGGCTCCGCCTCATTGCTGAAGTCAAGAAAGCCTCTCCCTCAAGGGGAGTCATTGTCCATGATTTCGATCCGGTCCGGATCGCCCTCCACTACGAGGAGATCGGCGCTTCTGCACTGTCGGTTTTGACCGACAGGCAGTTCTTCCAGGGCTCCCCGGACTATCTCCGGGCGGTCTCGGCTGCTGTACGGCTTCCCGTGCTCCGCAAGGATTTCATTGTCGATGAATCGCAGATTTTCGAGTCGCGCCTTATGGGTGCTGACGCCATCCTTCTGATTGTTGCGGCCCTCGAGCCCCGGCAACTTCGCGACTACCTCCAGACGGCCTCTGAAACGGGGCTCGATGTGCTCGTTGAGGTGCATGACCGGCGGGAACTCGACACGGCGGCCGAAGAGGGTGCCACAATGATTGGCGTCAACAACCGCAACCTGAAGGACTTCAGCGTGGATCCCGCCACATCTTCTGACCTTCGTCCCTTTTTCCCACCTGACACTATCGCGGTGTCGGAGAGCGGCCTGAAAACGGCTGGCGACATCGCTCATTTGCGCGATGCCGGTTTCCATGCTGTGCTCATCGGAGAAGGCCTCCAGACGAGCAAAGAACTGACGGGCCTTACCTGGCCCGTCAGCCACTCCCTATCGTGATGCGCTCTTGATTTTCCGGGCTGCGGCCGCAGGGTCAGCCGCCCTGAAAAACGCCGTTCCGGCGATGAGTGCATCGGCTCCCGCAAGTACCACTGCTTCTGCATTCTCTTCGGTGATTCCCCCGTCAACAGCAATGACCAGCTCCGGGTTGAGCTTGCGGCGCATGGCGTCGAGCTTCTTGATTTTCTCGATAGATGCGGGGATGAACTTCTGTCCGCCGAAGCCGGGGTTGACCGACATGATGAGGACGAGGTCGAGATCCGGGAGGATCTCTTCGAGCGTCGAGACAGGGGTCGCGGGATTGACCGACACGCCGGCTTTTGCCCCGAGGCTTTTGATGAACTGGACGGTGCGGTGCAGGTGCGGGCAGGTTTCCTGATGGACGGTCACCTGGTGCGAGCCGGCTTTGACGAACTCTTCGATGTAGCGGTCAGGGTCGGCGATCATGAGATGGGTATCGACGACCATCGTGGTGTTATTGGCGATGGCCTGGACGACGATCGGCCCGAAGGTGATGTTGGGGACGAAGTTGCCGTCCATGATGTCGCAGTGTATCCAGTCGGCACCGGCAGCTTCTGCAGTCTTGAGGGCCTCGCCGAGGTGCATGAGGTCGGCGGACAGGATGGACGGGGCCAGTAGGGTGGAAGGTGAGGGCATGTTTCTGATGTTTAGGGTAACGGAAAAGAGTTGTCGACTAATCAAAACGCTTCGCCAATGCCAAAGTTGAAGGTAAGGCCACCGTTGCCAAAGACCCACGGGTCGGCTTTTGCCGGGTCGTGCAGCCTCCATGCGAAGTCGAAGCGGAAGGGGCCGATCGGCGAGCCGACCCTGAGCCCGAGGCCACAGTCCCATGCAAAGTCGCGGGTCAGCGAGTTGAGGCTGAATGCATAGGGGCCGTTTCGGTTCCAGATGTTGCCGAGATCGCTGAAAGCGGTGACGCCGGACTCCTGACCGAAGAGCCGGAAGAATTTAAGCCGGTATTCCAGGGCGAGTTCTACCTTGATGTCCGCACCGAAGTTGGCAACGGCCTCACTTGAACTGTTGCCCGGACCGAGGGTGTTGAAGAGCCACCCCCGCATGCTGTTCGAGCCGCCGGAATAGAATCTTCGTTCCTCGGGCGTGTCTTCGGCCTTTCCGTATGGTGCCATCCACCCAAGGTCGACCTTTCCAGCAAGCCTGCTTTTGTCTGTGAGCCGTTTGTCGAAGGTTACCCGGGTGTCGGCTTTGACGTACTGCGAATAGGTGGTGCCGAAGATCTGGGGATCGGTGTCGGTAAAGCCGTTGTAGGGACGGGTATCTATGTATTCGTCAATCAGCCAGGGTATGGCGCCGGCATGCTCGAGGAGGATGTTGGTTTTCCAGATCGTTTTATCCGGCCGCAGGGGGTCCCGGTTGGTATGGTTGTAGCGAAGGCGGAAGGTCTGGTTGACATGTGCGTCGAGCAGGCTGTCCAACCCTGCGCTTACAGCAGCTTCATTTGAGGGGTCGATGCCGATGTTGTCGGCCAGATCAGTTCTGAACAGTTTCTCAAACCCCCTGAGGTCGTCTTTCTCTACCCACTCGATGTCGAAGAAGTCGAAATCGATGCGTCCCTTTTCACCGCTTGCGGCGCTGTAGCTGCCCCTGACGAGGGCATTGGTGTTAGTGAGCAGGACAGGCAGGCGGCTTTGGGAATATTCCGCCGACGCACTGTAGAAGTTGCCTGGCTTTTTAAGGACCGGCAGGAGCAGGGTATTTCTCAGCCGCAGTTCATAGGGGACCACAGGATCGTAGTCGCCCGGCTCAAGGTTGCTGAGCAGCGTGTTGCTCGAGCCGATCTGCGTACCGTATTCCGTAGTGGTGCGGAGCTGCTCGGCACCACCGAAGAGGTTTTTGTTCTCATAGGCCAGAGCACCGCCGAGAAAAAGCGATCCATAGCGGTTGTCAGCCAGAATTTTCGGTTCGAGCTGGTGCTTGGGGGCCGGTTCGAGATGGATGGTGTTGTAAAGCTTGCCGTTCTTCACGGAGTCCTGCTGGATGTAGATCGACGAGAAGATGTTTGTGGCGCCGAAGTTCTGCAGGGTTTTCTGCTCGCGGCTCTGGCGTGTGAGCATGCCTGGTCGGAAGTCGATTGCTGAGGTGATGAGGATTGGCGAGATGTTCTGCCCCCCGGCAATCCTTATGCTGAGGGAGTCCCGTGCAATGATTCTGCCTTCTTGTGAGGATTTTCGCGGCAGGGGGGTGTGGACGACGGCAGTCACTCCTCCGTAGTGGAGGCGCCGGGGCAGGCTGAGCTGCATTAGGACCCCAGCACGGGTTCCGACGGTGTCGATCCTGATTCTGAGGCTGTCTTCGTTGAAGAACGCGTAGCCGTGTTCGCGGAAGAAGGAGAGGCTGCGGTCCCGCTCGTCAATGAGGCGCTCGACGGAAAAAATATCGCCTGTGTGGAGGATTTTTCCCTGCAGGAACTCCTTCCGGAGCGAATCGGGGGCTGCGCTGATTCCACTGTAGGCCAGGGAGTCGATCCTTGTCGGTTCGTTTTCCTTGACATGGATGTCGATGTTGACTTGCCTGCCGCCGCTTTTATAGCTGAATCGCGGATCGAGCTCGGCAAAAAAATAACCTTTGTAGGTATAGAGTTTTCTGAGGAGGGTCAGATCCTTCTCAAAATCCTCCATGTTGAACGGATGCCGTCTCCGGGCGAGGATGCCGAGGCCCAGAAGTGATTTTTCCGGAGTGGTCATGATGACCTGCTGCAGTTCCTGGTCGCTTACGGCGCGGTTGCCGGTAAAGTCCACTTCTCCTACAAAGGGCGCTGTTTCAGCCGGAGCTGGTGAGGAGTTGGATGCTTCAGCGTGAAGCGGACTCCGGGCCGATGCCAGCATGACGAGCGTCATGAGGCATACGGCCGCCGTCAGAAAGGGGGGGCGGGCTAAAAAAAAAATGATGGGCGGCGTTTCATCCTAGGTGAGCAGTTCTTCGTCTCCGTAACAGAAGTCTTCATCGGTCGGGTAGTCGGGCCAGATTTCATCGATGCTCTCGTACATTTCGTCACTTTCGGGCAGGTCCTGCAGATTGTCTATGACCTGCTGCGGGGCGCCGGTTCTGTTTGCATAATTGATCAGTTCGTCTTTCGTCACCGGCCATGGCGCATCAGCGATGTAACGGGCAAGATCCAGATTCCAGTACATACTCAGTCTTTTGTGTTGTTCGTGTTAGGAGTTTGAGTCGGGTCCGTCCTCCGAAGGCTGCTGTATGGTGATGAACCTGTCAGGGTTCGATGCATCGAAGAAGTAAGCCGCCGGGTCGACCCTGACGCGGTCTTTGTAGACCTCATAGTGGAGATGCGGGCCGGTGGAGATGCCGGTGTTTCCCGAAAGTGCAATGACTTCACCGCGGCGGATCTTCTGTCCCTGTCGTACCAGGGACTTGGAGAGATGCGCGTAGGCGGTCATGAAGCCGAACCCGTGGTTGATGAGCACTTTCTGGCCGTAGCCTTTCTCGTATCCGGAAAACATCACGGTGCCGTTGCCTGTGGCCTCAACGCGGGAGCCTTCAGTTGCTGAAAAATCAACCCCCGAGTGGAACATTCTTGATTTGTAGATCGGGTGTTTCCGGTACCCGAACTCGCTGGTCACCGATCCGTTGACGGGACGGATGTTCGGGATGCATGCGAGGAACGGCGATCCCTCGCCTTCAGGTTCAGTGGATCCCGAGCCCGTTGCTGCCGGTTCAGTACCGTCCATCTGGCGGATCATCTGTTCGATCATCAGCTCAGTTCCCGTCAGAAGTCCTCCGGGAGCCGGGGTTTCAGCGTGGAGCAGTGATGCAGAGGGGAAGAGAACACAGCATATGATGAAGAGCGCCAGAGCTGCATCGGTGAACGACGGTACCCGCAGCTGGAACGCCTGCAGGTTTCTCCTGTGTCCCCTGGGGACATTTGGCCGTTTGTTCACGAACATGCGGTGTCTGGATACGGTGTTTCAAGCGGGATGTACAACACGTTTTCTGGAATATAAAATTTTTTTCTGTATAACAGAACGCCCTCTTCTGGTAAATGAACGCCCGCTTCAGTGGGCTTCGAGCCAGTTCTTCCCAATTCCGGTATCGACAGCGACCGGGACATTTTTCAGGCCGCAGAGTGCCGCCGCCTCGATCATGGCTTCCTCGACGAGTGACTTGAGGCCTTCTTTTTCATCTTCGGTGGTTTCAAAGACCAGTTCATCGTGTACCTGAAGGAGCATGACTGACTGCATGGAAGCCGCATCGATCCGTCGGCTGCAGAGATTCATGGCGCATTTGATGATGTCGGCCGCGGTGCCCTGGATTGGGGTGTTCATGGCAGCCCGCTCGGCGGCTTTCTGCACATTTGAGTTCCGGCTCGTGAGGTCTCTGAGGTACCGCCGGCGGCCGAGCAGTGTCGTGACGAAGCCGTTCTTTCTGCCCTCTTCGATGACTCCCTCAAGGGAGCTGAAGAGCCCGGGGTACTTCTCACGGTAGGTGTCGATGATCTCCCTGGCCTCGTTTCTGGGAATGTTCAGGCGCTTGGAGAGTCCGAATGGCTGGATGCCGTAGAGGACGCCGAAGTTGACCTCCTTAGCCTTGCGGCGCATGTCGGCGGTGATGTCTTCCGTGTCGAAAATGACCCTTGCCGTTTCGGCGTGGATGTCCAGGCCGTTACGGAATGCCTCGATGAGCTTCGGGTCCCCGGAGATCTCTGCAGCGATGCGGAGCTCGATCTGGGAGTAGTCGGCCGAGAGGAGCCAGTTCGCGGGGTTTGTGGGGATGAACGCCTTGCGGATCTCGCGCCCCAGCGGGGTTCGGATGGGGATGTTCTGCAGGTTCGGGTTTGACGAGGAGAGCCGTCCGGTGGCCGTGACGTGCTGGTTGAAGGATGTGTGCACCCTGCCGGTGCGGGGGTTCACCATCTTCGGGAGCGCATCGATGTAGGTGGTCTTGAGCTTCTGGAGGCTTCGGTACAGAAGCAGATCACTGACTACGGGGTGAAGCGGAGCGAGTTCCTCAAGCACCTCCACGTTGGTCGAGAAACCCGTTTTGGTTGTTTTTTTCGTCGGAAGGCCAAGCACGTTGAAGAGGATGTGGGAGAGCTGCTTCGGGGAATCGATGTTGAAGTCGGTGCCTGCGGCGGCATGGATCGTTTCCCTCAGCGATTCAAGCTGGTGACCGACAGCCATCGACGTTTCCTCCAAGTGCTTGCTGTCGATGCTTATGCCCTGATGCTCCATCTTTGCGAGCACACTGACGAGCGGGAACTCGATCGTTTGGCAAAGCTCCATGAGGCGGGGTTCGGCTTCAAGGTTTCTGGTGAATGCCCCTTCAAGCTGCAGGGCGAGGTCGGCGTCCTGGCAGGCGTAGTCTGTCAGTTTTGCGGGTTCGACATCGTAAATGTGCAGCCTGTTCTTTCCTGTGCCGGTGAGCTCGTCATATTTTGTGGTTTTGAGCCGGAGGTGCAGCGCGGCCATGTCGTCGAGGTTGTGTTTGCCGTCGGGGTCGAGCACGTAGCTGGCCAGCATCGTGTCGAAGCCGACGGGCCCGAGTTCCAGGCCGTAGTTCTTCAGGACGAGGATGTCGTATTTGAGGTTCTGGCCGGTTTTTGGTATGGCCGGATTCTCGAGCAGCGGCCGCAGGATCTCGATTGAGCGCCCCCGGTCGAGTCCGGTGCCTGCAAATGAAATAAAACGTGCTTTGGCCGGTTCAGCCGAGATGGAAATGCCTGCAAGTTCGGCCTCGAAGGTGTCGAGCGAGGTGGTTTCCGTGTCGACGGCGATTTTATCGGTCTGCAACATCTCCCTGACGAATTCCCGGAGAAGGTCCTCTGTCGCAATCATTCCGTAGTCTGCACCAAGGCGCGGGTCGCCGAGCTCCTCCGTTTCGGCTGCAGTTTTTTCCGCTCCTGCCGTTCTGGCCGGATCTCCGGCCGGTGATTCGACGGCCAGACCCGGGAAGGCTGCCGGGAGACGCGATGCGATGCTCCTCAGCTCAAGCTTTCCGAGGAGTTCGAGCAGTTCATGCCGGTCGGGAGTGGTACAGCGAAGCTCTTCAAGGGTGACATGGAGTGCCAGATCGGTGCGGATGGTGACGAGATCGGTAATGAGCTGGAGGCGGGGCCGGAACGCTTCGAGGCTTTTCCTGACTTTCGGCGTGAGTTCTTCGATATGGCGGTAGACTTCCTCCAGAGATCCGAACCGTGCGAGCAGCGAGGTCGCGGTTTTGGGGCCGATGCCCTCTGCTCCGGGGATGTTGTCGGAGGTGTCGCCGGTGAGGGTGAGGAAGGCTGTGAACTGTTCCGGCGGGACGCCGAACTGCTCCTCTACTTCCCGCGGTCCCATCAGCTGCAGCTCATTCTGGTTCTTTGAGGGCCTGAGGAGCTTGACGCCATCGTGTACCAGCTGGGCGAGGTCCTTGTCCGGGGTGACGATGTAGATGCTGCAGGCATCTTCGAACTCTTTTGCTGCCGTGCCGATGAGATCATCGGCCTCAAAGCCCGGCGTGCGGAGAATGGGAATGCCGAGCGCCCGGAGCAGTTCGAAGAGCGGTTCGATCTGGCCGGTCATCTCTTCGGGAGGTGCAGTCCGGTTTGCTTTGTATTCGGGAAAAATGTCATGGCGGAAGGTCTTTTCCCGGCTGTCAAACGCGGCGGCCAGATACCGCGGGTGATAGGATTCGAATATCCTGAGCAGGGTCGACATGAACCCGTACAGGGCTCCGGTCGGCCTGCCGTCCCGGGTTTTCATGCCGGCACGGAGAAGTGCGAAGTAGGCCCGGTAGAGCAGGGCCATGCCGTCGATGATGAAGAGATCGGGTTTTGCTCCGGCAGCCGCTGCCGGCTGGTCGTGCAGCTCCATTCCTGCGCCGTCGTCGAACACGCCAAGCTGCCTCTCGTTCATGCTTCCACCACCCCGTAGCTGCCGAACACCCTGACCATGGTGGCGAACTCCCGGAGGTGCGAGAGGGCGTGCTCTATGGCGGGGTCGTCGCGGTGGCCGATGACATCGACATGGAAGAGGTACTCGAAGGCCTTCTTGCGGAATGGTCGGGACTCGATTTTCGTGAGGTCGATGTCGCGCAGCGCCATCGTGGCGAGCGCCTTGAAAAGTGAACCCTGTTCGTTCGGCAGCGTGAACGCGATGGATGTCTTGTACTGGCCCGTTTCGTATCCAGCAAGGTGTTCGAGCGATTTCGGGTGCTCGGCATGGGTGATGCAGAAGAAGCGGGTGATATTCCACTCCTCATCGGCCAGATTTTCCTGCAGGATCTCAAGCCCGTAGAGCTCGCCCGCCCGTTTCGAGGCGATGGCCAGTTTCGAGGGGTCTTGTTCTCCGGCAATAAGCTTGGCGCTGCCGGCGGTATCGTAGGCGACCTCTTCCTGGAGGTTCGGGTGCGTCTTGAAGAAGTTCCTGCACTGCGCCAGTGCCTGCGGGTGGGAAAGGACCCGGCGGGCTGTTTCGGCTGACGAGCCCGGAAGGCCGAGCAGGCAGTGCTCCACTTTTACGAAGGTTTCGGCGGCAATCACGACCGGATGCTCGAGCAGGAGGTCGTAATTGCGGTGGATGCTTCCCCCGAGCGAGTTTTCCATGGGAATGACTGCGAAATCCGCACGGCGGTCCTCGACGGCCGAGAACACCTCCTCAAAGGAGTTGCATGGATAGGGTCGGCCAAGGCGGAGCGCGGCGATTTCACTATAGGCCCCGGGCTCACCCTGATAGGCGATCATCAGGTTTGTCATTGATTTTTCTAGTGATTAACTTGCACGTAAGCGGGCAGATTTGGTTTTATTTAAAGAAAATAAATCTATTATCATAGGACGGGCGCCAGAAGCCGCCCCGGCTGCCCATCCGAGAGGCGGGCGCATACCCTCCGCGGCCGAACCAGTCTTCAGGAACAACCACTACAGCAGTTTGCATTATGTCAGGACACAGTAAATGGGCGACCATCAAGAGAAAAAAGGCGGTCACCGACCAGAAACGGGGGAGCCTGTTCACCAAGCTGGTCAAGGAAATCACCATAGCGGCCAAGATGGGCGGAGGGGATCCGTCGGGCAACCCCCGGCTGCGCCTTGCCATCGATACGGCACGCTCGAACTCCATGCCGATGGACAACATCCAGCGGGCCGTCAAGAAAGGAACCGGCGAGCTTGAGGGGGTCATCTACGACGAAATAACCTATGAAGGATATGGCCCTGCAGGCATCGCCCTCATCATAGAGACCGCGACGGACAACCGCAACAGGACGGTCGCCGACCTACGCCACATCATGAGCCGCAACAACGGCTCTCTCGGTGAAAGCGGCAGTGTGAGCTGGATGTTCCAGCGCAAGGGAAGCCTTGAGGTCCCCGTGTCGGCGGCCAGCGAAGAGGCGCTGATGGAAGCACTGCTCGAGGCGGGTCTCGAGGACCTCAGCAACGACGGCGGCGAGACTTATACGGTCATTACCGACGTGCGCGACCTTGAGGCAGCTAAAAAGGCGCTCGAGGAGCAGGCGATAGCCTTCGAAAACGCAAAAATGGATCTCATTCCGGAGAACTACATTGAGCTCGAGGCCGAAGACGCCCGCAAGGTCATCAAGCTGATCGATGCGCTGGAGGAGAACGATGACGTTCAGGCCGTCTACAGCAATATGGAGATCAGTGAGAGTGCAATGAACAGTCTGGAAGACTGAGTATGATCGTGCTGGGGATTGATCCGGGGAGCCTCAGCACCGGTTACGGGGTGGTGTCCACGGATGACGGGCGGTACCGACTGCTCGAATGCGGCGTTCTGCGCCTCAATCCCGGAAAAAGCCACCCGGCACGGATCGGAGAGATTTTCGAGGCGCTTGACTGCCTCATCAGCCGGGTTCAGCCCGGACGATTGTCGATCGAGACGGCGTTCGTCGGCAGGAACGTACAGTCAGCCCTAAAGCTCGGCCAGGTCAGGGGGGCGGTCATCGCTCTTGGAGTGCATCGCGGCCTTATGCTCCATGAGTATGCCCCACGTGAGGTGAAGCTGGCCGTTACCGGTCGCGGCGGAGCCTCCAAGGAACAGGTTGCCGGCATGGTCACCGCCATGCTCGGGCTCGGCTCCGTGCCGAAGCCGCTTGATGTAACCGATGCCATCGCTCTGGCGCTCTGCGACATGCTTCGCAACGAGGGCAACGTATCGCTGCCGAAGGCAAAGGGCTCATCCCGAAGGGGGAACGGCTGGGCGGAATTCGTCAAAGCCAGTCCCGATCTGGTTGTTGAACCATTAAAGCATTAGCCGTGCAGGGGCATATCTTCAACATACCCAATGCGTTGAGTTTCCTGAGGATCCTTCTGATCCCCTGGTTTCTCTGGTTCTTCCACACAGGGCGGACCGACATCGCCATTGTCATCATGATCGTCGCCGTGCTGTCCGACTGGTTCGACGGCCAGGCCGCCCGATGGACCAATGAGGTCTCGGAGATGGGAAAGATCCTTGATCCTCTGGCCGATAAACTCTGTCTGGCCAGCGTGGCGCTCTATTTCCTCTGGGTCGGCGAACTGCCCCTATGGTTCGTTCTGTTTGCCGTGCTCCGTGACCTCTTTATCTTCGCCGGCGCCGCCTGGGTGCGTCACCACCATCAGGTGGTGACGACCTCGCTCTGGCCCGGGAAGTGGGCGGTGGGGTTCGTTTCGATGCTTTTCATTTCGATGGTATGGCCGCATCCGGTCTTTGAGCTCTGGCCTGTCAGGGAGTTTTTCCTCTATCTCTCCACCCTCATGCTTCTCTACTCCTTTATCCTCTACTGCATCCGCTTTTACCGTATCCACCACGGCCTTGAGTACAAGGCCTGAGGCGGAGTTCTTCAGTCAGTAAAAAAAAGGCCCCCGTGCTGAACGGAGGCCATTTTCTTTACTGACGAAGGGTTGCAGTTCCTCTCCTCATTTCTTCTCTGCAGGCTTGTCCATGACCGTAGCCATCAGCGAGGCTTCGCAGACAAGTTCGCCGCGGACGAACGCCTTGGCGTCGAACTGGCAGACGCTTCTGCGCATGTTGGTCATGACGGCTTCAATGACGAGAGTGTCGCCGGGCAGCACCGGTTTGCGGAACCGGGCCTTGTCGATCGCCATGAAGTAGACCACGCTCTCCTTGGTGTTGTTTTTGCCGTTGAGCATCATGATGCCGCCGGTCTGGGCCATTGCTTCGATGATGAGTACGCCCGGCATGACCGGGTTGCCGGGGAAGTGGCCCTGGAAGAAGGGTTCGTTCATCGTGACGTTCTTGATCGAGACAATCTTTTCATCAAGCTTGAACTCGACGATCTTGTCTATGAGCAGGAACGGGTAGCGGTGCGGCAGGATATTCTGGATCGCATTGATGTCGAAGATTACGCCGGCTTTCTTTTCGTGCTGATACTGGCGGGCGAGCTTGTTGCGGTCGGCGTATTTCTTGAGCTGGCGGACGAACTCCACGTTTGAAGCATGTCCGGGGCGTGCGGCCAGCACCTGCGCTTTTACCGGCATGCCGAGCAGAGCAATGTCTCCGAGCAGGTCCAGCAGCTTGTGGCGCGCTGGCTCGTTTGCGAATCGCAGCTCGCGGTTGTTGAGGATGCCGTTCTTGCCGAGGACGAGGTGGTCGCTTTCAAGTCCGAGTTTTTCTCCCAGCGTCAGCAGCTCGGTTTTCTCCATCTGCTTGTCGATGATGACGACGGCGTTGTCGACGTCTCCGCCCTTGATGATCCCCTGATTGGCCAGCGTTTCGACTTCGCTGAGGAAGCAGAATGTGCGGGAGGGGGAGAATTCCGTCATGAACTCTTTCTCGAGGTTGAAGAGTCCGGAGTGCTGGGAACCGAGTGCGGGGTTCTTGTAGTCGACCATGACGGTGGCCCGGAAGTCGTCGAGCGGCAGCGCGACGATGTCGACGCTGTTAAGGGTATCATGGTATTCGATGGTTTCGTCGATGACGAGGTAGTTTTTAGGCTCGTCCTGTTCCTTGAAGCCTGCTCCCTGGAGGGCTTCGCCAAAGGGCTGGGAACTTCCGTCCATGACCGGAGGTTCGGGGCCGCTCATTTCAATGCGGCAGTTGTCGATCTGGAGCCCGTAGAGGGCTGCGAGCACATGTTCGGTCGTGTGCACCTTCACTTCTCCGACGGCGATGGTCGTGCCGCGAAGGACGTCAACCACGTTGTCGATCAGCGCCGGGATCTCAGGGCTTTCGGCAATATCGGTGCGGATGAACCGGTAGCCGTAGTTCACCGGGGCGGGCTTGAAGGTGATCATGCATTCCTTGCCGGTGTGGAGGCCTGTACCCCAGAGTGAAACCTCTTTGTCGAGAGTGCGCTGATGAATGAGCATAGTGTGGCAGTTGCTCCTGTCGCCGAAGAGCGTCAGGAAATGAATCCCCATCGGGCAGGGGGAGAGAATTTTCAGATTTTCAAGATAATAAAGTAGCGGGTCCTCTTCAAATCATCGCCGGGCCATTATTCGGCTTCAGGGAAATGCTTCCGCGCCATGGTAAGCAGAAGTGGATGGGTTTCGGGGTTGCCGGCGATGATGCTCCGGCGCCTGAAGACATCATCCTCTCCCGTGAAGTCGGTGACCGTGCCGCCGGCCTCCCGCACGAGGAGGACGCCTGCGGAGAAGTCCCACGGAAACAGGACGTATTCCCAGAATGCGTCGAACCTCCCGCATGCCGTGTAGGCCAGATCGATTGCCGCAGATCCGGCTCGCCGTATGCCGGCCGACACCTTGACGACATCTTTCAGCATGGCCATGTAGGCATCCATGTAATGGTATTCCTTGAAGGGAAGTCCCGTGGCGATGAGCCACCCGTCATCTTCCCTCCGGTCGGCGACATTGATCCTGCGGCCGTTGAGGTATGCCCCCCGGCCCTTCCGGGCGGTGAAGAGTTCGTCGAGCACCGGCTGGTAAACAACACCGTGTGTGAGTCCCTCTGCTTCATCTTTCAGGGCGATGCTGATGGAGAAGACAGGGAAGGAGTGGATGAAGTTGAGGGTGCCGTCGAGCGGATCGACGATCCATGTCCTTCCCGACAGGGGCGGGGCAGTGGTGCCCTCTTCGCAGAGCATGCCGTCCCTGGGGAATGCAGCCTTGATGATCCTTTCGATTTCGGCTTCACACGCTTTGTCTGTTTCTGTGACGAAGTCCCTGAACTCTTTCGGGTGGATCTCTTTACCGGAAAGTTCACCAAATTTCTTCCGGGTGATGGCTCCTGCGGCGCGGGCGGCCTCTTCGGCAACCAGCAGTTCTGTTGATGGCTTTTCCATGTCGAATCGGGGAAGATGTTGCGGGTTACGGGCGTGTCCAATATAGTACTTCAATGCCGACTTCACTGCAAGCATAGGCCAACCTCCTTTTCGGGAAGGAATTATCGCGGGGGTGTGTATGTTAGTGTTGTCGTTCGATCTACAGTCACCATAACCTAGAAACCCCTTGCAATGAAGCAGCTTAATCCGGCAAAGACGGCGTTCAGCATCATCCTCTGTTTTCTCTTCGCCTACGGCGGCAGTCTGTTCACTCCCGTTCCCGGTTCAGAGTGGTACTACCAGACCCTCCAGCGGCCTTCCTGGAACCCGCCCGACTGGCTCTTTCCTCCGGTATGGAGTCTCCTGTTTCTCATGATGGCTGTCGCCTTTGCACTGGTGCTCAGCGCCCGCACGACGAGCGGCCGGCTCCCGTGGGGTGCCATCTCTGTGTTTGTGGCCCAGCTTATCCTGAATCTGGCCTGGTCAGCATCCTTCTTCGGCCTGCATTCGCCCCGGCTCGCATTCTTTGTCATCATCCTGCTCTGGTTGATGATCGTCTCGACGATGGTGCAGTTCCGGGGGATCGTTCCGCTCTCCTCCCGTCTGCTCGTGCCCTATCTCCTCTGGGTGAGTTTTGCCGCCTACCTGAACTTCACGATCTGGCAGCTGAACTGAGGGTCTCAGGCCTTGCTGAGCGTTGGATAGCGTGGAGTTGATGGAAAATGAGAAAGCCCGGGGTTGCCCGGGCTTTCTCATTCTTGTTATGCTAAAGGAGTGGGGGGAGAGCCTCAATCCTCTTCCTTCTCGCGGAGGTTTTCGAGTACACCGAAGTCTTCGAGCGTCGTGACGTCGCCCTTGATCTCGTTGCTCGTTGCCAGCTCGCGGAGCAGGCGGCGCATGATCTTGCCGCTGCGGGTCTTCGGCAGTCCTTTTGCCCAGCGGATCTCATCCGGCTTGGCGATGGGACCGATCTCCTTGGCTACGTGGTTGCGGAGCGCTTCGCGCAGTTTCATGTCGCCTTCGTACTCGTCCTTCAGGGTGACGAATGCGACAAGTGCGTTGCCCTTGATGTCGTCGGGGCGGCTGACCACGGCTGCTTCGGCGACGGCCTCGTATGAGACGAGCGCGCTTTCGACCTCGCTTGTGCCGAGGCGGTGGCCGCTGACGTTCACCACGTCATCGACGCGGCCCATGATCCAGATATAGCCGTCCTCGTCCTTGCGGGCACCGTCACCGGTGAAGTACATGTCGTGGAACTCCGACCAGTAGGTCTCCTCGTAACGCTTGTTGTCACCGTAGATGGTGCGGAGCATGGACGGCCAGGGCTTCTTGATGACCAGGTAGCCGCCCTCGTTCGGGCCGCAGGGTGTGCCGTCTTTCTGCACGACGTCGGCCATGATGCCGGGAAGCGGGCGGGTTGCGGTACCGGGTTTGGTCGGGGTCGCGCCGGGAAGCGGAGAGACCATGATGCCGCCGGTCTCGGTCTGCCACCAGGTGTCGACGATCGGGCATTTTTCCTGTCCGACCACCTTGTGGTACCACATCCAGGCTTCGGGGTTGATGGGTTCACCGACCGTGCCGAGCAGGCGCAGCGAGCTGAGGTTGTGCTTGGTCACCCATTCGTCGCCGGCGCGGATGAAGGCGCGGATGGCGGTCGGGGCCGTGTAGAGGATGGTGACCTTGTGGCGGTTGATGATGTCCCAGAAGCGATCCCACTGGGGATAGTTCGGTGCGCCTTCGTACATGAGGAGGGTCGCGCCGTTGAGCAGCGGGCCGTATACCATGTAGCTGTGACCGGTGATCCACCCGACGTCTGCCGTGCACCAGTAGATGTCGTCGTCGCGGATGTCGAAGACGTAGCGGAAAGAGCTGGCGGCGTGGACCATGTAGCCCGCCGTGGTGTGCAGTATGCCTTTGGGCTTGCCGGTCGAGCCGCTCGTGTAGAGCACGAAAAGCGGGTGTTCGGATTCAACCTCGACGGGTTCCGACTCGTCGGAGGCGAGCCCCATGAGGTCATGCCACCAATGGTCCATACCGTCGTGCATGCTGATATTCTCCCCAGTGACCTTCAGGACGATGACGCTGCGGATCGACGGGGTGTTGACGATGGCTTCGTCGACGATGTTCTTGAGGTTGATGGAGCCTCCGCGGCGCCGGGTTCCGTCGCAGCAGATGAGCAGTTTAGCACGGGAGTCGTTGACACGCTCGGTGATGGCGTGGGCCGAGAAGCCTGCGAAAATGACATTGTGGACTGCGCCGACCCTTGCGCATGCAAGAACTGCGATGACCAGTTCGGGTACCATGCCCATGTAGATGCCGACACGGTCACCGGGTTTGATGCCGGCGATCTTCAGGACGTTGGCGAATTTCGAAACCTGGCGGTGGAGTTCGCCGTACGTCAGAACGCGCTGCTCTCCCTCTTCGCCCTCCCAAATGATGGCAGCCTTGTTCTTGCGCCAGCTGTTTGCGTGCACGTCGACGGCGTTATAGCAGATGTTCGTCGTGCCGCCCTGGAACCATTTTGCGTAGGGGGTGTTCCACTCAAGGACAGTGTCCCATTTCTTGAACCAGTGGAACTCTTCGGCCAGACCGCCCCAGTAGGCGTCGGGGTCTTTTTCTGCGTCACTGTAGAGCTTTTCGTACTCTTCCATCGACTTGATCCGGGCATTTGTGGAAAAAGCGGCCGGAGGCGGGAACTTGCGCTTTTCAGACAGGACGGAGCTGATTTTGTCGTTTGCGGGAGACGATGAGGCGGCCTGCCCCGTTGCTGTTTTTTTGTCGTCTGTAGCCATTGATCCCGGATTTAAAGGTGTTGAAAAAAAGTCCCTTGTGCGGCACCTATGCCGCCTCGTCATCGCCTGAGAAGTCGAATACGAATTTTACATAAAAAAAATATTCTTGGCAATTGTCCGTCTCCCTATGTCTGGAACGTTGCCGGATTGATTGCATTATTTTACGGCAAAGTTGATGAGTTTTCCCGGAACGACGATTTCTTTTACGACCGTTGAGCCCTCAATGAACTTTCTGACGGATTCTACCGCTCTTGCCGCTTCGAGCATCTCTTCCTTCGATGCGTCTTTTGCGGCCTCGAACGTGCCCCTCAGTTTTCCGTTGACCTGGACGGCGATGGTGAGGACGTCGTTCGCTGCCAGAGCCGGGTCAAAGGTGGGGAAGGGCGCACGGGCTATTGATTCGGGGTGGCCAAGTGCTTCCCAGAGTTCTTCCGAGATGTGCGGTGCATAGGGGGCGAGGAGCAGCACGAGGGTTTCGATTGCCTCTCTGTTGCGGTTGCCGGTGCGGTGCAGGTCATTGACAAAGACCATCATCTCGGCGATGGCGGTGTTGAACTTCAAACACTCGGTGTCTTCCCGGACCTTCTTGACCGTCTTATGCATGCGGCGCAGGAGCTCCCCGGGCATGGCTGCTTCGTCCAGGACGGCCGCCGGGCCTTCAGTATCGGGGTGGACCAGCCGCCAGACGCGGTTGAGGAAGCGGCTGACGCCTTCAATCCCATTGGTGTTCCACGGTTTGACCTGCTCGAGCGGTCCGAGGAACATTTCATAGAGCCGGACGGCGTCGGCCCCGTATTTCTCAAGGACATGGTCGGCGGGGATGACGTTGCCGCGCGACTTCGACATCTTCTCACCGTCTTCGCCGAGGATCATGCCCTGGTTGAACAGCTTCTGGAACGGCTCCTTCGTACTGACGACCTTGAGGTCATAGAGCACCTTGTGCCAGAAGCGTGCATAGAGCAGGTGCAGGACGGCATGTTCGGCGCCTCCGATGTAGAGGTCGACATTCATCCAGTAGTGCTCCTTTTCAGCATCGACGAGGTGCTCGCTGTTCCGGGGGTCGATGAATCGGAGGTAGTACCAGCAGCTGCCGGCCCATTGCGGCATCGTGTTGGTTTCGCGGCGGAACGCACCCTTCCCGTCTGTTCCGTAGAGCCACTCGGGGATGTTGGCCAGAGGTGACTCGCCGGTTTCGGTCGGCTGGTAGGCCTCGACTTCGGGAAGACGGAGCGGCAGGTCTGTTTCGGTGCCGAGCGAGCCGTCTTCATAGTGCTTGACGGGAATGGGTTCGCCCCAGTAGCGCTGGCGGCTGAAGATCCAGTCGCGGAGGCGGTAGTTCACCTTCCTCTCTCCGCACTTTTTCAACTCAAGCCATGAGGCCATCCGCTCGAACGCTTCAGGGAAGGCGAGCCCGTCGAGGCTGATTTCGCTGTTGCTGGAGTTGACAGCCGTGCTGTCCTTGCCCTCATAAACCGCATCCTGAACGTCGTGGGGGCTTTTGACGACTTCAACGATCGGGAGCCCGAACTTCTTTGCGAACTCCCAGTCGCGGCTGTCGTGCGCAGGGACAGACATGATTGCCCCTGTGCCGTAGCTGGTGAGCACGAAATCGGAAATCCATACCGGAAGCGCTTCGCCGTTTGCAGGGTTGATGGCGTAGGAGCCGGTGAATACCCCGGTTTTATCTTTCTGCAGGCCTGTCCGCTCGAGCTCGGTTTTCAGCTTTGCTTTCGATATGTAGTTTTTTACCTCAACCAGCTGCGGTGCTGTGGCCAGCTTCTCGGCCATGGGGTGTTCGGGAGATATGACGAGGTAGGTCGCGCCGAACAGGGTGTCGGGGCGGGTGGTGTAGACCCGGAGCATCTTCCGGTGGCAGCGGAGTTCGAAGTCGACTTCGACGCCCTCCGAGCGGCCGATCCAGTTTCGCTGCATCTGCTTGACGTTTTCAGGCCAGTCGAGCCCGTCGAGGTCCAGGAGGAGGCGCTCGGCGTAGGCGGTGATTTTCAGCACCCACTGGCGCAGCGGACGGCGGACGACCGTGAGCCCTTCGGCAATCTTCTCCTCCACCTCTTCATTGGCAAGGACGGCGCGGAGCTCGACACACCAGTTGACGTCAACCTCCGACTGATAGGCAAGCCCCATTTCATACAGCTTCAGGAAGATCCACTGTGTCCAGCGGAAGTAGCCGGGGTCGGTGGTGTTGATCTCTCTTGACCAGTCGTAGGAGAACCCCATCGCCTGCAGGGTTTCGCGGAAGCTCCGGATGTTGTTTTCTGTCGTCAGACTCGGGTGGGTTCCGGTCTTGATTGCGTACTGTTCGGCCGGAAGGCCGAAGGCGTCCCATCCCATAGGGTGGAGGACGTTATTGCCGCGGCTGCGGCGGTAGCGGGCGACAATGTCAGAGGCGGTGTAGCCTTCGAGGTGGCCGACGTGCAGCCCCGATCCGCTGGGGTAGGGGAACATGTCGAGGACGTAGTATTTTGGCTTCTCCTGGCCCTCTTCAGCCTGGAAGGTTCCATGTTCCTGCCAGTATGCCTGCCATTTCTTTTCGGTATGCGAAAAATCGTACTTCATCGTGGGGCTGTCGGGTTCGGTCTGGTTGCGGGGTAGTATCGGGTTTCGGGAATAACGGGTAATAAGGAGTAATAACGGGAATAACGGGAATAAAAAAAGCAGTGCAGGGTTTCTGCACTGCTTTTACTTGTTCAGTGAGCTCAGTTGTTTTCAGGGGCGGCGCCGGCCTCTGTGCCGTTGACCGGCTCTTCATCCACCGCCTTCATTGAGAGGGCGAAGCGGGTTTTGCCGGTCCTCGGATCCTTGCGGATATCGACAAGCTTGACCTTGATGCGGTCACCGACCTTCAGGTGGTCGCTGACTTTGGTGACCCGCTCCCTGGAGATCTCTGAGATGTGGACGAGGCCGTCGGTCTTCGGGATGAACTCGACGAATGCGCCAAGCTCGTCGCGAACGTCGCGAACCTTGCCGACATAGATGGTGCCGACTTCAGGTTTGGCGATGAGCGCCTTGATGATTTCGACGGCAGCCTTGGTGCCTTCGTTGCTGGAGCATGCGATGGTGACAGTGCCGTCATCCTCGATGTTGATCTCCGCACCGGTCTCTTCGGTGATGCTGCGTATGGTTTCGCCGCCCTTGCCGATGATGAGCCCGATGGACTCAACAGGAACCTGGATGGCGGTGAGTCGGGGAGCGTACTGGGCCAGTTCCTCACGCGATGCAGGAATGGCTTCCTCCATCTTGTCAAGGATGTGGAAGCGGCCGCGACGGGCCTGTGCCAGCGCGTTCTCGAGGATGTGGTAGTCGAGTCCGTCGATCTTGATGTCCATCTGGCATGCGGTGATGCCGTCCCGGGTGCCGGCTACCTTGAAGTCCATGTCGCCGAGATGGTCCTCGTTGCCGAGGATGTCGGAGAGGACTGCGTACTCTTCGCCGTCTTTGATGAGGCCCATTGCGATGCCGGAGACCGGCTTCTTCAGCGGAACGCCACCGTCCATCAGTGCGAGGGTGCCGCCGCAGACCGAAGCCATGCTGGATGAACCATTCGACTCAAGGATTTCGGAGACGATGCGGACAGTGTATGGGAACTCCTGCTCGCCGGGGGCGACCATCTTGATGGAGCGCTCGGCAAGGTTGCCGTGTCCGATTTCGCGGCGTCCGGTGGAACCGAGTCTGCCGACTTCACCGACTGAGAAAGGCGGGAAGTTGTAGTGGAGCATGAAGCGCTTGTCGGCGCTGTTGGTGAGGGTGTCGACAGACTGCGCGTCTTTCTTGGTTCCGAGGGTGACGGCGACAAGCGCCTGGGTTTCGCCTCTGGTGAAAAGAGCGGAGCCGTGGGCTCTCGGGATGACGCCGAGTTCAATCGTGATGGGCCGGACCTGCTCAAGGTTCCTGCCGTCAAGTCGTTTGCCGTCGTCGAGGATCATGCGGCGCATGACGTTCTTTTCAAAGGAGTGGATCTCTTCTTCAATGATGTGCTCGTTCAGGCAGAGCGCTTTGGACGGGTCGGCAGCGAGTGCTTCAGGACCGAAGGCGGCACTGAAATGCTCGATGGCCTTTTTGACGGTCTCGCTGTAGATCGCCTTCGTCTCATCTGCGCGCACTTCCTTTGCAAGCGGCTTGTAGGCCAGCTCTTTCAGGCTGCTTTCGCAGGCGTTCTTCACATACTCCGAGAGTTCTGCAGGAACCTGGAGCGGGGTGAAGGGGCGTTTGGCTTTGGCTACCTCACCTGCGAGTTCATTCTGGAGCTGGCAGAGCTTCTTGATGGCTTCATGGCCGAATTTGATGGCGTCGAGCATCTCGGCTTCGGAAATCTCCTTCATCTCGCCCTCGAGCATGCAGATGGTGTCGGCGGTGCCGCCGATGCTGATGTCGATATCGCTGCCCTCAAGCTCGTCGATGGTCGGGTTGATGATGAACAGGCCGTTCACCCTGCCGACGCGGACCTCTGACATGGCGTTTTCGAAGGGGATGTCGGAGACCATGATGGCTGCCGATGCGGCCAGTCCGCCGAGCACGTCGGCATCGTTCTGCTGGTCGCTGGAGATGACGTTGATGATGACCTGGGTCTCGTGGTAGTAGCCGGTCGGGAAGAGCGGGCGGAGTGCGCGGTCGATAAGGCGTGCCGAAAGGATCTCTTTTTCCGAGGGACGGGCTTCACGCTTGAAGAATCCGCCGGGGAACTTGCCTGCGGCATAGTATTTCTCGCGGTATTCAACCTGGAGCGGAAAGAAGTCCTGATTGACAGAAGGTGTTTTGCGGCTGGATACGACGGTGGCGATGACCATGGTGTCGCCCATGCGGACCACGGTGGCACCGTCGGCCTGTTTGGCCATCCTGCCGGTTTCGATCGAGATCGTTTTGCCCTGTCCGAGATTGATTTCTTTCGTGATAATCATAAAAATCGCTTGTGATTGGTGATGGAAAAACGGTGTCCGGTCGGGGTTCTCCCTTCCGGTGGCTGACTTTCCTTGATGAGGGACAGTACTGCAGCCTGTCTTTGAATATACTATAAAAAAAGTTGATTACGGTATCGACCGGAACCCCCTTCACACACGGAATTTTTGGTTGTCGATCAAGCGGACCCGCTCTGCTGCGGCAGCGATGAGCAGGCGGTACTCGTGCTCTTTCACGACTGTTTCTGCGGGCTCGAAGCTCTCTTCATCGACGAATGCCGCGTATTCAAGCTTGAATTGCGTGTTTTCGGTGATCATCCCGGCGACTTCGGCCGCTACCGCTTTGAGGTCATTCTCTCCGGCGGCCAGCATCTCTCCGGCATGCTGGATTGCGCGGTGGATGGCCGGTGCCTTCTGCCGTTCATCGCCTGTGAGGTAGATGTTGCGGGAGCTGACGGCCAGGCCATCGTTTTCCCGTACGGTCGGGGCGGCAACAATCTGGACGCCCATGTCGAGGTCCCGGTTTATGCGCCGGATCAGGGCGAGCTGCTGGGCATCCTTTTCGCCGAACACGGCGACATGCGGTCGGGTAATGTTCAAAAGCTTCGAGACGATGGTCGCCACCCCGTCGAAATGCCCGGGGCGCCGCTCGCCTTCAAATCGCCTTGTGATGCCTGAGCAGGAAACCGTTGTCTGGAATCCTTCGGGGTACATGGCTTCCGGCGTCGGGGCGAACAGGTAGTCTACACCGGCGGAGCGGGCCATGGCGGCGTCCTTTTCAAAAGGGCGGGGGTAGCGTTGGAAATCCTCTCCGGGTCCGAACTGCGAGGGGTTGACGAAGAGGGTCATGATGATGGTGCCGGCATGCTCCCGGGCCAGATTCACCAGGCTGAGGTGTCCTTCGTGCAGGGCGCCCATGGTCATGACGACTCCGATGAGCTGACGCCCGGCGCGGAGTTTGTCCGCGGTGGCCTGCATTTCAGCGGGATCAGTGACGATCTGCATATCGGTCTCCGGTTTTGGCGTTCTTTTTGCGTGCGGGAGGGTGTACGGCAACGACGAACTCCCCCCGTGTCTTTCCTTCGGGGAGTGCGGCGCGCAGTTCGCCAATGCTGCCGGTAAGGTACTCTTCGTGGAGCTTGGTCATCTCCCTGCCGATGAACACTTCCGCTTCGGGGAGGAGGGCTTCGAGTTCGTCGAGGAGTTTGTGGATGCGGAAGGGTGATTCATAGAGGACGAAGGTCGACTCCATCGCCGCAAGTTCCTCGAGCCGGCTCTTCCTTCCCTTCTTGTGCGGCAGGAACCCTCCGAAATAAAAGCTGTTTGCCGGAAGGGGGCAGACGGAAAGGGCCGCGGTGAGTGCCGATGGTCCCGGCACCGGTACGGCTCCGATGCCCCGCTGGTGGAGTGCGCGGATCATGCCGTAGCCGGGATCACTGATGACCGGGGTACCGGCATCGGTGATGAGCGCTACATTCCGGCCCTCTTCGAGCAGCGAGGCAACACGGTTGATGGCCTGCTCTTCGTTGAAGTTGTGGTAGCTGATCAGCTTTTTGCCTTCTATGCCGAGATGGCGGAGGAGGATGGAGGCGCGGCGGGTATCTTCGCAGGCGACGGCATCCGACTGACGCAGAACGTCAATTGCCCTCAGGGTAATGTCTCCGAGGTTTCCGAGCGGGGTGGCGACGACGTAGAGGGTGCCGGTATGGTGCGATTCGGTGCTCAAGGGCCGGAGGGTCTCCCTGGGGACGGCTTTGTTGTGGTAGATTCAGAATGCTTTTAGTATATAGTCAAAATAACAGAAAGGGCACCCCCAAAAAAAACATGCAGGATTGCGATGGCTGAAGCGCGACCACTGCTCCGGGTCCAGGACCTGCGGGTGGAATTCAATGTGAAGAAGGGCGGCGGCTTCGGCCGCCCGGTGCCCCTCAGGGTGGTCGACGGCGTGTCGTTCAGCATTGCGGAGGGAGAGACCCTCGGCCTCGTCGGGGAGTCCGGCTGCGGCAAGACCACGCTGGGTCGTGCGCTGATCCGCCTTGGTCATGGTTCAATCCACGGCTCGATCGAGTTTGAGGGACGTGAAATCACCGCGCTCGGTGCACGTGATTTCCGACAGCTGCGCAGCCGGATGCAGATGATCTTCCAGGATCCGTTCGGCTCGCTCAACCCCCGCCTCACCGTCGGGGAGATGCTCTCGGAAGTTCTTCTGGTGCACGGCCTCGGCAAAGGGCCCGATGCCCGTCGGCGCATCGCGGAGCTGCTGGACGTGGTGGGGCTTCCTCGCGAGTACCATCACCGCTATCCCCATGAGTTTTCAGGCGGTCAGCGCCAGCGGGTCGGCATTGCCCGCGCCCTGGCCCTCAACCCACGCTTCATCATCTGCGACGAGCCGGTCTCGGCGCTCGACGTCTCCATCCAGTCGCAGATCATCAACCTCCTTAAGGACCTGCAGCGCGATTTTCAGCTGACCTATCTCTTCATTGCGCATGACCTTTCCGTGGTTGAGCATATTTCCGACCGCGTTGCCGTGATGTATCTCGGCAGGATCGTCGAGATAGCCAGTTCCCGGGATCTCTATACGAACCCCACCCACCCCTACACCAAAGCGCTCCTCTCGGCCATTCCCAACCCGGAGCCCGGCCGGAAGCGTGAGCGCATCATTCTCGGAGGTGACCAGCCCGGTCCCATGAACATTCCTCCGGGCTGCGGATTCCATCCCCGCTGCCCTTCGGCCATGCCGGAGTGCGCCGTGACAGCACCGGCCCTGCGACCGCTCGGGGAAAACCCCGGGCACCGGGTGAGCTGCCTGCTCAACAGTTAGTGAACCAACGATTCCTGTCCAATGAAACAGATCCGTTCGAAAACCGGCTGCCTCAAGCGGGGTTGCCTCTTTATGGTGCTCCTGCCGCTCGCCGGCCTTGCCCTCATTCTGTGGCTGAACCACGGGGGCCGTTCCCTGCCTGATCGCTTCGTGCTTTCAGTGCCCCTCAGCGGATCCCTTGATGAACGGGCGCCATCGGCTTCCGGGCTGCCTTTTTCCTCAGCTGAAGGTCCTCTTTCCCTGCAGGACCTGCTTTTCACCCTCCACCATGCATCCTCTGACCCGAGGGTGGATGCCGTGCTTCTCGACATCGATGGAGTGCGTACGACGCCGTCTAAGATTTCGGAGCTCCGCCGTGCAATCGAGCGGACGCGCGCAAGCGGAAAACGTGTTATTGCATTCCTCCATAGTCCGGAGGACAGCGACTGCATGCTCGGCGCAGCATGCGATTCCGTCATTGTCGAGGAGGGGGGATTCATGCTGCTCGACGGTCTGCGTGCCGAGACCCTTTACTTTGCGACCCCGCTCAGGAAAATCGGTGTGTCGTTCCAGGCCGCGCAGTGGAAGCGGTACAAGAGCGGCATCGAGCCGTTCGTACGCACCGGACCGAGCCCCGAGGCAGAGGAAGAGGTGTCGGTGCTGCTCGACGAGGTCTATCGGGATTATATCGGCTATGTATCCCGGCGGCGCCATCTCAGCCCCGATTCCCTCCGCTCGATCATTGACAATGTGACGCTCATGACCTCTCCGGAGGCCGTGCGGCTGGGTCTTGCCGACGGTGTTGCTTCTTCCTGGCGTTTCCATCGCGAGCTGGAGCGGCGCTTGACCGGTAAAGAGCCTGATCCTGAAAGCGGATTCTTTGTCGGCGCGGACCGGTACCGGGACTCGATGGAGTGGCCCATGAAGGCAGACACGAAAGACCGGATCGCCCTCATAACCCTGTCCGGCCCCATTGTACGCACGACGGGTGAGGAGGCGCTAGGTCTTGGTTCCGGAGTGGACGTTGCGGCGGTGCGGCGCTCGATTGAAGGAGCGCTCAAGGACCGGCGGGTGAAGGCCATGGTGCTGCGCATCGACAGCCCCGGCGGGGACGCTCTGGCTTCGGCCGAGATGCTTGAAATGCTCGATTCGGCCGCCGTTTGCAAACCCCTCGTGGTCTCCATGTCAGGGGTTGCCGCTTCCGGAGGTTACATGGCCGCTCTCTCGGGGCGTTCCATTTATGCTGAACCGCTCTCCATCACCGGCTCAATAGGCGTCTACGCCCTGAAGCCCGAAATCAGCGGTCTCGTACAGAAGATCGGTCTCGGTCGCAGCATCGTCACCAGAGGCCGCAATGCCGATGCGAACTCAATCTATAAACCGCTTGACGGGGAGGCGTACCGGAAGTTCGTGGAGGCTTCGGGCGAGGTGTACCGGGATTTCGTGGGGAAGGTTGCCCGGGCCCGGAAGATGAGTCCCGGCCGTGTCGATTCGCTTGCCGGCGGCCGTGTGTGGACTGGACGCCGGGCGCTTGAAGTCGGCCTCGTCGACCGCTCCGGAGGACTGTTCGATGCACTGGGTGAGGCTCAGCGGCTCGGGGGCATCGACAGTACCCGCCAGCCGGAAATCGTCTGTTATCCCAGAGAGAAGAGCTGGCTGGAGCTGCTTGTCCGGGGCGACTTCTCCGCAATTGGCTCAAGGGTGGAAAGCGCCCTTGCAGGGCGTGTCATCGGCAGGCTCATGCCAGGCATAGGACCGGTGCCGGCTGCCTTGTATCCACTGTTGTCGGGAGATCATGGCGGTGAGGTGCTGACGGTGATGCCCTGTGACATCATTATCCGCTGAAACCCGGGCAGGCTTGGCGTTGAAACACTACGGGCCCCGGCGTTGAAACCGGGGCCCGTGTCATGTCTGCTTCTCGTCAGAATGTATAGGTGAGGGATGTCTGGGTTCTCCAGACGTCGCTGTCGCTGGAGCCGATGTACCCGGTTTTCCACTGCGAGAGCTGGAGACCGAGGATGAAGTTCGGCGTGATGCTCTCTATCACGTTGGCGAAGATGGTGCGGTTGAAGGAGCGGCTGCCTGCGGTAAGATCGCTGTTTTCGGGATCGTCGACACCGGCTCCGAGCGCGACCGCTGTGGAGGGCGAGAGGCTGTAGCGCAATGCTGCCCAGCCACCCTGCGCCCGCGTTTCATTGCCTGTTGAGCCGAGGCTCTGCCCAATGCCTCCCCAATAGTTCTCAAGGTTTGATCCGGTGAAGCACTCGCCTGCAAACAGCAGTTTCTGGCTAAGCGGCATGGAGAGTTCAAGGCAGGCTGACCAGGTGTCAGCGGTTATGTGGGTGTTCGATGCGTCCAGATCCCACTGCTCCTGGCCGTAATGACCAGAGGCAGCTATAGTGGCCGGCTTGTCGGCTACAAGGACCGGTCCCGTCCATGCCACACGCCCCTGGAATGTCGGGATGTCCGCGTCTTTTCCTGTGTCGGTGGTTGGATATAATTCCCCGATAGTCCGTGCCGCGGCTACCGCTACTTCCACGCGCTCTTTGTCGCCGGCCTTGAACCCTTTGGTGAACCGTACCTGAGGATGACGCCCGCCTATGTTTCCGGCATCCCACATGAGTCCTGCATCGTCGACGAATGGAATCAGTGAGGAGTTCAGGTCCCAGGTCTGTCCGGCTATGATGCTGAGGTCGGACTTGGGCCAGTATGCTTTGAGGTAGCCGTGGCGAAGGCGGGGGTTCGCGGCGTTTTCAGTGCCGCCGCCGAAGAAGTCGAACTCGATTTTTGCCGAAAGCTTCATTGCTTCCGTGTCGGGTCCGGAGAGGTCCATGCCGATACGTGTTGCATTGCCCGTGAGGTTCCATTCGGCATCGCCATCGCTGCCCGGTGCTGCATAGAGTGCGATGTTTCCGGGGGTGAGCCGGCCGGTGTCGTAGGACCCGTCGAACCGTGCGAATCCGTACAGGCGCACATTGACGCCCGGTGCGGCTGTGACGGCCGGTTTTGCTGTCTGCGGTGAGGCTGGAGAAGGCACGGGGGATGTGGTCGTGGCGGCCGGTCGTGCCTGCAGGAGCGCCTTGAGCTCGGCCAGTTCGCCCTCAAGGCGGACGATGCGCTCCTCGAGGCTTCCTTCAGCCCTTGCGGGCGACGGAGCTGCCGACATGAAGAGTATTGCGGCAAGGAGCAGCGGTGTGAGGGTATGCTTCAGTGTCATGAGGTCGGGTGTTGCTGTTGCATGGAATAGTCGGGATAAAGTCCGTAATATAGCCATCCCCCTGCAATTGTGAAATCCCCCCGCCTCCACCTTGATTGCGGCAGGGGCCCTTTCAGCCGGTCGTGCGGAGCCCTCCCGAGATGGCGTTTACGGTCAGGAAGAGTTCCGGCAGCATGGCGTCGGCCTCTTCCTTTCGGCCATCATCCAGCAGCTTCCTCCACTCGGCGATGCGCTGTACCTGCCAGCGGTGCAGCAGGCCGAGTCCTTCGCGCCGGAGTTCTATGAATCGGTTGACGTTGAGGCGCTGGGTAGCCAATGGCTTGCTGTAGAGGATATCGATGAAGCGTTTAGTTTTCCGATACTCATCTTCAATCATGCCCATGATCTTGTCTCTCAGTCCGGCCTCAGTAACGAGCCCTGCATACAGGCGCATGACTGAAAGGTCAGCGGCGGCAAGTCCGGTGTCGGCATTGCTGATGATGTAGCGCAGGGGAGGCCATTGGTGGGAGCGGATGCGGATGTCCTCGAATGCTTCAGGGTCGCTTTCATTGAGTGCTTCGAGCGCAGAGCCAACTCCGTACCACCCTGAAAGCGAAAACCGGGCCTGATTCCAGCTGAACACCCAGGGAATGGCCCGCAGGTCGTCCAGGCTGTCTCCACCGGTGCGCCTCGATGGGCGTGAGCCGATCCGGTTGGCTTCAATGATGTCGACAGGAGCCGCCTGACGGAAGAAGGTCACAAACCCCTCTGTTTCAATGAGTGTCCGATAGGCGCTGTAGGATGCGCTGGAGAGGCGGTCCATCACCGGTTCGAGGTGGTGCGCCGCTTTTTCGTGCCGGCTCTCCCTGATGAGCGAGCCGGCAACACCTGCCATGAAGAGCTCAAGATTGTAGACCGCACTGATGCGGTTCGCGTATTTCTGTGCGATGGTTTCACCCTGTTCGGTGAAGCGCATTCCGCCGTTGCATGCTCCGTAGGGCTGCGCCCTTATGAACCGGTGCGTCGGTCCGGCTCCGCGGCTGATGCTTCCACCCCTGCCGTGGAAGAAGCGGATGCATGTGTTGTGACGGCGGCCGACTTCCAGCATTGCTTCCTCTGCCCTGTAGAGCGCCCAGGCGCTGGTCAGGAGTCCTCCGTCCTTGTTGCTGTCGCTGTAGCCGATCATTACTTCCATCACCCTTCGTTTTGCGCCATCGCGCCGCCGCTGGTACTCGAGGCTGCTTTCTGTGACAGGGTGGCTGAGGAAGGCATCGAGAATCCCGGGACTTTTTTCCAGGTCGCCGATGGTTTCAAAGAGAGGGACGACCGGAACGATGCAGGCGCTCTTTCCTTTTATCGAAGTCATGAGCCCGGTTTCACGCGCAAAGAGATAGACGGAGAGGAGGTCGGAGACGCTGCGGGTCATGCTGACGATGAGCGACCCGATTCCTTCGGTGCCGAACGATCGGATATGGCCTGAAAGTACCCGGAAGCAGCCGAGCACCGATTCGGCTTCCGGTCCTGCCTGCATGTCGGGGCGTGTGAACGGGCGAGGGGAGCGGAGTTCACGGTCGAGCAGCTCCCGCTTTTTCTCTTCGCTCATGTCGATGTATGGGGTTTCATCCTGCTCCCCGTTTCCTGCCGCTCTTATAAGGGCGGTGAGAGCCAGATCGTGAATCCGGCTGTTCTGGCGGATATCGAGCGATGCGAGGTGGAACCCGAATGACTGCACTGTCCGTGAGAGAGGGAACACGAGCTCCCGGGCGATGTTTTCCGCCCCTATTTCTTCAAGTGAACGGGTGAGGATGGCAAGATCTCCGAGGAGCTCCCTGGCCGAGTGGTAGCGGAATGCCGATCCCGATCCCGATCCCGATCCCCGGATGGCAGGCGGGAGAGATACTCTCATAAGGTTGATGAACTGCCGCCATGGCTCCCTCTCATTGCGGCGGACGGCATCCATGCCGCGTTTTCCGTGTTTTTTTCTGAGGGTGTCCATGCGCCCAATGAGCTCCTCTCCGGGATCCTGCAGACGATCGGACAGGCTGAGCTTCGAGCCAAGGTTCCTGAGGGCGGCATCAATGAGTCCGACGGATTTCAGGCGCATGTCGCCGAGCGTCTCGGCGGTGACATCTGCGGTGACGAGGGGGTGGCCGTCACGGTCGCCGCCCACCCAGCTGCTGAAGCGGATAGAGGGGAGGTCGTCAGGGACTTTGAATGAGCGGGCGGAAAACCCTGCAGCTTCCCACGCTTTCATGAGCCGGCGGTCCATCATTGTGATGGCATCGGGAAAGATGTTCTCCAGATAGTGCGCGACGTTTGCCCTTTCATCGGCGATGGATGGTTTCTGGAACAGGATTTCGCCGGTCCTCCACAGCGTTTCCATTGCAGACGTAATCTCCCTGCGGATATCGAGCTGCTCGGCGGGGGTCCACATCTGGTTCTCCCGTTTGACCAGGAGCAGGTATATGTTGCGGTGGAGTTCCAGCACGGTTTTTCGTTTCGCTTCTGTCGGATGGGCTGTCAGTACGGGATGAACCTGCACCCGTGAGAGCACAATCCGGGCTTCTTCCTCCGAGAGCCCCTGCTGCTGGACCGGAAGGAGGGTCCGGCCCCAGAGCCCCTCCAGAGAAGCGGCACCGTGTTCGGCTTCAAGCGTCCGGCGGTTCTGTGCCGCCGAGTTTTCCTCTGCCATGTTGAGCAGCTGGAAGAATATGGAATAGGCCTGCAGCGCCCGCTCCGTGTCGGGGTAGTGTCCAAGGTCGATTCCGCGACCGCCGCGCGGGAGGCGGGCTGCCAGAGCCTCTTCACCGAGGCAGCAGAGCATCTCCTGAAAACAGCTGATGAGGAAGCCCGCATCCCGTTCGGCTTTTTCAAAGTCGATGATGGTGCTGGTCGTGCTGATCATGGGACTGATCCTTGGATGGTTTCGGTGATGGCGATGCCGCCCGTAAAATAACAACGAACGGGGATTTCCGGCTCATCGGGCTTTTTAAGGTTAATGTTTGCCGCCTTTGTGATTTATGTTTATCTTACTCAATAATTTTATGGTAAGCCACTAACTCCTAACTCATTACCAGTCATGGACAACAAATCAAACGGTAAGCTTATCGCCCTTGCTTTTGGTGGAGCGGCCCTTATGGGAGCTTTGTTTTTCGGAGTGTCGTTTCTGACCGGTTTCAAGGTTCCGGCGGAGAACATCTCCTCGGTCCTGACTCCTCTTCGTTCATTCACCGGATGGTTCCTGCTCATCCTGTGTGCTTCGCTCATAATCAGGGGTTTCGGCAAAATCTCCGGCAAGGTCAGCGACAAGTGGTTCCTAAGCCTTCCGCTTACCATCATCGCCATTGTTGCCGTGATGTTCGCCATTCTCTGGCTGAGGCCTTCGGGCATCCTTCTTTCCACCACCGGCCGTACCACGACGCTTCAGGGCGATTATATCCGCACGGTTGACGACCTGAATGCCTTCCTCAACCAGCCGGCCGCCACCACCAATGTGCCTCCCGCACCTGAAGGGTTCGATTTCGCTGCTGCAAAGGATTTGGCCGACAATCGCTGCAACAAGTGCCATACTCTCGGCTCGGTTGAAGATGCCCTGCGGACCAAGTACAAGAAGACCGGCAAGGTCGATATCATTGTCAAGCGGATGCAGTCCTATCCCGGTTCAGGCATTTCCGACAGCGATGCAGCCGACATCATGATCTACCTGACCGAAAAGTTCTGAGGGCAGGCGGAGTTTCTGCTCCATACCCATAGATTAGCGTTGAAAGCCCCGAAGTGTTCCTCCGGGGCTTTCTGGCGTTCAGGCCGAAGCGTTGTGGCTGACGGTGACGGTTTCGGTGATGCCACCGCGGGCTTTCCACTCCGTTCTGACGGTCATGCTGCGGGGGCTTGAGACGGCGACGAGGTCGTCGAGGATGCGGTTGGTGACATTTTCATAGAAGATGCCGGCGTTGCGGAACTCGAGGAAATAGTATTTGAGCGATTTGAGTTCGATGCAGGTTTTATCGGGGATATAGCTCACGGTGATGGTTCCGAAGTCCGGAAGGCCCGTTTTGGGGCAGACCGAGGTGAACTCCGGATTGACGATTTCGATCGTGTAGTCGCGATCGGGGTAGGTATTGTCGAAGACTTCCAGAATCTCTTGTTTCATGGGGCCGGTTGTTTATCGGGTTGTTTCGGGCGAGCTGCGCCCTGTTCTCCTGAACGCTCAAAAATAGAAATCCAGAGTGATTTTCAGTACATTCAGTTTGATTTTTTTATGATCCTCATGCCCTAAAAGACCCTCAAGACTGCCGCTTATGATCCATTCAGCTGAAGAGATTCCCGCTGACGCCAGCCGCCTCAACAGTGAGCTTGCCCGGGAGTACGATCTGCTCGATACCCATTGCCAGATTGGGGGACGTTCGTTCAGTTTTACAAGCGTCAGCGACAGCTATGCCCTGCTCGACAGGATTTCGCCTGAAGAGTTCATCCGTGATGAACAGATGCCCTACTGGGCCGAAATATGGCCCTCTGCCCTGGCCCTTTCAGAGTTCCTTTCCGAATCAGTGCCGCTCAAGGGAGCCCGTGTCATCGAGATCGGTGCGGGCACCGGTCTCGTTTCGGTCGTTGCGGCTTCTCTCGGCGCGAAAGTGCTCGCTACCGACTACTCTACAGAGGCGCTTCGCTTCATCCGCTGCAACGCACTGAAGAACGCTGCCCGGATCGACATCGAACAGCTCGACTGGCGTAATGTCCGGCAGGAAGAGCGCTTCGACATGCTTCTGGCCGCCGATGTGCTATACGAACGGGTAAACCTCCTGCCGATCCTGCTTTCTATCGAACGACTGCTGAAACCGGATGGCTGCGCCTACATCGCCGATCCCCGCCGCCGCCTTGCCGAGCAGTTCCTTGAGCTTGCCGCGGAGAACGGGTTTTCGGTCAAGGCCCATGCCCGCGAGCACCGGGGGGCGGGGAAGCCCGTCGCGGTCAACATCTACCGGCTGACGCGCTGATATGGATGCAGTAAGCCAACATCGAGAGGCCTGGCGTTATGACTGCGGAGATGGCGCCATCCTCTGGCAGCTATCCTTCACCGGTTCCGGGATGCTGTTCGGCCAGAAACGCTTTCCCGGCGACCGCCGGTCCCTCTTTTTTGCCATCGATCCCGAAGCCTACAGGGTGCTGATCGACGATTTTCAGCCGCTCGATCCCGCTTCCGGTCTGCCGCTCGGCGCAGGGTGGTTTACGGGGATAGAGTCGACCCACCGGGACCTTGTCTATCTGCACGCCTGGCAGGAAGGCAGCCCTCTGCACAGGGGGATATGGGCCGTTCTGGCCCGCACCGGCTCCATCCTCTGGTCGCAGCCGGGCCTTGAGTATGTCGCCCATACCGACAGCGGCCTGCTTGCATGCCGGCAGAGCTCCTTTGCGGGATTTCCGGAACGGAATTATCTCCTTCTGGACCCCTTGACGGGGAAGGAGAGCGCTTGTGATGATGCTGCCGGCCTCAGGGCTTCGGCCATTGGGGAAGATGCGCGTCAGGAGGTGCAGCTGCCCGAAGCGACTGAACGCCTGCCCGACGGGAGCAGGGGCGGGGAGTCGATTGTTCGGGGCAGGGTTGTTGCTGGTTCCGTCCATGAAGATCTTGAGGGGAGATGGCGTTCGACTCTCCGCCTTTGGGAAGATGGCATGGAGGTCTACTGCGACGTGATGGATGAGGGCGGGAGCATGCCCGCCCGCAACAATTTCCTGATCAGGGGGGATAAATTGTACTACATTAAAAAGAAACGGGAGCTGGTTGCCTTTACCCTTTTTTGACTCCGCTTTCCGTCTTGCAGTCGAACCTTGCCTCCCTATTTGTGAAGGATAATCCGGCAACATTGTCCGAACGCCTCATCGAGGAATTTCTGCTCTCAGGCCGTGGACAGAAGAACCTGTCCGGAACGACCATCGTAGCCTACCGGACAGATCTTCGGCAGTTTTTCGGTTTTCTCGCCCGCCATTCCGGTTCCGGGGAGTTTGATCTCTCATTGGTCACCCCCTCCCTTGTACGCATGTTCATGGGAGACCTTCTCCGGCGCGGCCTGCAACAGCGCTCCATTGCCAGAAAGCTGGCTTCCCTCAAGAGCTTTTTCCGATTTCTCCACGAATCGCGCCATCTCACAGAAAGCGCGCTGTCGGCCGTTTCCATGCCGCGCTACAGTCGCCCCATTCCTTCTTTTCTGACTGAGCCTGAAGCTTCGATGCTGTTTGAGGATGTAGTTCCAATGGCACCTCACCGGGAGGGATTCGCCCATGGCAGAGAGCTGCAGCGGAATTTTACGCTCCTTCGCGATGCGGCCATCCTCGAGATGCTCTACGGCTGCGGGCTCCGGATTTCGGAATTGACTGGCCTCCGCCAGAGCGATCTGGAAATGGTCGGAGGGTTTGTGAAACTGACCGGAAAGGGACGTAAACAGCGCATCGTTCCTCTTGGCGCACCGGCTGTTTCCGCCCTCAAAAAATATTTTGAAGTCCGGCTAAACTTCTTTAGAATATCTGTAGACGGGGCTTTGGGGGAGTCGGACTTTGTGTTCCTGACCAACAAAGGCAAACAGATCTATCCCATGCTTGTCCAGAGGATGACCCGCAGGTATCTTGCTGCGGTTACCGAGCAGAAGAAGAAAAACCCGCATACGCTGCGCCACACGTTCGCCACCCACCTCTTGAACGGCGGAGCAGATCTTCAGAGTGTCAGTGAGATGCTCGGCCACAGCAACCTTTCGACGACTGAAATCTATACGCATGTGACTTTTGAACGCCTTAGGGAGGTCTACAGAAAAGCCCACCCGAAGGCATGACAGCTTTATGGTCCGGCGCTTTCCTGCCCCGGCCTTGTTCCTTCATTCTTTTCACCCATATATCCTTAGGGAGGTTGTTATGACGAAAGAAACCGGCAGCGACATGCCCACCATCAAGGTCACCCTGCGCCATTCCAATAACCACAATGCCATAGAGGAGTATGCCCGCAGTGCCGTACAATCGCTCACGAAGCTGTATCCGGCAATCCTCACGTGCCACGTCATCCTCGACCACCAGAAGAATGATTTCGAGAAGAACAAGAATGCCGAAATAACCCTGCACGTGCCGCAGCATGACTTTATTGCCAAAGAGTCCGGAACGGCCTATGAGCTCTGCATAGATGCCTGCGTGGATGCGCTCGGTCGGCAACTCCAGAAGTACAAAGAGAAAATGCACTGAACCCGGTGCCTGCCCGCCGGCGGGGGCGATGCCTCCGGCCGGCTCCGGGCCGCCGTCTGACGCAGGAGTTTCCATCACCCTCTATGCCGGATCCATGACCCTCGACCAAAAAGGCTTGAAGAAGCGATCAGTGACGGTCGCCTATTTTTTTAACAACATCGGCAAGAAGCATGACATCCGGCTCAGGCGGATGAACACCGTCGATGAGCAGGAACGGCGGATTTTCGAGCGGGACCTGCACCGACCGGGGCTGGCGCTGGCAGGGTTCACCAATCTGTTCACCTACAAGAGGCTCCAGATTCTCGGTAACACCGAGACGCGTTTCCTCAACCATCTCGGCGAGGAAGAACGGAAGGCGGCATTCGCCAACCTGACGCGTTTCAAGGTGCCCTGCATCATCCTGACAAGCAACAACAAGCTCCAGCCTGAGCTGCTTGATATGGCCACTGCAGCAGGGATTCCCGTCTATGTGACCCGTCAGTCGTCCACCAAGGCCATCTACCTTGTCACGGATTTTCTCGACGATCAGTTCTCCCTTTACCAGCAGTACCACGGTTCCATGGTCGATGTCTACGGTGTCGGCGTGCTCTTGACCGGCAAGAGCGGCCTTGGCAAGTCGGAGATTGCCCTTGACCTTGTGGAGCGGGGCCACGGCCTCGTCGCTGACGATGTGGTTGTGATCCGCAGGAAAGGGGAAACCATGCAGCTCAGCGCATCACGCAACAACATCATCGACCATTTCATGGAGATCCGTGGTCTCGGCGTGGTTGATGTAAAGGCAAATTTCGGCATCCGCGCCATCCGTGACGTCAAGGAGGTGCTGGTGGTCGTCGAACTGCTTGAGTGGAACAAGGAAATGGAGTATGAGCGGCTCGGTCTGGACACAAAGACGATAAGGATACTCGGTGTCGATGTACCGCTGGTCCAGCTTCCCATTTTCCCCGGCAAGAACATCACGGTGATCATCGAGGTCGTCGCACTGAACTTCCTTCTCAAACGCTATTCGAACTATGTGGCAGCCGAGGCGCTGACCGACAGGATAAAAAAGGTGATCCACAATGATGACAGAACTGCAGGTGACATCCTTGTCTGAACGGGCGATTGCCCACAGCGGCCTGAGGAGGCTTCTGCTTCTTCCGCTTTCGATGCTGCTGTTCATTTCCTCCGCCTGCAGCCAGGGCGGCGGGGAGCATCCTGCCCGGAAGGCGATGGATTCGACCCTGGTCATAACCTCGCTCGGCGATGCCGACTACCTCAACCCGGTCATCGGCGCTTCAGTCACTTCATCGAACATCTTCGGCCTGATCTATCCGTCTCTGCTCCAGAGCGAATTCGACACCACGACGGGCCTGCTCAACTACATGGCGCTGGATAAACAGCTCCGCCCCCCGACCTCCGGTCATACGACCAAAACCCCGAAAGCCGCCCTTGCCAGAACATGGCGGATGGCTCCGGACCACCGCTCCATCACCTACACGCTCCGCAATGACGCATACTGGGATGACGGCAAGCCGATCGTAGCCGGCGATGTCCTTTTTGCCTACCGCCTCTACGGCAACCCCGTGATCGCCAGCCCCCGCCAGCAGTACCTTGCCGAACTCGAAGGAGCCGAGAACGGCCAGGTGGACTTTTCGCGGGCGGTTGCCGCTCCCGACGATACTACTCTGGTGTTCAGGTTTCACAAACCCGTGCCGGAATATCTTGCCCTGTTCCATACCTCCCTTACGCCGATGCCGGAGCATTTCTGGCGCAACGTCAAGCCCGATGAGTTCCGCAACTCCCCGCTCAACCGCAAGCCGCTCGGTGCCGGCCCCTACCGGTTGAAGTCCTGGAAGCCGCAGCAGGAACTGGTGCTTGAAAGCAACCACCGCTCCAACCTTCCGAAACCAGGCAACATCCCCCAGCTTTCGTTCCGGGTAGTGCCCGACTATACCGTCCGCCTCGCCCAGCTCCAGACCGGTGCAGTGGACGTGGTGGAGAACATCAAGCCGGAAGACTTCCGGGGTCTGGCCGGTTCGAAGAATCCCGTCGATATCAAGAGTGTCGGGCTGAGGGTCTATGATTATGTCGGCTGGTCGAACATCGACCAGGACGAGTACCTCAAAAGCGGCCGCGCTGTGCCGCATCCGCTATTCGGTTCCGCAGCCGTGCGCCGTGCGCTGACCTTCGCCATGGACCGTCAGTCGATCATCGACGGCTACCTCGGCCGGTACGGGGTTCCCGCAGTAACCGATATATCCCCGTCACTGAAATGGGCCTTCAACGAAAAGATACAGCCCTATCCGTTCGACCAGCAGAGAGCCCTCTCGATACTGAAGGCAGAGGGATGGGTGCCGGGCCCCGATGGTATTCTCCAGAAGGCGGGACGCCGGTTCAGCTTCGCCCTCTATACCAATGCGGGCAATGCGCGCAGAAACTACGCAAGCGTCATCATCCAGCAGAACCTGCGCTCAATAGGCATCGAGTGCAAGCTCGAGGTTCAGGAATCGAATGTCTTTTTCGACAACCTGCAGAACCGCAGGCTCGATGCCTGGATGGCGGGCTGGTCGATCGGCCTGGAAATCGACCCGATGGATGTCTGGGGTTCGGACCTCGAGAAAAGCCGGTTCAACTTCATGGGGTACCGCAACCCGAGGGTCGACAGGCTTTCGGCCCTTGCCAAGGAGAAAATGGATCCACTGGACGCTCGTCCCTACTGGCTGGAGTATCAGGAAATCCTGCACCGTGATCAGCCGGTCACCTTTCTCTACTGGATCCGGGAGACCCAGGGGTTCAGCCGCAGGATAGAGGGTGAGGAACTGAACATTTCCGGTGTATTTTACAACATCGATGACTGGACGCTCAGTCCTTCCCGAACCCTTGCGCCATAGAACCGCATGCTGACCTATATTTTCAAACGGCTCCTGATTGCCATCCCGCTCATCTTCGGGGTCCTGACCCTTACATTCTTCATCATCCGTCTCGCGCCGGGCGACCCTGCGGCATTTTTCATCCAGCCGGGCATCAGCCCCAACGTCGCCATGCAGATCCGGGAGCAGTACGGTCTGAACGACCCCCTGCCGATCCAGTATGTGAAGTGGCTCGGTCATGTCCTGCAGGGTGATTTCGGAAGAAGCTTCAGCCGTGCCCAGCAGCCGGTGCTGGAGGTCATCGCCAGTGCGCTTCCGATCACCGTGACCATTGCGCTCCTTACCCTCATAGCCAACTTCACCTTCGGCATCCTCATCGGTGTGATATCGGCCGTCCGGCAGAACAGTTTCATCGACCGGTTCCTGACCGTGACGGCGCTCTTCTTCTATTCCATGCCGGAGTTCTGGTTCGCCCTCATGATGATCATCATCTTTGCCCTCAAGTTCCCGCTTTTTCCCGCCTCCGGCCTGAATGAGGTGGGAGCTGAAGGGTTCGGCCCGATCGGATTTGCCATGGACCGTCTATGGCACCTGTTTCTGCCTGTAACGGTGCTCAGCATCAATGGCGCAGCTGGCATTGCCCGTTATGTCCGCGGGAGCATGTTGGAGGTGATCCGCCAGGACTATATCCGCACCGCACGGGCGAAGGGTCTTCCTGAAAGGCTGGTCATATTCCGCCATGCGCTCCGCAATGCCCTGCTTCCCGTCATCACCCTCATGGGCAGTTCCTTGCCGTTCATCTTCAGCGGGGCTCTATTCATTGAAGTGATTTTCGCCTTTCCCGGGATGGGCCGGGTAACGGTTGAAGCCATTTTTGCGCGGGACTATCCGCTTATCATCGCCAATACTTTCATTTCCGGGATCCTCATCGTCTTCGGCAACCTCGTTGCCGATGTGCTCTACGCTGTCGTTGATCCCAGGATCAAGCTGTGAAACCAGGGAGCCATTTGAGAATAGAACTGCTCAATACCCCCGTAGATGCCGTCGAACTGCGGATTGAAGACCAGATCCGTCCACGGCGGATGGAAGACTTCACGGGCCAGCAACGGCTGACCGACAACTTGAAGGTGTTCATCTCCGCGGCCAGGATGCGCGGTGACGCCCTCGATCATGTGCTGCTTTCCGGTCCTCCCGGACTCGGCAAGACGACCCTCGCCCACATCATCGCCGAAGAGATGGGCGGCTCACTGAAAGCGACTTCCGGACCAATGCTCGACAAAGCGGGGAATCTGGCAGGGATTCTGACTAGCCTGCAGAAGGGTGATGTGCTCTTCATCGATGAGATCCACCGTATGCCGCCGGCTGTCGAGGAATACCTGTACTCGGCCATGGAGGATTTCCGCATCGACATCATGCTCGACAGCGGCCCTTCGGCACGGGCCGTCCAGCTCAAGGTCGAGCCCTTCACCCTCGTCGGCGCGACGACACGTTCCGGACTCCTGACCGCTCCGCTCAGGGCCCGCTTCGGCATCAGCAACCGGTTCGACTATTATCCGCCCGAGCTGCTCGAAACGATCCTCATGCGATCATCCACCATACTCGGCATCGGCATCGAGAGGGATGCGGCTTCAGAAATCGCCGGGCGGTCACGCGGAACCCCCCGCATCGCCAACCGCCTGCTCCGCCGTGCCAGGGATTTCGCCCAGGTTGACGGTATGGAGATCATCAGCCGCCCGACGGCCATGAAGACCCTCGACTCTCTTGAAATCGACGAAGAGGGGCTTGATGAGATGGACAAGAAGATCATGGATGCTGTCGTCAACCGTTTCAGCGGCGGGCCGGTCGGCGTCGGTTCGCTCGCAGTCTCGGTCGGAGAGGAGCAGGATACCATCGAGGAGGTCTATGAACCATACCTCATCCAGGCGGGCTATCTCTCCCGCACCCCCCGGGGAAGGGTGGCTACACAGCGGGCGCTGCTAAGGTTCTCGGATGGAAGCTCCGCACTTCGGGGAACTCTGTTCGATGGGCAGGAGCATGTCTGAAGGGCTTTGGCGACATAGGCAGCGATCTGCGCTTCGCGCCATATGGACGGTCTCGTTTTTCTTCATTCTGTTGTTCACAGCCTCATGCAGCTCCGGTCCCGCGCGTAAAGCCGAGATGGCAGCCCGCAGTGATTCCCTTGATGCTGTGATGGAGCGGGAGTTCCTGCGGGCATCATTCCTCGATGCCAGAGGCGATCACCCCGGCGCCATCAAAGGATACCATGAGCTGCTCCGCCGCCAGCCCCTGAATGCCGCGCTTTACTTTTCAACGGCAAAGGCCTTTCTTTCCCTCGGGGAGCTCGATTCAGCGAGGGTGTACGCAGAGCGGTGTGCTGCATTGAGCCCTTCCAACCGCCATGCACTCGGTCTGCTTGCCGATGTTTCCCATGCGATGGGCGAGCCGAAGAGGGCGGTGCAACTATACGGGAAGCTGGCCCATATGGACCCCGGCAACACGGAGCTGCTGACATGGCTCGCCATGGAGCACCTTGCGGCTGAACAGCCCGCAGAGGCGCTGTCGGTGTTCCAGCGGGTGCTGAGCCTTGATCCCGGCAATGAGACGGCCCGTTCCCATGTGCTCCTGCTCCAGATCAGGATGCAACGGTACCCGGAGGCCATCGCCTCGCTTCGGGAAATGACAAAGGGCGGCAACGGGGATGAACGGCTCCGGCTCACTCTCGGCGGGTTGTACCTTCGCACCGGCGACTATGCCGATGCGGCCTCTACTTTCCGTGAGGCCATTGACGCCTCGCCCGGTTTCATTCCCGCATGGCTGGCACTCTTCGAGGTCTCTGTCCGTTCGAAAGATATGATGTCGTTCCGTTCAGACCTTCTGAGCTTCTACGATACCCTTCGTCCCGCTCTTCCGAAAAAACTCGAACTGACCCGGTTTTATCTTTCGGAGTCGGTATCGGACAGCCTCTACCGCATCCCGTCGAGAATCATGCTCGATGAGACATGCCGCCGCCATCCAGAGAGCGCTGAGGCGCTGATGCTGAGGGGATGGGCACGCATGCGTGCAGATGATCTGGGTGGCGCGCTAAGGGATTTCAGGGCGGCTGTTCCGCTGGACCAGAAAAACAGCGACCTGCGCGAGAGCCTGGTGTCCGCTCTTCTGGTATCCCGGCAGTTCTCTGCCGCCCAGAGGGTCGTGCTTCGCGCCAGACGGGATTTTCCCTCCGAACGGCTGCGGTTCCAGATTCTGGAGGGCTATGTGCTTTATGAGTCTGGCAAGGCTCGCCAGGCGGTGCCTTTGCTTGAGCAGGCGCTTCGCTCAAGGCGAATACTGGAACGCCGTGAGCTTCAGGAGCGGGCGCTCAGTACCCTGGCGTTTGCTTACGATACCATGGGGGTTCCAGCCAAAAGCATGCCGTTGTATGAGCAGTTGCTGGTTCTCGAGCCCGGCAACGCCCTTGTTCTGAACAACCTTGCATACAGCCTCACCATAGTAGGCTCCGACCTCAAGAGAGCGCGCCAGTTGGCCGAAGCGGCGGTGGCGAAAGAGCCCGACAGCGGGGTTTATCTTGACACGCTCGGCTGGATCCTCTACCGTCAGGGAGAGCTTAAGGAGGCTCGTATTCGTCTTGAACGGGCAATGGAACTGGAGCCTCTTGAGCCTGAGATAGCCCGCCATCTCGCTGAACTCTATAGGGCTGCAGGAGAACTGGAAAAGTCCGAAGCCATGCAGAAGAAGGCCGAAGAGCTGGAGCTGAATCGTGCTCTTCCGCCAACAGGATCGTGAACGGGCGGTAATGGAAGCGATAACAAAAAACGGCGGGGGGTTCCCGCCGTTCTTTGTTTCTGACTGAACAGAATGGCTTTACTTGGCCTCGAAGGTGCGTGCTGCCAGGTACTCGTAATGAGCATAGCGGGCGTCCACCTCTTTCTGGATTGCTTCGAAGTAGACGTCGGCAATCTCCGGGTGGCTTTTCTTGAGCATCCTGAAGCGGTTCTCCATATTGAGGAACTGCGCCACAGGGATTTTCGGCTTCTTCGAGTCAAGCTGCAGGGGGTTCAGCCCCTCTTTCATGCGGTCCGGGTTGTAGCGGAAGAGGAGCCAGTGACCCGAATCAACGGCTGCTTTCTGATTGTCAAGGCCGTGTTCCATGTTGATGCCGTGCGCAATACAGTGCGAGTATGCAATGATGATCGAGGGGCCATCGTAAGCCTCTGCTTCAAGGAACGCCCTGAGGGTCTGTTCGTCACGGGCACCGAGGGCAACCGATGCAACATAGGCGCTGCCGTAGCTCATCGAGATAAGCCCAAGATCTTTCTTCGTGACCGGCCGGCCGGCTGCAGCGAATTTTGCAATCGCCGCTTTCGGGGTGGCTTTCGACGCCTGTCCGCCGGTGTTGGAGTAGACCTCGGTATCGAGAACCAGAAGGTTGACGTTCTTGTTGCCTGCAGTGACATGGTCGACGCCGCCGTAGCCGATGTCATAGGCCCAGCCATCTCCACCCACACCCCAGACGCTCTTTTTGACGAGCATGTCAGCAACCGAGAGCAGGTTCTTTGCGTCGGAGGAACCGATGCCGGCAATTTTCGATTTAAGTACCGCCACGCGTTTCCGCTGCTCGAAGATTTCGGGCTCACTTACCTGGCGGGCTTCGAGGATTTCACCGACGAGGGTGTCGCCGACGGTGCCGGACATTCTCCGGAGGAGTTCAGAGGCATATTCCTGCTGCTTGTCGATGGAGATCCTGAATCCGAGAGCAAACTCCGCGGTATCCTCAAACAGGGAGTTGGACCATGTCGGTCCGAGACCCTCTGCATTGCAGGTATACGGGGTGGTCGGCAGGTTTCCTCCGTAGATCGATGAACAGCCGGTGGCGTTGCCGATGACGAGGCGGTCGCCGAATAGCTGGGTCATCAGCTTCACGTACGGGGTTTCGCCGCATCCCGAGCAGGCGCCCGAGAACTCGAAGAGAGGTTCCTGCAGCTGCTGTTCCTTGATCAGCTTCGGGTTGATTTTCGTACGGTCGAATTCCGGGATGTTGACGTAGTAGTTCCAGTTGTCGACTTCCGTTTCGCGAAGCGGCTCCTGCGGCGCCATGTTGAGCGCTTTGCGCTCTGGGTTCGCCTTGTCGCGGGCCGGGCAGATGTGCGCACAGACCTTACAGCCGGTGCAGTCCTCGGGAGCCACCTGTATTGTGTACTTCATGCCTTCCCAGTTCACACCCTTGGCTTCCATCGATTTGTATGTGCGGGGGGCGTTCTCGAGGTATTTCGGGTCGTAGACCTTTGCGCGGATTGCCGCGTGGGGGCACACCATAGTGCATTTTCCGCACTCGATGCAGAGGTCGGGTTCCCAGACCGGGATATGCGAGGCCAGATTGCGTTTTTCAAACTTCGCGGTTCCGGTCGGGTAGGTGCCGTCTGCCGGAAGGGCGCTTACGGGGATTTCATCGCCTTCGCCCGCAATGATCTTGGCAAGGACGTTGCAGACAAAGTCGGGGGCTTCTCCGACGATTGGTGCACGCAGCGTTTTCTTGCTGTCGGCGACTGCGCCGATTGCGACTTCATGCAGGTTGGCCAGCGTGTTGTCGACTGCCTTGATGTTCTGGTTGACGATCTCATCGCCTTTCTTGCCGTAGGTAACCCTGATGGCGTGCTTGATCTGCAGGATGGCCTCCTCACGGGGGAGAACACCGGAGATGGCGAAGAAGCAGGCCTGCATGATGGTGTTGATGCGCTGGCCCATGCCGCTCTCGCCGGCAACCTTGTAAGCGTCGATCGAGTACATCTTCGCCTCTTTTGCAATCAGGTGCTCCTGCACGGTGCGCGGCAGGTTGTCCCATATCTCTTCGGGGGAGAAGTGCGAGTTGAGGAGCAGCGTACCGCCTTTCTTGAGGTTTTTAACCAGGTCGATCATCTCGAGGAAGATCCAGTGGTGGCAGCCGATGAACTGGGCCTCGGTGATGAGGTAGGTCGAATGGATCTCTTTGGGTCCGAAGCGAAGGTGCGAGGTCGTGATTGATCCCGCCTTCTTGGAGTCGTAGACGAAGTAGCCCTGAGCGTAGTTCGGGGTGTTTTCGCCGATGATCTTGATGCTGTTCTTGTTGGCGCCGACCGTACCGTCGGATCCGAGGCCGTAGAAAAGTGCGCGGAACATCTCGTCCGGCTCGATGGAGAACGCGTGGTCGTAGTCGAGGCTCAGGTGTGTGACGTCGTCAACGATGCCGACGGTGAAGTGGTTCTTCGGCGAGGCCGCGGCCATGTTGTCGAACACGCCCTTGACCATGGCGGGGGTGAACTCTTTCGAAGAGAGCCCGTAGCGGCCTCCGGTGACTTTCGGCATGGCTGTAAGGAGTCCTTTGGAGACACCTTCCATGAGGGCGTTGACGCCATCGAGGTAAAGGGGTTCGCCTGCGCTGCCCGGCTCCTTGACACGGTCGAGGATCGAAACGGACTTGACGCTCTTGGGGAATGCGGCGACAAAACGCTCGATGTCGAACGGACGGAAGAGGCGGACATTGATGACGCCGACCTTTTCGCCGCTTTTGTTTAGGTATTCAACGGTCTCGCGGACGGTTTCGACGCCGGAGCCCATGAGCACGACGACGCGCTCGGCGTCAGGTGCTCCGTAGTACTGGTAGATTTTGTAGTTGCGGCCGGTCAGCTCACCGAACCTGTCCATCATCCGCTGGGTGATGTCGGAGGCTGCGGTGTAGTAGCTGTTCACCGTCTCCCTGCCCTGGAAATAGGTGTCGGGGTTCTGCGAGGTGCCGCGGATGAATGGTGCGTCGGGGGTCATGCGGCGGCTGCGGTTTGCGATGACGAGATCCTCGGGGACCATCGCCTTGATGACATCGTCTGAAACGACCTCGATTTTTGCGATTTCGTGGGAGGTACGGAAACCGTCGAAGAAGTGCATGACAGGGACGCGCGATTCAAGCGTCGCTGCTGCGGAGATGAGACCTATGTCCATTGCCTCCTGGACCGAGCTTGAAGCCAGAAGCGAGAAGCCCGTGCCGCGGACGGACATGACATCGCTGTGATCGCCGAAGATGGAGAGGCCCTGAGCGGCCAGTGAACGTGCCGAGACATGGATGACGCAGGGGGTGAGTTCGCCGGCAATTTTGTACATGTTGGGGATCATCAGAAGGAGCCCCTGCGATGCGGTAAAGGTGGTGGTCAGTGATCCGGTCTGGAGTGCGCCGTGGACTGCGGCCGCCGCACCGGCTTCGCTCTGCAGTTCGTCGATTTTCGGAACGGTGCCCCAGATGTTCTTTTTCCCTTCGGCTGCCCATGCATCCGAATACTCGCCCATCGGTGATGCCGGTGTGATTGGATAGATGCAGATTACTTCGCTGGTGCGGTAGGAGACATAAGCGAGCGCTTCATTTCCTTCCATGGTTTTATATGTCCGGCTCATACTGGCTGTCACTGGATTTGTATTGATGAAACGCATGTACAAATACTGTACGACAGAAACAACTGCGGATGGAGTGGAATTAGTTGCTTCTGCCAGAGAAAAAAATCGATTCAAGGCGAATAGCAAGATAGAAAAAAAATCTGATATTGCTGAATTTAATTACATTCAGGTATCCCTCTCCCGCTTACAGGGACTCACCGCGGGCCGTGTTTTTGCGGGCCGATTCTTTTGCATAATTCTGCCATTTTCCAGACTCATGATGGAAGGGGAACATCCCGAAAACCTCGTCTACGGACGCAACGCTGTCCTTGAACTTCTCCGCGAAAAGCCGGAGAGCGTCGAGAAAATCTATTTCCAGTTCAACACTTCGCATCCGAAGCTGAAGGAGATCATCATTACTGCGCGGCGCCAGAAGATCGTGACGGGAAAGGCCCGCCTCGAGAAGCTCTCGCTTATCGCAGGGACCACGAAGCATCAGGGGGTGGCGGCCCTCATCAGTACGGTCAGCTATTACACCGTGGAGGAGCTGCTTGCCGCACCGCGCAACAGTGCGCCGCTGCTCGTCGTGCTGCAGGGGCTCGACGATCCCCACAACATCGGGGCCATCATCCGGACCGCCGAGGCTGTCGCTGCCGATGGGGTTGTCCTTGTCGAGGGCAAGGGAGCTCCGGTCAACGCTGTCGTGCACAAGGCTTCAGCCGGTGCCCTTTCGCACATGCGGGTCGCCAAGGTAAAAAGCCTGGTGCGATGCCTTGAGCTCCTCCACCGCGAAGGGATTCAGGTGCTCGCCACCGACATGGAGGCCGAAACGAACTATACCGATGCCGATTTCAGGAAGGCCACTGCCATTGTGCTCGGAGCGGAAGGCTCCGGCCTTGCTCCCGAAGCCATGGAGTTCTGCGACCGGGTGGTGCGCATTCCGATGGCGGGTTGCGTCGAGTCGCTGAACGTCTCCGTTTCGGCGGGCGTGATGTTATATGAGGCCATGCGCCAGCGCCTCTCCTAGGGAGATGCCGAGGGCGTCAGCGTCGCATTTGTTTGAAAAAAAGTATTAACTTGACCCACGCGCATCAGCTGTTTTCAACCACTTAACCTTTTCTGTCATGAACGTCCCAGCCGCTCTCCGCTACACCAAAGACCATGAATGGATACAGCTGCTCGACGATGGCGCGACTGCGCTTGTCGGCATCACGGATTTCGCCCAGTCGGAGCTCGGCGACATCGTGTTCGTGGAACTGAAGCCCGCAGGCACTGCCCTGAAGGAGCATGAGATTTTCGGAACGGTTGAAGCGGTCAAGACGGTTGCCGACCTGTTCGCTCCCGTGGCCGGTGAGATCCTGGAGGTGAACGCCGGACTGGACAGCGCCGAAACAGTGAACCAGGACCCATACGGCAGCGGCTGGATGGTAAAGATGAAGCTCGCCGATCCGGCCTCAGTCGCTAATCTGCTCGACGCCGCCGCCTACCGCGAACTGATCGGAGGATAATCAACATGCCATTCATCGTCAATACCGATGCGGACAGGGAGTCGATGCTCCATGCCACAGGGGTCTCCTCCTTCGACGAGCTGATTGTCGACATCCCCCGTGAGGTCCGCCTCAATAAAGCTCTTGAACTCGCACCCGCTGCCGATGAGATGGAGGTCCGCTCCATACTCGAAAGCATGGCCGCGGCGAACCGCAGCACGGCCGACTATGTCAGCTTCCTCGGCGGCGGCGCCTACGACCATTTCCTCCCTTCCGCCATCAAGGCGATCGTCTCCCGCAGTGAGTTCTATACGGCCTACACGCCCTATCAGGCCGAGGTGTCCCAGGGGACGCTGCAGGCCATCTACGAATACCAGAGTCTCATCTGCCGCCTCTACGGGATGGACGTGACCAATGCATCGATGTACGACGGGGCCACGGCTCTTGCCGAAGCGGTGCTGATGGCCATCGGCGTCAACGGCCGCCAGAAAGTGGTCGTGGCCGGAAAGCTGCATCCCTGGAACAGCTCGGTACTCAAAACCTATCTCGAGGCGTCGGACCACAGTGCCGTCGTGCAGAATGTTGTGGAAGACGGTGTCGGAAGTATTGAGGTCCTCAAGGGGCTCATGGACGACACGGTCGCGGCCGTTGTCGTGCAGCAGCCGAATTTCTACGGATGCCTGGAGGACGTTGAAGCCATCGGAAGGCTCGCCCATGAGCACGGCGCGCTTTTCATTGTCTCCGCCAATCCGGTCTCACTTGGCGTGCTTGAGGCTCCCGGCGCTTACGGAGCCGACATCTCGGTTGGCGAGGGCCAGCCCCTCGGCAGTTCACAGAGCTTCGGCGGCCCGTACCTCGGCATCTTTTCTGTCCGCCAGGAACTCGTGCGCAAGCTCCCCGGCAGGCTCGTCGGCATGACGAAGGATTCTAACGGTCAGGACGGTTTCATCCTGACGCTCCAGACCAGGGAACAGCATATCCGCAGGGAGAAAGCCACATCGAACATCTGTTCCAACCAGGCGCTCAACGCTCTGCAGGCAGCCGTATACCTCTCTCTTCTCGGAAAACAGGGCCTGAGTGAAGTTGCCGGCCAGTCGCTCTCCCGGGCGCACTACCTTGCCGGAAGGATCGCCGCCATCCCCGGATTCTCAATCCGCTATAATGCGCCGTTCTTCAATGAGTTCGTCGTCGATACGCCCATTCCGCCCTCCGAAGTGGTCCGGAAGATGCTTGAGAAAAAAGTGTTTGCCGGCTGCGATCTCGGGGAGTTCGGAGATGAGGGTCTGCTTGTCGCAGTGACGGAAAAACGCACGAAAGCGCAGCTCGACATGTTTGCCGATGCGCTCGGCGAACTTGCCTGAGACAGGGATTACAGGCGATATGGACGCACCCAATAAAGAAGGGCCGGTAAAACCGGCCCTTCTTTATTGGGCAATCTTTTTTGTGCGTTCAGATCAGTCCGAGGATTTCGAGTTCACGGTCCATTTCGGCCTTTGATGCCGCTGAGAGGGGGACGAGGGGGAGGCGGTATGTTTCCTCCAGCATGCCCATCCGCGTAAGGGCGTATTTCACCGGCACGGGATTGCTTTCGATGAAGTTGAGCCGGAGGAGACGGCGGTACTTCCGGTTGATTTTCCGGGCCTCTTCGAGATTGCCTTCACTGACGCTGTCGACCAGGCGCTTGATTGCTCCCGGGATCTGGTTGGCCGCTACAGAAATGACCCCGTCGCCACCCATGGCCATGAAGGGGAGTATGAGCGGGTCTTCGCCGGTGAGGACCGAGAAGCCCTCCGGCCGGCCGTCGAGGAGTTCGGCGATCTGCTGCATGTTGTCGGTGGCCTCTTTGACTGCCGTGATGTTGGCGAAGTCACGGGCAAGGCGGAGGACGGTGGCCGCATCGACATTGCATCCGGTCCTGCCCGGGACGTTGTAGATGATGATGGGCACCGACACGGCTTCGGCTACGTGGCGGTAGTGCTGGTAGATGCCTTCCTGCGATGGTTTGTTGTAATAGGGTGCTACGGAAAGAATGGCTTCAGCTCCGGCGGCTTCGGCGTTTTTGGCCAGGCGGACGGCCTCGACGGTTGCATTGGTTCCGGCTCCTGCCCCGACGATGATCCTTCCCTTCGATGCATCACGGACGGTCCGGATGATGGAGGCCTGCTCGGCTTCGGTGAGGGTCGGCGATTCACCTGTGGTGCCGCAGGGGATGATGATGTCGGTACCGGCTTCCAGATGGAATTCAACGAGGCGTATGAGTGCTTCGACATCGACCGTAAGGTCTTTATGGAAGGGTGTGACCAGCGCAACGGCGGAGCCTCTCAGTTGTCGTGTGGACATATGCTGTGTTCTTGTTTTCGGTCGTGAATGTTCAATGTGCCGAAGTATAAGGCAATCTTCCCGATTTTCTAAACAGCCGGCCCTCAATCCTCGTTTGACGGAGTTGAGTGTGCAGCCTGAAGCAGCTCTTCGGCAAGGTTTCGGGATATTGGAGTGACCTCCTCACCGCTGATGAGTGAGGCTATTGCCTCCCGCCGCATATCACCAAGGAGCGGGGTGACCCGGGTTGTGGTCCTGCCGTTTTCAACCGTTTTATGGACGGAAAGGTGGCTTTCCCCCATCGCAGCGATCTGCGGCAGATGGGTGATGGCGATGATCTGGTAGAGCCGCGAAAGGTTCTGCAGCTTTTTTGCGACGCTCTGGGCGATGCGGCCGCTGATGCCGGTATCGATTTCATCGAAAATGAGGATCGGCAGCTCGGCAGTACCCGCCAGCGCGCTTTTCATGGCGAGCATAATCCGCGATATTTCACCGCCTGATGCGATTTTTGCAAGCGGTCGTGGCGGCTCGCCGGGGTTGGCCGAGAGCATGAACTCGACCGTGTCGTATCCGGCACCCGAAAGCTTGTAGGTCTTTCCCTCAACCTCAACCTCCCCTTCGGGATCCTCTTCATGGGTGAAGCGGGTCATGAAGACGGCCTTCGGAATGCCGAGTTCCGTGAGGTGCTGCATGATGGTTTCCTCAAGCCTCCCTGCCGCCTCCCGCCGCCGCGTTGAAAGCGCAGCAGCTGCCAGAGAGAGTTTCGCTTTCTGTTCCTCTGCCCGGGTCTCTTTTTCCTTCAGTCGCTCTCCGCTTTCCCCTTCCTCCGAAAGTATGGCTTCAATGCGCAGGAGCATCTCCGGGAGCTCATCAGGCGTGACCCCGAATTTTTTTGCCGTCCGCTGGATTTTGTGCTGTCGTTCCCTGAGGCTTTCCAGCCGTGCCGGGTTGAAGTCGATGGCGGACCTGTAACTCCGGTTGAAGCGGTAGAGTTCGTCGACAATGCCGGAGGCGTTCCGGGCCTCCAGGCAGAGCGGTTCAAAGCGGGGGTCTACTGCCGCGAGTTTTTCGATGAGGTGCAGGACCCTTCCGAGCTCCGGGTAAATGGCGCCTTCTCCTTCATAGAGGATGACGCTCAGTGCTTCGCTATGTTCTGCGAGGGCTTCGGCGTTTTCAAGCAGGTTGATTTCCTGCTCTATCTCTTCACTCTCTCCCGCACCGGGTCCGAGGTCGGCCAGTTCGCGCTGCTGGAATTCGAGAAGATCCCGTTTATCCTGCATTGCCGCGGCATTGTCCCTGATTTCACGGCACTGGCGGCGCAGCTCGCGGAGCGCTTCCTGCATGGCCGTGCAGGAAGCCGCATCAGCAACAGTGCCGGCGAAGTCGTCAAGCATGCCGATGTGTGTGGCGGGGTTGAGGAGCATCTGGTGCTCATGCTGTCCGTGCAGGTCGATGAGGAGGTCTCCGGCAAGACGGAGGGTGCCGGCGTTGCAGGGTGTATCGTTGATGAAGCTCCGCGACTGTCCGGTGGCGGAGAGCTCCCTGCGGAGGATGAGATCTTCCGTTGTTTCGATGCCGGCGGACTCCAGAAGCGGCGCCATAGATGCCGGAATGTCGTGACGGAAGACGGCTTCGATGACCGCCTTAGGGGCCTCGCTCCGCACCAGCTCGCTGCTTGCCCGATCGCCGAGGACAAGGCCCAGGGCACCGAGCAGGATCGACTTGCCTGCACCGGTTTCACCGGTGATGACGGTGAGGCCCTGCTGGAACTCCAGGGACAGCTCTTCTATCAGGGCAAAATTTCTGATGTACAGGCTGTGAAGCATGGCTTGTGGGTATGGGAGTGGTGGAAAAAGCCCGGTGTCGGGCTTTTTCTGGCGTTATTCCCTGTCAGGACCGAAGTCCTTTTTCTTCGGGGTCTCGTCGTCCATGGCCTTGTTGAACTCATCCTCCATCTCGTTCTGGGCTTTCTTGAACTCCTTCATGCCTTTACCGAGCCCTTTTGCCAGCTCGGGGAGTTTTTTTGCGCCGAACAGCAGGAGAATGATCATGAGTATGAGTATGAGCTCCTGGCCGCCTAGTCCAAACATCTTCAGTCCTCCGCAAGGGGTTAAAATAGTGAGTCTTGTATTCCTAGATACCTATATAATCAATAGGGCTGCCTTATACAAGCATTTTCCTGAGCCCCCGGGGCTCAGGGGTTCACCAGCGGGCGATCACGGTTTCACCGGCACGGGTCTTACCTCCGATCGTTACTGCGGGAGTCGATCCCTGCGGGATGATGATATCTACTCTCGAGCCGAATTTGATCATGCCGAACCGTTTTCCTGCCTCCACCGCTTCGTCCATCCGGAGGGGGCAGACGATGCGGCGTGCAATGAACCCCGAGACCTGGCTGAAGAATATCTTCAGGCTGTCCGATTCGATGCCGATGTCCATACGTTCGTTTTCTTCCATGCTCTTATGGTCGAAGGCCATCTTGAACGAGCCGGGATGGTACTGGAGGTGCCGGATCCTGCCGCTCTGAGGGATGCGGTTGACGTGGACATTCAGGGGGGACATGAAGATGCTTATGAGGGTCGAACGGCTTCCGGTGAACGGGTGGTCGCGCTCTTCGACAAGGATTACCCTGCCGTCGGCCGGTGCCAGAATGACGCGGCCGGTTTCAGCCGGGGTCCGTTCAGGGTCGCGGAAGAACCAGAACGCGAAGCCGAGGATGGCGGCGGCCGAGAGGATGAGGACCGCTCGCGAAACGGGTGGAAAGAAGAGCCCCGTTACGGCGATGGCCGAAGCGAAGATGGTGGTTTTCAGGATGGTGGAGCGTCCGTAGGGTGTGAGCATGACAGGAGGGGCTGGGTGTCTGTTTGGTTGTATGATAATGAATTTATCGGTTTACCCCGCAAATCGTGGCGGATTTTCAGCCCCGCGCATTCAGTACCGCTTGCGTATATTGGCAGGACGTAGCGGCAGGACAATGAAAAAAACGGATGGATTGAACACGCTGGAAAAAAGGTTTCTGGAACAGATCACCCTTCATCGCCTTGTCGGACAGGGCGACAGGGTGCTTGTTGCCGTGTCCGGTGGTGCGGATTCGATGGCGCTCCTCACGCTTTTCATTGCGGTGCAGGCTGCTCTCGGCTGCACCCTCGCCGTCGTCCACTGCAATTTCGGCCTCCGGGGCGCTGAGAGTGATGCCGATGAAGCGTTCGTTCGTGAGTGCGCCCGATTGATGGGTCTGCCCTGTTTTGTGCGGCAGTTCGATACACTGGCCTCGTCCGTGGCAGCCAGGCGCTCGGTTGAGGAGGAGGCCCGGGTACTCCGCTACGGGTATTTCCAGGAAATCATCGAGAGGGAGGGGTATACGAAGGTTGCCACCGGCCATCATGTGGGAGACAATGCCGAAACCATGCTCTTCAACCTGTTCAGGGGCGTGACGCTTCCTTCGCTGCGGGGGATCCGGTCCCGCCGCGGACACATCATCCGCCCGCTCCTCTTTATGCATCGGGCGGAGATTGAAGAGTATCTCAAACAACAGGGGACAGGATACCGGACAGACGCCACGAATGCCGACGACCGGTACGACCGGAACTTCATCAGGAACCGGGTGATCCCGCTCGTCGAGGAGCGCTTCCACGGCAGATTCCTTCCGTCGATGCAGCGTCTCTCAGAGCAGTCGGGGGAACTGGAGGCGTTTCTTGAGCTCTATTTCGAGCGGCTGCTTGCCGGGAACCCGGAGCTCTCTGCAGGGCAGGGGTGGCTTGGCGTGGACGCTCTCCGGCAGTTGACGGCTTTTGAGCAGAAGGAGGTGTTCAAGCGGGCTCTTTCGCAACTCGGTCTTTCAGTCGACAGTGCCGTTCTCGGACGGCTGACAGGCCTTCTCGGGCTCCAGCCGGGAAGAAGGGTCGAGTTGTCGAGAGGGATCGAGGTGCTCTGGAAGGACCGCCGGCTCTGTTTCATTTGCCGGCTGTCTTGATGGTGACCGATGGGGGGGCTTCAGTTATTCCTGCCGCTGCTTCCGGTCGCGTGCGTGAATGTTTCAAGCGGAAGATCGGCCCTGATGATCACTGATTCGAGGTTCTGCTGAATCTGGATCTTTTCGAGCAGCGCTCTTGTCTCAGGCGTGGTCCTTTCCGTCGACATGGCGGAGAGCTTCACTGCGCCCCAGAGGAAGGTCGAGGCGAACCAGGCAGCCGGCTTCGTTTTGTACACCCACTCGGTTTCGGCTTTGATTCCGTCATTCATTTTTATCGAGAGGGCCAGATGCTGTATGTGGTTCAGGTTGCCGAGGGTATTAACATCGCTGTTTTTCGATGTCAGGCTTTTCAGGGCGCTTGAGGTCCATGCGGCCGAGGGGAGCGCGAACCAGAGATGCGACTTGTAGGTGGCCTTCTCAATCATGGCTACTGCCAGCGAGTCGCGGGTCAGGAAACTGCCTTCGGGATTGAGGTAGCCACTGAGCATCGTTTTGTTGTCGGCCAGTACGGCTTCGTTGGGCCCTGTCCGGGAGACCCAGAGGGTGCTGTCGATCCCGTAGCATTGCTGCCCGGCAATACTGGCGGTTTGCCGGCTGGCGCGCTGCAGCAGTTCATCGGTGAGTTTGGATGCGAACGGACCCTTCGCCACGCAGAGGAAGTGCTGTTCGCGGTAGCCGCTTTTGCGGAAAGTGACGAGGAGTGTGTCGATATCACGGGCTGGAATGATGGCTGCCGCTGTCATCAGTTTCTGAAGGGTTTCAGGGGCTTCGAAGAGCGGCAGGTCCCGCAGTGAGTCGGGAAGCACCTCCTGCCAGAACCGGCTCTGGCGGACATCTTTCATGCCAAGATAGATGATGGCGTCAGAACGGCCGGGGATACGCTCTATGAGGGATTTGACGGCTGGCGGGAGCGGCTCGGGCACGGGCCGCGGTTTCGGCCAGTTGATCCAGAAGAGAACAGAAAGGAAGCCGAGAAAACCAAGGAGGCTCATCACCATGAGGAGCCCGGATCCTTTCTTCAGTGATCGCTTCAGCGGTGCACCCGTGCCTTCGGGATTGCTTTTCATCTGTCGGCTGGTTATGGTTTCTTTTGGATGGCCTGGCGGGCCAGTTCGTCACAGCGGTTGTTGTAGGGGTTGTCGCTGTGGCCCTTGACCTTGTGGAAGGTTACCGTGTGTCGTGCCGTCAACTCGAGGATCTGTTTCCAGAGGTCGGTGTTTTCGACATTCTTTTTTGCTGCGGTTTTCCAGTTGTTGCGCGTCCATCGATCCAGCCACCCTTCCCTGAATGCGTTGACCACGTAACTTGAGTCGCTGTAGAGCGCCACGCTGCAGGGCTCCTTCAGCGCCCGGAGAGCTTCGATGGCAGCAGTCAGCTCCATCCGGTTGTTGGTGGTTGCGGGGGAATAGCCGGAAAGTTCACGGACGGCGTCGCCGTACATCAGCATGGCTCCCCATCCGCCTTTGCCGGGGTTGCCGCTGCAAGCCCCGTCGGTATAGATCGTGATTTTTTTCTGCATCGACAAAAAAGGCTCAACCATTTCCTGTTGAGCCTTTCTGGAACTGTTTGACAGATCCCCTCTGCTATGTGCGGAGGGTGTTATTTCAGCAGTTTTGCGAGTTCGGCTGTTCCCGTCTTTGCGATGATTTTCATTGCCTTGGCTGAAAGCTTCACTTTCGCCCAGCGCTTTTCCTCATCAATCCAGATCCTCTTGGTGTGGAGGTTCGGCTCGAAACGGGTGCGGCGGTGGTTGTTGGCATGGGAGACTGTATTGCCGTACTTGGGCCTTTTACCGGTCAGTACACAGACTTTGGACATGAGTGCGATCTCTAATGGAGTTGAAAAAACGAATCGGAATATACGAATTCTTTCAGAAAAAGGAAATGCAATGTTCCTAAGGTCTGATGCCTACGGCGGCGACCATCATTGAGAGCACGTAGAGCAGGGTTCCGAAGGCGTTGTACCAGACCGCTTTTTCCCGTGGGTTGGCGATGAGGATCCGCTGCATCGGAAGCTGTGCTATGAGGAGGACTCCGGCAATGGCAAGCATGGTGGTGGATCCTTTGTAGAGGAGGATGCCCATGGCCGCGACCTGCGCCAGATCCATGACGGCTGCTGCAAGGATGGCCGCCCTGCGTTCCCCGAGCTGCACCGGAATGGAAGCTACCTTGCGGATGTTGTCGCCGACGATCGACTTGAAGTCATTGAGCGTCATGATGCCGTGCGCACCGAGGGAGAAGATGAGTGCCAGGGCAATTGTTTCTGCCGAGGGGATGCCCTGAGTGATGGCAAAGCTGCCGGTCAGCCACGCCACCCCTTCATAGGCAAGCCCTACAATGAGGTTGCCGAACCAGCCGTTGCGCTTGGCCCGGAGCGGGGGCCCTGAATACGCATGCGACATCAATACGCCGACAAAGGCTATCGCCATCACGTAGGGATGGATGGAGAGGGCGACGAGGAAACCGGTGACGATGAGGCTGAAGGTGATCAGCCAGCTGGCTGATTTCGATATCTTTCCCGAGGGGATGGGACGTTCGGGTTCGTTGATGGCATCGACCTCGCGGTCGAAGTAGTCGTTCATGGTCTGCGACATGGCGCACATGAGCGGGCCGGCGAGGATGACTCCCCGAAGGAGAATTGACCAGTTGTCCGTGATGCTTTCACCGGTGGAGACGACCCCGCAGGCAAATGCCCACATGGGGGGGAACCAGGTGACGGGTTTCATCAAGGGCAGGATGGCGCCCGGTTCAATCCTGAAGCCCGGACGGTTGACATTGTCAAGCGCTTCGGCTATCAGCTCCCGGCGCGAATCGCTGATTCCGGAGCGGCGAAGCTTTTCACTGAGTGCCTGCTGTATGTCGGTCTGCGGCATGGTGTAACCGTTCATGGGGTGCAATTCTTCTCGCTTCAGCATTCATGGGAGGCCTCCGGTTATCTCCCTGATGGACGGCTGACCCCCCTGGAGCATTCGGCCGTCAATCAAAAAAGGCCATGACTGACAGTATACAAGTTTTTTGAAAAAAATGTATGGCTTTTCAGTCGCTCTCCCTGCGGTATCTGGCCTCCAGTTCCCGGCTGGCATCGATGATGGCTTCTGCGTTGCGTTTTGCCGTTCCATGGCTTATGGCTTCGCGGGCCATGCATACCCCTTCGTCGATGCAGTTGGCGATGCCTCCGACATAGCAGGCGATGGCGGAAGCGAAGATGGCCGCTTCACGGTGCGCGTCCGGGGCTGTTCCGTTGAGGATCTTTCTGATGATTTCGGCATTTTCCTCCCGGCTTCCGCCGGCGATGTCCTTGAGCGGCCATTCATGCAGGTGGAACTCTCCGGGACGGACGACGTGGGTGGCGGTTTCGCCATTGTGGAGCTCAATGATCCGGGTTATGCCGCTGATGCTCGGTTCGTCGAGCGGTTGTCCCTGGTCGGTTTCGCCGTGGACGATGAGGGCGTGGAAAGAGCCGGTCTTTCGGAGTGCTTCTGCGTAAAGATCCATGAGTTCGATATTGAACACCCCGACCATCTGCCGTTTGACACCGGCTGGATTGAGCAGGGGACCGAGTATGTTGAAGATGGTCCGTGTGCCGATTTTTTTTCGGATGGCGGCAACCGCTTTCATCGACGGATGGTAGAGCGGTGCGTGCAGGTAGGCAAACCCTGTCCTGCCGTAGAGCTCTTCGGTCGCCTCGGGTGGGAGTTCGATGCAGAACCCGAGTTCCTCAAGCACATCGGCGCTGCCGCAGCGGCTCGTGACGGCGCGGTTCCCGTGCTTGGCGATGCTGACACCTGCGGCGTTGGCAATAATGGCCGCTGCAGTGGAAATATTGAAGGTGCCGGCGCTGTCGCCGCCGGTGCCGCATGTGTCTACTGCGCGCTCGTCCAGCTGGATCGGGGTGGCGCGCTGCATGATGCTTTCCCTCGCTCCGGCGACTGCGTCGGCGGTAATGCCGTTGTCCTGCATGAGGGTGAGCAGGGCGATGATGGCCTCTTCGGAAAACAGCCCTGCCATGATGCCGTCCATGCAGCGTTTCGTTTCGTCGTAGGTGAGTTGCTGTCCTGCTTGAAGCTTTTCAAGTAATTCCTTATGCGGCATTACACTGATTCGTTGGCAAATGGGTGGAAATATTCGTAAATCCTCAATAATAACAAGAATTGCCGGCTATGCAAGCGTATCGGGGGGTCTGGTACGTCTTTTTCACTAAAAAATATTCAGGTTTCCATGGGTATGTCAGGAATCGAGGATTTCCGGGAGGCGGCACTCGCTGCCGTACGCAGCGCAATGGAGGAGCGGAGGCTTGGAGGGTTCATCATAACTGACCTCTCTACAATCCGCTGGCTGACGGGCTTTTCGGGTTCGAGCGCCAGGTTGCTTGTTACTCCGTCCGTCTGCCGCCTGTTCACTGATTTCAGGTATCGGGAGCAGGCCGAACGGGAAGTTGCCGTTGCCGAGACGGTTGTCGTTCAGGAAGGGGTTGCCGCAGAACTCGCCTCGGGCCGCCATCCTCTCAAGGGAACAGTCGCACTGCAGTCCGATACCGTTTTGTGGCAGGATGCGAAGCGTTTCATGGAGGCGCTCGCTAACCGGTGCAGCCTGGAGCCTCTGGCTGGTTTTTTCAACGAATTCAGGATGGTGAAAAATCCGGTTGAACTCAACCTCATGCAGAATGCCGCCGACATCAGCGGGAAGGTGCTCGACGCTGTAGTGCCGATGATCTCCGAGCGGGTGAGCGAATGTGATATCGCAACGGAGATTTCCTGTCTGCACCGGAAGTTTGGAGGCGAGAAAGATTCGTTCGATCCCATTGTCGCCGGCGGCGCGCGGTCTGCCATGCCGCATGCACGTCCGACCGGGGAGCAGTTCCGGGAGGGGGCACTTGTGGTCATCGACATGGGCTGCATGGCGGGAGGGTACGCCTCCGACCAGACCCGGACCGTTGCTCTCGGAAGGGTGCCGGACGAGGCACGCCGGGTCTACGACATCGTCCGCGAGGCACAGCAACTCGGTATCCGTTCGGCCCGGTGCGGGATGAAGGCAAGAGAGCTTGATGCCGTTGTCCGCTCGTTCATCGCCGGTCACGGCTACGGTGAGGCGTTCGGCCACGGTCTCGGCCACGGAATCGGCCTCGAGGTGCACGAGGAGCCGCGCATCAGCTTGAAGGGGGAGGCGGTGCTGCAAGAGGGTATGGTATTCACCATTGAGCCGGGCATCTATCTGGAGGGGCGGTTCGGGGTGCGCATCGAAGACACGGTTGTGATGGAGGCGGGTGGGGCAAGACCGCTGCAGCGGTTCACGAAGGAACTGATCGAGCTGTAAGGAGCCGGTGCGAACGGGTCAGGCCCGCCAGAGGAGGGGAGATTGGGTGTCAGGCCCGCCAGAGGAGGGGCCTGAGGGCAGCGGTGAATGCGGCCATGACGAGGAGTGGGCTGGCGTTGCGCTCGATGGCGCGGATGGATTCCTCTGCGAGGGTGGAGACTCCGAGATAGTCCGGGTTCGGGAAGTTTTTGGCGAACCGGTCAACAGCGTCCGTGATGTCGGGGTTGTTCAGGTTCCTGAATCCCGGAACGATCCTGCGGTGACAGGTGTCCTGCAGGAAGAGCAGGATGGCTCCGATGAAGAGGACCAGTTCGGTGCGGGAAAGGTTTTTGGCATGCTCTTCAGAGGCCGTGAGGGCTTCGTGGAACCGTTTCGGCGCAAGCACCTTACGGAGGTAGTCGAGCGCCATCTGGCGGATGGCGATGGTGGCGGGTTCCGAGGAGGCCTCATCCCTTCCGGCGATGAGCTCCCATGCAAGCTTGAGGTTGCCCCTTGAGAAATTTACGATGAAGCCCAGCTCCGGGTCCACGATCTCCGGAGAGTGCTCCTCGAGCCATGTGCGGAGTTCTGCGGCCGGGACACGCTGGAAACGGATCTCCTGGCACCGGGAACGGATGGTCGCCAGAAGGGAGTCGGGGCGCGCAGTCACGAGAACGAACAGCACATGCGCCGGCGGCTCCTCGAGCAGTTTCAGGAGCTTGTTTGCAGCCGAGGGGTGAAGCTTTTCGGCCTGAGATATGATGAAGACCTTTCTTGTGCCTTCACGCGGCATGAATGAGGCTTTCTGCTGAAGCGCGACAACCTGCTCTGTGAGGATGCCCATCGATCGGTCCATTGCCGGAGAGAAGTAGGGGTTCTCCTTTTTCTTTTCGATGAGGGCGAGGAACCGCTCCCTTGCTTCAGTGAACTTTTTGTTGTCCTTTTTCTGCGAGTCCCCCCCTTCGAGCAGGGCGGCTTCGACAGGGAAGAGGTATTCGACGTTCGGGTGCATGAACTCCCTGATCTGCAGGCAGTCGGGGCAGGTCCCGCAGGCGCCGTTACTCATTGCATCTGGAGAGCGGCAGTTCAGCGCCGCCGCCAGTTCCAGCGCCGTCATCTCCTTTCCGGAGCCTTCGGGGCCGCTGAAAAGGTAGGCGTGGGCCAGACGCCCTTTTTCAAGGGCGTTCGACAGGACGCGGACCTGTTGTTTCTGTCCGATGACCCTGTTCCAGCTCATGCTGCCAAGCCTCTCAAATGAATGTGAGCCAGTTGTAAGGGTCTTCGCCGGTCTGGACGATTTTCAGGTAGTGATGCTGGAGCGCTTCGGTGATGGGGCCGCGTTTTTCATCGCCGATCGGGTACTTGTCGATGCTTCTGACGGGTGTGATTTCGGCGGCGGTTCCGGTCAGAAACACCTCGTCGGCGATATAGAGGGCTTCACGCGGGATCATGGTTTCCTTCACCTCATAGCCGAGCTCCCCGGCGATGTGCATGACCGCCTGGCGGGTGAATCCCGGCAGGATCGACTGACCCGACATGGGGGTGTGGATGACGCCGTCGCGGACCACGAAGATGTTCTCGCCGCTGCCTTCGGAGACATAGCCGTTGACATCAAGGGCGAGTCCTTCCGCGTAGTCGTCCATCAGGGCTTCCATCTTGATCAACTGCGAGTTCAGGTAGTTTCCGCCAGCTTTCGCCCATGAGGGGAGGGTGTTCGGTGCAACGCGGTTCCATGAAGAGACACGGACGTCGACGCCTGTTTCAAGCACGTCCTCTCCGAGGTAGGTGCCCCATTCCCAGGTGGCGATGGAGACCTCAATCGAAGCGCGGTGGGGGTTGACGCCGAGCGCGCCCTGTCCGCGGTACACGATCGGACGGACGTAGCAGGACTTATGGCTGTTGGCGTGTATGGTGCTGATGACTGCATCCTTCAGCTCTTTTTCCGAATAGGGGATTTCAATGCGGTAGATCTTCGACGAGTCCCGAAGGCGGCGGATGTGCTCATCCAGAAACAGGATGGCCGATCCTTTTGCGGTTTCATAGCACCGGATGCCTTCAAAGATGGACGACCCGTAGTGGACGACATGCGAGAGGATATGGATCTTCGCGTCGTTCCAGTCGATCAGTTCCCCGTTCATCCAGATTTTAAGAGACTTGTTCATGATGCGGTCGTTGGTATGTTGGTTCGTTGCTTGAGTATTCAGCTCAAAGATAGGTTTTGTTTCGGGGTTTTTACAAATCCAAAAAAAAGCCCCGCAGTCGCCTGCGGGGCTGCAATGGATGCGGAATGGATCAGTAGATCCTTTCGTAGACGCCCTCGACTTCGCGCATGATCGGATCGTACTCAACCGGCTTGCGGCCGAAGCAGATGCCGAGTGCCTCGTACATGGCGACCTGTTCGAGGTCGACATGGCGCTGCACGATGGCTTTTTCCGATTCAATGTACTCGACCTTGCGGCCCTTTACCTTTGAAACGGTCACACCGGTTTTGCCATCGAGGAGGAGCAGGACTGCGGCGGCTCCGGCTTCGAACCCGAAGTTGGTGTCGTAGGCCGAGGAGCTTCCGCAGCGGACAAGGTGGCCGGGATGGATTTCGCGAACCTCGGGGATCTCGTAGATTCCTTCGACGAACATGCCGGTCTCTTTCATGAAGAGCGGCATTGCCGGGTCTGCTTTCATCCGCTTCTGGATCTCCTGGCAGGTGAACTTGCCAGCTCCGGCCAGTTTCTTGTGCCCGAACGCATCGATGCCTGCAGACTCGTCGACAATGTCGCTTCCGTCTGCATTCTTGAGGCCTTCGGCGACGACGATGGTGTAGGTTCCGCTGTGCACATCGCTCTGGCGGATCCTGCGGGTGAAGCGCTCAGCGAGGTGCTGGTAGACCACGTCCCAGTCAGCGGGAATTTCAGGGATGAGGATGCAGTCCGCTTCAGCGGCAACGCCGCTGCGGAATGCCGTGTGGCCCGCATAGCGTCCGAAGACCTCGGTGACCAGTACCCGGTTGTGGGTCTTGCCCGTGGTTTTCAGGTCGTGGACGAACTCGGTGATTCTGTTGATGGTGGAGTCGCCGCCGACCGAGTAGGTCTGGAGGTCGAGATCCATTGTTTTTGGTGCATGGATGCACTGGACGCCGTTCTGGTTGAGGTCAACCATGACGCTGCCGGAGTCGTCTCCGCCGCTGATGACGAGGCCGTCGAGGTCGAATTTCTTCATGCCGGCCTTGATGCGGTTGTACTTCTCGGGGTTGCTGATCGCCTTGATCTTCACCCGGGAGTGGCCGGCTTCTGAACCGGCGAAGGTTGCATCGAACTTGTCGAGGCGCTGCTGATCGAGCCGGACAAGGCTCTCCTGGTCTATGAGGTTGTAAAGGCCTGCGTAGCCGTTGGGAATGACGAAGAGTTCAAGGCCTTTCGCTTCTGCCATGAGGGCAGCGCCTTTCAGGACCGCGTTGAGTCCACCGCAGTCGCCGCCGCTCGTTAGAATGCCAATTTTTTTCACCGTATCGATCTCCTTGTGTCTCTTTAGGGGTGGATTATGATGCCCTGATTTATGTATACTGTGATGTGATCTGCCAATGCCGTATTTCCATTGGCCGGTGTTGCTGTACTGCAGTCAAAATAGATTTTTTGTGTGATTTTTCAACGCTAATTCTCCCATGGACTGGACCGATCTCTTCAGGATTGCCTGGGTGCATCTCAGGGAGCGGAAGCGCCAGACGTTCCTGACCGCTCTTGGTGTGGCAGTGGGTTCGGCCATGCTTGTGACGACCATTTCCGTTGCGAAGGGATCCTCGGCCAATGTGATCTCGAAAGTGATCGACACGGTGCCGAACGTGGTTGTCCGTGCCGAGCGGGTGAGGGTTGCTGTTCCCGACAACGTCATTTCTCCGAGGCCGGGCCGGGTGTCGATGGTGGTGAAGAATGTGACACCCGACCGCCCTCTGGTCATCAAGGACTATCTGGGCGTGGTTCAGGGCATTTCCCGGGAGAAAGGCCTGAAGGAGATCTCACCATTTGTTGAAAGCAGGGTCATCGCCCGAAACCGGAGCCGGTTCACTCCCTGCGTGGTGAAGGGCGTGGTTCCTTCGCTTGAGGCGGGCATTGCCGGCCTTGAAAAGAATCTTCTGGAGCCGAATGCCCTCGGCGAACTTGCCTATACTTCTGATGGCATCATTCTCGGAGATCTTCTTGCTGCAAAACTTCACGCATCCCATGGCGACCGGATCGTGCTTGTGAACCGCGATGGCCGCGAGTTTTCGGCTACGGTTGTAGGGCGCTTCAGCAGCGGGTTCAATGCAAAAGATGAGCGGGAGGCGTTTGTGAACCTGCCGCTCGCCCGGCGGATGGAGGATGTTGCGCCGAACGCCGTGACAGGCATCGGCCTTTCGGTGGAGGATGTGGAGCGGGCGTCGGTAACGGCGGCTGCCGTCCAGGCTGCAACAGGCTACCGGAGCGAAAGCTGGGATGAGACCAACCGCAACGTGATTGATTTCTACAACCGCAACGCGGCCATCACCCTCGTCCTCGTGGGGTTCGTCTTCATCGTTGCCGGTCTCGGGGTGTCGTCGGTGATGACCACTGTGGTGCTGCAGAAGGTGAAAGACATCGCCATCATGCGTTCAATGGGAGTGCAGGCGGGCTCTGTCACCGGAATCTTCATGCTCGAGGGGCTCATGATCGGCATTCTCGGTGTCCTGGTCGGAAGCCCGCTCGGTCATGTGATCTGCCATTTCGTTTCTTCCATCCGCTTTGCGGCGACAACGGCCGGGGTGCTGAAGGCGGATCGGATCAATATTCTGGAAACCCCCGATGCGCATCTTCTGGTGATTGCCTTCGGCATCTTCATCGCGGTCCTTTCTTCAATAAGCCCTGCACGCAAGGCTACCCGGTACATGCCGGTGCAGGTCCTTCGCGGAGAAGTCTGAAGCTGAGCCGGCAACCTTTGCCGGGCAGTGCCTCAGAGGGTTTCGATGATGCAGACGGCGTGGGCGGCAGCGCCCTCTTCACGGCCGATATAGCCGAGTTTTTCGTTGGTGGTCGCCTTCACGGACACAAGGGAAGTGTCAATATCAAGGCAACGGGCGATGTTGCGGCGCATGTCGGCGACGTAGGGGGCGATTTTCGGGGCTTCGAGCAGCAGCATGGCATCGACATTGACCGTCCTGTACCCGTTTTTCGTCAGAAGCCTGCCGACATGCTTCAGGAGAATCATGCTGTCGATGTCCTTGTACTCTGCGCTGGTATTGGGGAAGTGCAGGCCGATATCTCCGAGTGCAGCTGCTCCTAGAAGCGCGTCGCTGACGGCGTGGAGGAGCACGTCGGCATCACTGTGCCCTTCAAGTCCTTTCGGGGAGGGAATGTCGACGCCGCCGACGATGAGTTTGCGGCCTTCAGCAAAGGGGTGTACATCGATACCGATTCCAATACGCATGACGCTTCGGGGTTTTGTTGGTGTTGCAGCTGACCTTTAAGATAGGATAAATCGGTGAATATCAGAACCCTTGCCGGGGATTGGTTTTTCCCGCCGGTGACGTACATTTAATAACACGGGCTTTTCTGAAACCTATCCCTCCGATGAAGGGTCCCATGAGCATGTCCCGCTTGTCCCGACTTCAGCGTTTTTTCTGGATCGCATCCGGCACGCCGATCGAGATCATAGAAAAATATCCCACCGAGCACAGCAAGTACACGGGCATCGGCGCAACGATTTTCTTTACGGCCCTTTTTGCCGCCCTTTCCGGCGGCTACGCACTCTTTTTTGTCTTTTCCGGCAACCCTCTTGGCTCCCTCTGGGCGTTGCTGTTCGGGGTGGTGTGGGGACTTGCCATTTTCAATCTCGACCGCTACATCGTTTCAAGCATCAAGAAGACCTCGAAAGGGCTGAGGCAGTTCTATCAGGCCTCTCCGCGGCTTGTGTTTGCCGTGCTTATCGCCATCGTCATCGCCCGTCCGCTTGAGTTGAAGATTTTCGACAAGGAGATACGTGCCCGCCTTGAGGAAAAGTACCTGGCGGCCGAGCGGGCGCAGATTGCGGGGGTGCAGGATGCCTTTATGGCGAAATACGGCATGGAGGCCGGACAGCTGCAGCGGTTCCAGGGGGAGTACGATGCACTTTCCAGGGACGTGGACCGGTTGCGGGAGGAACTGAAACTGGAGGTGTTCGGCAGAAGCAGCAGCACGACATCCGGTGTTCCGGGCTACGGCACCTACGCAAAGAACAAGGAAGATGTAGTGCAGGCAAAGCAGCAGCGCCTGGCATTCCTTGCGGTGCAGGTCATCCGCCTCGAGGAGTATCTCGACAGCCGGAAACAGGCCGAAGGGCTCAACAGCCAGATGATGCTTTCTGAAGGAGAGTTTGCCAGGAAAGCCTCAACCGCCGGATTTGCAGACCGCAACTGGGCCCTTGGGGAGCTGGCCCACTCGGGGGACGACGCCAGCCGCTCATCTGCCAATGCCATAGCGTTCATCACCATGCTCTTCATCGCGCTTGAGTGCGCCCCTTTGATCGTGAAGCTGCTCAGCGATGCCGGCCCCTCGGATGTCGACGTCAGTGAAACGGAGTCACGAATCATCGCCCAGCTCACCAACACCGCGTTTCTTTCCAAGAACCGCATCATCCGCCAGTACCGGATCATGGGGTCCAAAACCGGCGGCAGGCGGCGGAGCCGGTTTCTCTCCACCCGCCAGGGCATGCGTCTGTAGGGAGCTCTGTTGGAGCCCTTTCAACCGGTGACGAGGCTGCCGCGGAAGGCTTCCATGGATGGTGCGCCGGGCGCACAGAAGAACGCCTCCATCGCCGTGGCGATCTTTTCGCCGATATCGGGCTGAACGAAGTTCATGGTGCCGATCTGCACTGCGCCGGCACCAGCCACAAGGAACTCCATGGCATCGTCGAACGAGGCGATGCCGCCCATGCCGACAATAGGGATGGATACGGCATTGTTGACCTCCCATACCTTTGCGAGGGCAACCGGCTTGATTGCCGGTCCCGAGAGGCCACCTGTCACGTTTTTAAGGAGCGGTCTGCGCTTTTTCCAGTCGATGGCCATTCCCACCAGCGTATTGATCAGCGATACGGAGTCTGCTCCGGCTTTTTCGGCCGCAATGGCGATGGCGCTGATTGATGTCACATTCGGCGTGAGCTTGATCATGAGGTGGCGACCTGTGATGCTCCTGAGTTCGGTGACGATTTCGCGGGTGGCATCGGGGCTGACCCCCATGATCATGCACTCTCCCTTCACGTTCGGGCAGGAGAGGTTGATCTCATACCCGTCAAGGCCGGGGACGGCGTCGAGGCGCGATACGACTTCGGCGTACTCGTCGATCGAGCGCCCGGCGATGTTGACGACGATCGCGGTGCCGAGTGTTTGGAGGAATGGGACTTTTTCAGAGATGAACCGGTCGATGCCGACGTTTGCCAGCCCGATTGCGTTGATCATGCCCGAAGGGGTTTCGGCGATGCGCTGCGGCGGATTGCCTGCACGCGCTTCAAGCGAGATGGCTTTGGTGACAATGCCGCCGATTTTGGACAGATCGGTGAGCCGGCAGAGCTCCTCGCCGTATGATACCGTGCCCGATGCGAGCATGACGGGGGATTTTAGGGAGAGGCCCCGACCGAGGTCGATGGCGGCCGCTGTTGCATGTTTGTTCGCCATGTCGTGCTGTTTCTGGTTGATGCCGGTTACCTGCGCAGAACACAAAAGGGGCTGCCGGTTCATGTGCCGGCAGCCCCCCTGTTTCCTGTTCCGTTCAGCTGCCCCGTGAGGCACAGCTCATTTCCCTTCTTTCGTCAGGTAGTACTGGTTTGCGTAGTCGCGGACCATGCGGTGGGTGTTGTATTCCGGTGCGATGGTGGCGATGGCGTTGCGGATTTTCTTGATCCAGCGGGTCGGGATGTTGTTGGCATTCCGTTCGTAGAATGTCGGCAGGATCTGGTTTTCCAGTACCTGGTACATCTGCTCTGCGTCGAAACGGTCCTGCTCTTCGTAGTTCTCGAAGGTTTCGCCGTGTCCGATCGACCAGCCGTTTTCGCCGTTGTATGCTTCGGGCCACCAACCGTCAAGTACGCTGAAGTTCAGTCCGCCGTGCAGGACGGTTTTTTCACCCGAGGTGCCGCTGGCTTCCATCGGCCGCACCGGGTTGTTCAGCCAGATGTCGACGCCCGAGACCATGCGCTTTGCCACGCCGAGGTTGTAGTTTTCCAGGAAGATGACCTTGCCGGTGAACTGCGGACGGCGGGAGTGCTCGACGATCTGGCGGATGAAGTCCTTGCCGGCGTCGTCGTGCGGATGCGCTTTACCTGCAAATACGATCTGCAGAGGCATTTTCGGGTTGTTGATGATCCTGTTCAGGCGGTCAAGGTCGCTGAAGATCATCGGGGCACGCTTGTAGGTTGCAAAGCGGCGTGCGAATCCGATGGTGAGGATGTCGGGAGAGAGCGTGTTCTTGTCCGAGCGCATCGCATCGTACTGGTTGTAGCCCGACATGCTGTGCTGGTGGAAGAGCTGGTTGGCCAGATAGCGGTAGATGAAGTCGATCAGGTTGCGCTTCAGGGTGTAGCGGAGCGACCAGAGCTCTTCGTCGGTGACCTTTGCGAGCGCAGCCTCGGCGGCTTCGCGCGAGAGGGTCATGTCTTCAATGCCCGTGGATACGCGGTTCCAGAAGGTTTCGGTGTAGCCGCATGCCCAGCTGGGAGCATGCACGCCGTTGGTGATGTGGCCGATCGGCACCTCTTCGACTTTTTTGCCGGCATAGAGGTGCTGCCACATTTCACGCGACACCTGTCCGTGCAGTTTCGAAACGCCGTTGGCAGCGCGCGAGAGCTGGAGGGCAAGCACCGTCATGGTGAAGAGCCCCTGGGTGTTTTTCGGGTCTTCGGAACCAAGCAGCATCAGGTCTTCGAAGTCCATGCCGGTGAGGGCGAGGTACTTGTCGAAGGTGTAATGCATCATGTCTCTGGAGAACCGGTCGTGGCCGGCAGGGACGGGGGTATGGGTGGTGAAGACGCAACGGGAGCGGACGGCCTCCATGGCAGCCTCTTTGTTCTTTCCGGCTGCAAGTTCAGAGGCAAGGAGTTCAAGCGTAAGGAATGCCGAGTGGCCTTCGTTCATATGGTAGACCGAAGGGGTCAGGCCGAGTGCGCCGAGAAGTTTTGCGCCGCCGATTCCAAGCACGATCTCCTGGTTGATGCGCATGTTCTGGTCGCCGCCGTATACCCTGCAGCAGATGTCGCGGTAGTGCGATTCGTTTGCCGGGATGTTGGTGTCGAGCAGATAGAGTACGGCGCGGCCTACTTTCAGTTTCCACGCCTGGGCGAACACTTCGCTCTGGGCGATGTTGACCGAGATGATGAGGTCCTTGCCGTCGGGGCCGGTGACTTTTTCGATCGGAAGGCTTTCAGGGTACTGGAGAGGGTAGTCCTCCATCTGCCAGCCGTCGTGGTTGAGGTACTGACGGAAATAGCCTTCTTTATAGAAGAGGGTGACGCCGACGAAGTTGATGCCGAGGTCGCTTGCCGACTTGATGTGGTCGCCGGAAAGGACGCCGAGTCCGCCCGAGTAGATGCGGACACTTTCATGGATGCCGAACTCGGCGCTGAAGTAAGCGACGGGGTTCTTTGTCAGTTCCGGTGCGTTCAGTGCGGCCCAGGTGTCTTTTTTCTCCATGTACTCGCAGAAGCGGGCGTGCACGCCCTCGATGCGTTCGCCGAGCTGACACTGGCAGCGGGCTGCAAGTTCGTCATTGGAGATGTGGCGGAGGAGTTCAACCGGATTGTGGTTGTTCCGCTCCCAGAGCAGGGGGGAGAGGTCTTCGAAGATCTGTTTGGCTTCAGTATCCCATGACCACCAGAGGTTTCCGGTGAGCTCTTTCAGTGCAATTATCTTTTTTTGCATGGTTGTGAGGGGTATTTTGCAGGCATTGCTGCCGCGGATTGGATGAAAGGAAGTATCTTCCTGCAGTGAGGGTTATTACGGCATTTTTATGTGCCTCATAATTTCAATGGCACAATTTACTCTTTTAGAATTGAAAACCGCAATCTTCTGCAATTGATGGGTGAAGAAGTAAAAATAGTACACATCTCCGACCTGCACATCGCCGGGCGGGGGGACCGTCGCCAGCTGCAGGATCTCGACCGGATGCTTGGCCATTTCAGCCGTTCGGGGATTGATCATCTGGTCATTTCCGGCGATCTATCCGACCGGGCCAAAGAGGCGGACTGGGAGATCGTGAGGGAGCTTCTTCTTCGGCACGGCTGGTATCACTGGGCACGCACGACTGTGATTCCCGGTAACCACGACATCATCAATCTCGAGGAGGAGATGCGGTTCTACAATGCCCTGAATCCTCTTCCCGGCATGCGGGATCGTGCCTGCACTGCAAAGGCCGCACGGTTCTGCCGTTTTTTCCAGGAGCTGGTGACGGGAGACGAGCTTGGTGACGCTGCGTTTCCGTTCATCAAGGTCCTGCGATTCCCCACCCTCAAACTGGCCATTGCCGCCTTCAATTCCGTCAACGCATGGTCGGCGACGGACAATCCGCTCGGTTCAAGAGGGTACATAGAGCCTTCAGAGCTGCGGGCGGTAAGCTCTCCTGCTGTCATGAAGGCGCTTGATGGGTGTTTTATCCTCGGCCTCTGCCATCATGCATTGAAAGTATATGGCACCGACTCGCTGCTTGACCAGGCGTTCGACTGGACGATGGAGCTGAAGAACCGTCAGGAGTTTCTCGGTGTTATGCGCGAGATAGGTGCGCAGGTTGTGCTGCACGGACATTTTCACCGGTTCCAGTCCTACACTCTCGGTGGGATCCGGTTCATCAACGGGGGGAGTTTCCGCTACAGTCCCAATCGCTACAGTCTGCTCGAGATTGAGGCTTCGGGCGCGTTCACCCAGCGGTTTATGGTGATGTCGTGAAAAAACGGAGAAATCAGGATCCAAGCCCGTTTTCTTCCATGTACTCCCTGATTCTCAGGGCATGGTCGCGGTCTTCCTGATTCAGCTGCTTGAATATGCTTGCCGCAGCTGATTCAGTAGGGCTGTCGAGAAATTCCTGATAGTGTGATTCACCTGCTGAAAGCTCAAGCTCAAGGGCCGCCATAAACCGTTCAGCTCTCGGGACGGGCTGCTTTTGGAACGTCTCGATGAGGGATTTTATCCGGTTGTTGGCTTTCTGGAGAACCTCCAGGTCTTTTGCGAGGAGGTTTCCGGGAAAGAACGTCTCAGGCTGCGGCTGTTTTTTTTCCTGCTGGAGGAGTGAGGCGTGGCCGCGCTCTTCCATGGCAAGCTGCCACCAGAAGTCCTCATCCTCTTCCGATGCGTCGTGGTAGAGGGTGTAGAGCTTTGCCAGGTTGAGCTCAAGCTGGATCGATTCGTCCAGATGGCGGTGGTAGGTTTCCTTCATGGCCCCTGATGGTTTATCTGGCGTTGCGATAGGATGCGTATTCCTGGAGACTTTTCACTCCAAACTCCTGGTGGCGGATGCAGTCAATCGCCTGTACGGAGGCTTCAGCGGCTTCGATGGTGGTGACGAACGGCACGTTGCTGAGCACCGAGGCGGCACCGATGGCCTCTTCGTCGTGGAGTGCCTGCTCGCCCCTCGGTGTGTTGATGACGAAGTTGATCTTGCCGTGCTTGATGATGTCGAAAATGTTCGGCCGTCCCTCTTCACCTACCTTGAACACCATTTTGCATTCAATGCCGTTGTCCTTCAGGAACCGGTAAGTGCCTTCAGTTGCGACAAGGTCGAAGTCCATTCTGTACAGCGAACGGGCGATGTCGAGGATGCGGTGGTTCTTGTCCTGGTCGTTGACGCTTATGAACACCGAGCCGGAGAGCGGCAGGTGCATGTTTGCCGCCTGGTAGGCTTTGGCAAACGCTTCGGGGAACTCTTCAGCAAGGCTCATGGCCTCTCCGGTGGAGCGCATTTCGGGGCCGAGGTAGACGCCGGACTTGACGAATTTCGAGAAGGGGAAGACCGGTTCCTTGATGGCCATGTGTTTCATGCCGAGTTCGTCGCAGTCTTTCAGATCGAATTCGCGGCGCAGGTCCGAGAGCTTTTCGCCGAGCATGACGCGGGTGGCGATCTTCACGACGGGGATGGCCGTCGCCTTGCCGACGAACGGCACCGTGCGGCTGGCCCGAGGGTTGACTTCAATCACATAGACGCTGTTGTTCTGCACTGCGTACTGCACATTCATGAGTCCGACCACCTTGATGTTACGGGCCATGATGCGGGTGTACTCCTTCATCTTTGCGATGACCTCCGGGCTGATGTTGTGGTAGGGGAGGATGGAGGTGGAGTCGCCGCTGTGGATGCCTGCAGCCTCGACATGCTGCATGATGCCGCTGATGACGCAGTCGCTCTCGTCGGCAATGGCGTCGATGTCGAACTCGACGGCGGTTTCCAGGAAGCGGTCGACGAGGAGCGGGTACTTTTCAGTGATGAAGAGTGCCTGATCGACGTACTCCTTCAGGGAGTCGTCGCTGTAGATGATTTTCATGGCCCGGCCGCCGAGCACGTAACTTGGACGGACGAGGACCGGATAGCCGATCCGGCGGGTGATGGCCTGGGCCTCCTCGAGGCAGACAGCCGTGCCGTATTCGGGGTGCGGGATGTTGAGGCGGTCAAGCAGGGCGCCGAACTTCTTCCGGTCTTCGGCAAGGTCAATGCCTTCCGGAGAGGTGCCGAGGATGGTTACGCCTGCTTCGTGCAGTCTGCCGGAGAGCTTCAGGGGGGTCTGTCCGCCGAAGCTGACGATGACGCCGAGCGGCTGCTCATGCTCGATGATGCGGATGGTGTCTTCGAAGGTCAGCGGTTCGAAGTAAAGCTTGTCGGCGATGTCGTAGTCGGTCGAGACGGTTTCGGGGTTGCAGTTGACCATGATGGTCTCGTAGCCGGCTTCCCTGAGGGCGAAGACCGCCTGCACGCAGCAGTAGTCGAACTCGATTCCCTGGCCGATGCGGTTCGGTCCGCCGCCGAGGATGATCACTTTTTTATTCTCGGAACGGACCGATTCGTTTTCTTCGTCGTAGGTGGAGTAGTGGTAGGGGGTTTTTGCGTCGAATTCCGCAGCACAGGTGTCGACGGTTTTAAAGACCGAGTCGAGGCCGTACTGCTTGCGGAGCTGCCGCACGACGGCTTCCTCAGTGCTGAATATGTTGGCGATCTGGGTATCAGAAAAACCGTGTTCCTTGGCTTTGCGGAGACGGTCCTGAGGGAGTTTCGCCGCCAGTGCGGCAACCTCGGCGCTGAGGGCGGAAGCGTGTGTGCTCATGCAGTCTCGAATGGTTTAATGGCTCTTAGACGGGGCTGACGGTAAAGGTAATGATTCAGTGCTTTATTATAAAGCCCGAAGAGTATACGAAAATGCGGTTCGATAACAAAAGTGGAGGGTTGCAGGCTGAAAATGGACGGGGATTTTTTTTACATTACAGGGACTTTTACAGGCGGAAGGCCAGAACCAACAGCGTACAACCCCACATGGACACCATCAAATTCGATACGATAGAATCGGCGGTAGAGGATATCAGGCAGGGTAAACTGGTGATTGTCATCGATGACGAGGACCGGGAGAACGAGGGCGATTTCATCGCGGCGGCCGACCATGTGACAACGGAGATGATCAATTTCATCACCCGCGAGGCCCGCGGACTGCTCTGCGTCGCCGTCACGATGGAGAGGGCCCGGGAGCTCCAGCTTGATCCGATGGTGCAGCGCAACACTTCGCAGCATGAAACCAACTTCACCGTATCCGTCGATGCCATTGCCGAAGGGGTGACCACCGGGATCTCCGTATACGACCGGGCGACGACCATCAAGATGCTCGGCGACCCGGCCTCCCATGCCGACAGTTTTTCACGTCCCGGACACATTTTCCCGCTCCGCGCCATGGACGGCGGGGTGCTGCGCCGGGTCGGCCATACCGAAGCGGCTGTAGACCTCGCCCGGCTTGCCGGCTGCAGCCCTGTCGGACTGCTCTGCGAGATCCTCCACGACGACGGCAGCATGGCCCGCCTTCCCGAGCTGTTGAAGTTCAAGGAGAAGTTCGGTTTGAAGCTCATTACCATCAAGGATCTGGTGGCCTACCGGATGCAGCGCAACAAACTCGTCGAGCGCGCCGTCGAGTCGAAGCTTCCGACCGCCTACGGGGAGTTCGGCCTTATCGCCTATGAGTCGTTCATCGACCACCACAACCACATGGCTTTCGTGAAGGGAGACGTCTCCAGCGGCGAGCCGGTTCTTGTACGGGTGCATTCGCAGTGCGCGACCGGCGACACCTTCGCCTCGCTCCGCTGCGACTGCGGCAACCAGCTGGCCTCCGCGCTCCGCATGATCGAAAAGGAGGGCCGCGGGGTGCTGGTCTACCTGATGCAGGAAGGACGCGGAATCGGCCTCATCAACAAGCTCAAGGCCTATAACCTGCAGGACGAAGGCTTCGATACCGTCGAGGCCAACGAACAGCTCGGTTTCAAGGCCGATCTTCGCGATTACGGCATAGGCGCCCAGATTCTCCAGGACCTCGGTGTGCGCAAGATGCGCCTTCTTACCAACAACCCCAAGAAGGTCATCGGCCTTGAGGGTTACGGGCTTGAGATCGTCGAGCGCTTACCGCTTGAAATCGCGCCGAACGAAGTGAACCAGTTTTATCTGGAGACCAAGCGTGACAAGATGGGCCACATGATCAGCTGCTCATGCCATAAAGGCCACTGAAACTTCAATTCAACAATAAACTTCCGTAAAGGAAAAAGGAACGATACACGATGGACACCGATATCCTGAAGATGCAGGACCGTGAGGTTTTTGACGCGATTGCCGGTGAAACGGTACGCCAGATGGAAACCCTCGAGCTGATCGCCTCGGAGAACTTCACCAGCCGTGCGGTCATGCAGGCATGTGGTTCGGTGATGACCAACAAGTATGCCGAGGGCTATCCCGGCAAGCGATACTACGGCGGTTGCGAGTTCGTCGACATCGCCGAGGATCTGGCCCGTGAGCGTGCCAGGAAACTGTTCGGGTGCGAATATGTCAACGTCCAGCCCCATTCGGGTTCGAGTGCCAACATGGCCGTGCTCTTTTCCGTCCTGAAACCCGGCGACCGTATCATGGGCCTCGACCTTTCCCATGGAGGTCACCTGACCCACGGCAGCTCCGTGAACTTTTCCGGCCAGATGTTCGACGCCCGCTCATACGGAGTGGATCGCGAGACCGGCATCATCGATATGAACAAGGTCGAGGAAATGGCTCTTGACTTCAAGCCCCGCCTGATTATCTGCGGAGCCAGCGCCTACTCTCAGGGCTTCGACTTCAAGGCCTTCCGCGAGATCGCCGACAAGGTCGGCGCGTTCCTCATGGCCGATATCGCACACCCGGCAGGGCTCATCGCAGCAGGACTGCTGACGGACCCGATGCCGCACTGCCACTTTGTGACCACCACCACCCATAAGACCCTCCGCGGTCCCCGCGGCGGCATGATCATGATGGGCAAGGACTTCGAGAACCCGATGGGCATCACCATCAAGACGAAGAACGGCCCGAGGGTGAAGATGATGTCGGAGGTGATGGACGCCGAGGTCATGCCCGGCATCCAGGGTGGCCCGCTTATGCACATCATTGCCGGCAAGGCGGTCGCATTCGGTGAGGCGCTCCGTCCCGAGTTCCGCGAGTATGCCGTGCAGGTGCGCAAAAACGCCGCTTCAATGGCGGAACGCTTCACTTCCCTCGGATACAATATCGTCAGCGGTGGTACAAAGAACCATCTCATGCTGCTTGACCTGCGCAACAAGGATGTCAACGGCAAGGTTGCCGAGAACCTCCTGCACGATGCAGGCATCACGGTCAACAAGAATATGGTTCCCTTCGACGACAAGTCACCCTTCGTGACCAGTGGCATCCGCATCGGAACCGCCGCCATGACGACAAGGGGCATGAAAGAAGCCGATGCCACCCTTATTGCCGAACTCATTGACCGGGTGATCACCGGAGCAGCCGAGAGCACTATCGCTGCGACCTGTAAAGATGTAAAGGCGGAGATCCGTTCGCTCTGCCTCCAAAACCCGCTCGAAGGTTACGGCGTGACTCCCTGAGCCACCATTTCCTTCAGCAGTCTTACAGCCGCCCCGGGGTTCCCCTGGAGCGGCTTTTTTTATGTTGAAGGGGGCTTACTGGCGGCGCTCGAGGATCGCGGCGATCATCTCGCTCAGTTCGAGAGCGGTGGTGCGGATCTTTTTGTCGAGGGTGATTTTTTCCCTGGACAGGGCGATTTCCTTTTCGGTTTCCGCCTCGGTCCGTATCGCCTCCATCAGCCGGTCCTTTTCGTCGAGCAGCGGTTCGAGTATCAGGTTTTTGAAGGCATCGAGAAACATCCCGAGGCAACGTCTTGCGCTGTCGCCGTGCAGGTCGGTTTTTTCAAGCCACTTGTTGCTGACCGGCTGGTCCATGAGGAGTCCCGTGGCGAGGTCTTCGGCGTCCGGCCGGCCGAAGAGGCCGATTTCGGTTGCCACGTCGATGCGGGCATCCGGGTCGGCGGAGATTTCGTGGTAGCGGCGGATCATGTGCAGGAAGATATGCTGGGCGGCAGGGTTCCGGAGCATCAGCATCGCCTCGTGCGAGGCGGCGAACTCAAGGACGACATTGCCGTAGGCCGTGCTTTCAAGAAGGGCTTTCACAAAGGTCTTCTCAAGCACCGAGATAGGGCCTGCAACGATCGGTTTCACCTGCTTCGCTCGCCCGGGCGGCGGCGGCGGGGGAGCGCTCTGTCTTTTTCCGGGATTTCCGGCGGGGAGCACTTCGTTGAGTGCCTGCAGGCTGATCCCGATTTTTTCGGAAAGTTCCTGCAGGTAGAGCTCCCGGCGGACCGGGTCTGCGGCAAGCCCAATGGTCCGGACCATGCTGCCGATGGCGTCGGCTTTCAGTTCCGGGGTCTCGAAGGCGCCTGCTTCCCGGTGGAATCGGATCTGGAAATCCAGGAAGCTGAGGCTCTCTTTTCTGCTTAACGCCAGAAACTTCTCCCTGCCCTCCCGTTTGACGAAGCTGTCCGGGTCGTCTCCCGGCGGCAGCATGAGGATGATGGGGGTGATGTTTTCCGAAAGCAGGATGTCGATGCCTGCCATCATGGACTTCTTTCCTGCTGGGTCCGCATCGTAGACGAAGAGGACGCTTTTGGCGTAGCGCCCGATGATTTTGGCCTGGTAGCGGGTGAGTGATGTGCCGCAGGATGCTACGGCTGAGGTGATGCCAGCCTGATGGAGCGCCAGCACGTCCATGTAACCCTCAACGAGGATGGCCTGAGCGCTCGAGCGGATCTCGTTTTTTGCCGTGTTGAGCCCGTAAAGGAGTTTCGACTTTTCAAAGATGGAGCTTTCCTGCGAGTTCAGGTACTTCGGCGTGTCGGGACTTTTTTCGAGGGTTCTGCCGCCAAAGCCCACGACCTGGCCTCCGATGGAGAAAATGGGAAAGATGACACGGTTTCGGAATGTGTCGTACCAGGACTTTTTCTGGCGGTTTTCAGTGATGAGCCCGAGGCTTTCCAGGTGCTTGCGTTCGATGCCCGCATTTTTTGCGGCATGGAGCAGGTGATCCCACCCCGGGGGGGCGTAGCCGAGCCCGAAGCTTTTGATGGTGGTTGCAGAGAGCCCCCTCTCGGCGGCAAGATAGGCGTAGCCGGGGCTTCCGTGGTCTCTCTCGAGCGTGGAGTGGAAGTGGCGGGCCGCCCAGCGAAGCGTGTTGGTGCGGGTGTCCTCCTTCGCATCCTCTCCGGCGTTTTTCGAGGTGAACCGGCTGATATCTATGCCCGCACGTTTTGCGACCAGTTCGACAGCTTCGGGGAAGGAGACTTTTTCCATCTCCATCACAAAGGAGAATACATTGCCTCCCTTGCCCGTGGAGAAACATTTATAGATCTGTTTCTCGGGCGAAACGACGAACGAGGGTGTTTTTTCCTGCGTGAACGGCGACAGGGCCTTGAAGCTGCGTCCGGCTTGTCGCAGGGTGAGGTAGTCGGAGATGATGTCGACGATGTCGGCCGCCTGGCGGACCTCGTCGATGGTCTCATGGGGAATCATCCGTTATATTTTTTGCCCTGATTGCTTTATGTATGGTGGCATATATTGAAAAATCCGCAACATATTTACTAAATTCTTACAAATCATAATGGAGCGTTTTTCCCCGGCCGCATAATGCTCCTCCTGCAGTATAGCAAATTAACGGAAAGCAACTATCCATGAAACAGGGACTCTTCACCGGCCTGCTCATTGCGGCCGCCTACGTCGTTTCTCTCCTTTTTTATCTCTGGATGGGAACGACCCCTCCCGATTCCATGTTCCACGCTGTCTGGAAGGGCGGCCCGGTGGTGTCGGTCCTGATGGCCCTGATCCTCATGGTCATCGCCTATACGGTTGAACGCATCATCGCCCTCAACAAGGCTGCCGGCAAGGGAAACATCCCGGAGTTTGTCCAGGGGATCAAGCAGGACATCAACAGTGGTGACATCCAGGGCGCCATCGCCCGGTGCGATGACCATCAGAGTTCGCTTGGCGCAGTGCTGCGTTCGGTTCTTGATCGTTACACCCAGCTGGCGGCCTTCAATGTGACCGACCGTGACAAAAAGATCAGCGAGATGGAGAAGGCCGTCGAAGAAGCCTCCACGATGGAGATGCCGCTTCTTGAGAAGAACCTTGTCGCCATTTCGACCATCGCCTCCATTTCCACCATGGTCGGACTGCTCGGCACCACAATGGGTATGATCCGGGCATTCCAGGCCATGGCGACGAGCGGTGCGCCTGATGCGGTGCAGCTTTCGCTCGGTATTTCCGAGGCGCTCTTCAATACGGCGCTCGGCATCGTCGGCGGGATCCTAGGAATCGTGGCATACAACATCTTCACCACCAGGGTTGACCGCTTCAGCTACATGATCGATGAAGCGGCTTTCTACATCATCCAGACCCTTGGAACCGGATCCAGCCGGTAACGCCAGATGTCGAGAATAAAGGCAAAACGGGTAGGCTTCCGGCTTGACATGACCCCCATGGTGGATGTCGCATTCCTGCTGTTGACTTTTTTCATGCTCACCACCAAGTTCCGTCCGCCGGAGCCTGTGGTGATAGATCTTCCCTCATCGCATTCCGAGAAGAAGCTCCCTGAGTCGGAAGTCCTCACGGTTACGGTCAGCGGAGACGATGACTTTTTCATGGGCGTTTCCTCCCAGTCGACACGTGAACGTCTTTTCAATGCAGTCATCCTTCCTAAGCTCGAGGCCACAGGCATGTCGCCGGCAGCTGTCGCGGATTCGCTGAAAAGCTTCCGCCTTGCTGAAACATTTCCTGTGGAACGCTCTGAGCTCGACCGGTTCGTCGTGATGGCGCGTTTTGCCGACCAGCGGCTCCGCCCTGTTGTCAGGGCCGACGGCGGCGCCGGGTTCGAGGCGGTCGACCATGTCATCAAGGTGTACAAGAAGGCGAACCTCCTCACCTTCAATCTCGTCACCGTTCTTGAAAAGGAGAGCCGTTAGTATGGGCATGGTAGACACTCCGGGCGAACGCCGCGGCACGAAGGCGAAGGGTCATCAGCGGAAGCGTATCGGGTTTCGTCTCGACATGACCCCGATGGTGGATGTGGCGTTCCTGCTCCTCACCTTCTTCATGCTGACGACCACGTTTTCGAAATCCAACACCATGGAGATCAACATCCCGCCTGAACAGGGCGAGGTGAAAGTAGCCGGATCCAACATACTGACGCTCCGCATACCGGGAGACGGCATGGCCTACTGTTCCCTCGGGGACCTTGCCCCCCGGCGCATTCCGCTCTATGAGCCCGGAGATAAAGGCAGAAAGGCACTCAGCGGAGATATGCGCAGTCTGCTTCGCCAGCAGTCCCTTTCGAACAGCAAGCTGGTGATCGTTGTCAAGATCGGCCAGAAAGCCAAATACAAGCAGCTTGTCGACATAATCGACGAACTGAACATGATGAAAATTGACCGGTTCAGTCTTGACGATTACACCCCCCAGGACGATCTGGAGATAAAGAAATCCGTATAGGCGGAGCATTACTGAACCGAACGCTTGTCCCGTGCAGTCAAATCTCAAGAAAATACACAGTGAAATCGATGCCGAAACGAAGGCATCGCGCTGGTCTTTCAGCGAAGAGTTCCTCGATACCGACCGTCTTCGCGGAATCTGGTACGGCAACCTTTCACTCCGGCGTCAGGCGCATATCTTCCTCAGTCACGGGGTGATTGCCGCAGTCATGCTCCTTTTCCTTTTCTGGGTAGCCGCAGCCAACTGGGGAAGAATTATGTCTCTTTTCGGCGGTTCTGCTGACTCAGGCCGGATGCTCCAGTGCTATGAAGTGGTCACCAGCGTCACACAGCTTCCGCCGCCTCCCCCTCTTGCCGCTCCGCCTCCGGCTCCGGCCGTTCCCTCTGTTCCCGCTGCGGTTGCGCCGAATGTCGGAAAGATCAAAAAGGTCAAGGAGAACGAGGTGCCGGCCGAACAGACCATCGCGACCCAGAAGGAGCTTCGCCAGGCTATCCAGACCGAGCGTGTCGACGGCAGCGGAGAGGGTGGTCCGGTATTTATCCCCTGCGAGAAAATGCCCGGGTTCCTCGACCAGAGAAAACCGCACTATCCTGAGATGGCCCGTATCGCCGGTATCGAGGGGAAGGTGTTCGTCAGCGTCCTCATCGGTGAGGACGGAAGGCCGATGCGTGCGGTGGTGATGAAGCGCATTCCGGCTGACTGCACCGTCTTCGACGATGTCGCCGTGAGATCCGTCATGGAGTCGAAATACTTTCCCGGAATACAGAACGGGCGTGCCATCAAGGTATGGTTCACCGTACCGATCCGGTTCCAGATCAACTGAGGGTTCCCGGTCGTATTCCGCTGCTTGTAATACAACAGTATGGGCGCCCCCTTGAGGGCGCTTTTTGGCGGTTCAGGGGGGGCAGTCCTTGAGTGTTCAGGCAGAAGGAAGCTGGAAACGGATTCAGTGTTTCCGTGGTCGGATGAGGATGCCGACGGCTACGGTGGCGTAAGCGCCGATGAGGAGGAACGGGGCTATGTTGAGAGCGAAGAATCCGTCGACCTGGCGTTCAATCGCCATGCCCCAGAAGCTTGCGGCAATGACTGCCGCACCCGTAGCTATCGTCAGGTAGTTTGTCCTGCCGAGGGGCATCGACGATGCCCCTTTCGGGGTCGGGCGCACTCCGGGTTCAGGCGCCTGCTTTTTCTTCGGTGAGGATTTCATCGAGCACATTGATGCAGTATTGGGCTTCCTCCCGTCCGATGACGAGTGGCGGAAGCAGGCGGATGACATTCCGGCTGGTTGCGTTCATGATGACCTTCCGCTGGAGGGCACGTTCCACATAGTACTTCGCCTCCCGCTCGACGGTGATGCCGATCATCAGGCCGTACTGGCGGATGTCGGTGATGGCGGAATGGCGAAGGGCAAGCTTCGAGAGTTCTTCCTGGAAGAACGCCCCGGTTTGGGTGGCGCGCTCCATCAGTTTATCGCTCTCGATCGCCTCTATCATGGCAAGCCCTGCCGCGCAGGCGACCGGGTTGCCGCCGAATGTTGTTCCGTGGCTTCCGTAGGTCAGCACGCCGGCAACTTTCTCGCTGCCGATGACGGCTGAAAGCGGAAGCCCGCCGCCGAGCGGTTTTGCAAGGCAGACGAGGTCAGGCTCGAGGCCCAGCTGCTCATAGCTGAAGAATGTTCCGGTACGTCCGCACCCGGCCTGGATTTCATCGGCCACGATAAGGAACCCGTACTGTTCGCGCAGCGCCATCAAACGGTCGCTGAAGGCTTTCGATACCCTGTGGATGCCGCCTTCTCCCTGAACGGCTTCGATGAAGACCGCGGCAGTTTTCCCGGACACCCTCAGCTCGAGGTCTTCCATATCGTTGAACTCGATCATGCCAAGGGCAGGAAGCAGGGGGTGGAACCCTTCAACATACTGGGGCTTGGCCGTCAGCGACATCGCCCCGTAGGTCCTGCCATGGAAGCAGTTGCTCAACGAGAGCACCTCGTTCTTCTCTCCGTTCCCGTTGTCGGCGGCCCATTTGCGTGCCATTTTGATCGCCGCCTCAACGGCTTCCGTACCGCTGTTGGCGAAAAAGATCTTTGAGAGGCCTGAGAGCTGCAGGAGTTTTGCGGCCAGTTCGAACTGGGGGCGCATCATGAAGAGGTTCGAGGCGTGGATGAGCTTCGAGGCCTGCATGGTGATGGCCTGTTCCAGGCGCTGGTCACCGTAGCCGAGCGCGTTGACGCCGATGCCGGCAATCATGTCGAGGTAGCGGGTGCCGTCATCCGCCACCAGCCAGGCGCCTTCACCATGCGTGACGGCAATGGGGAGGCGGGAGTAGTTGTGAAAAAAAAGCTGCTCTTCGGTTTCGCGGTTGACTGGCAGTGTGTTCATGCTGGTTCGTTGGCTGCAATGGGATGGTGAGGGTTCGGCTGGAAGTATAGTGATGAATCGTGATGCTTTCAAGCATTTTCTTGGGCCCCGTTCCACAGCATCCAGGAACGAAAGATCCGCCATGCCCCGTATGATCCTGTGAGGAGGGAGTAGAGGCGGAGATCCTCCTCATGATTGCCGGCAACTCCCGCCATGGCAAAACTTAACCATATGGCGAGCCCGAGAAATGCCGTGCCGGTCAGAAATCCGGCAATGGCTGCTGCGGAGTGTTTCCGCTTCACGGAGCGGGTTCTTTCCTGCTGGGGCCGGCTTCAGGGTAAAACCGCCATTCGCGGTTTACGATGAGGCGGGCGCCGAAGCCGAAGGTGAAGTAGGACCAACCCCACTGCATCAGCACGAATACCCGGTGCTTGAAGCTGGTGAGGTAGTAGATGTGGACCAGAAGCCATGTGAACCATGCAGGGGTACCGTCGAACTTGATGTTGCCGATCTCGACAATCGCCCTGTTCCTGCCGATGGTGGCCATCTGTCCCTTGTCCTTGTACTGGAAGGGCTTCCTTACCTTTCCTTTAAGGTCGCGTATGATGGTTTTGCCGATGAAATTGCCTTCCTGCAGTGCGACCGGAGCCATACCGGGAAGGGGTTTGCCTTCGCTGTTGAAGAGGCAGGCCTGGTCGCCGCCGACGAAGATTTCCGGATGACCGGGGACCGAAAGGTCGCCTTCGACCACGATTCTGCCGATCCGGTCGGTTTCGGCGCCGAAGTTGTCGCCGATGCGGATGGCTGTGACGCCGGCAGCCCAGAGTACGGTTGCCGCCTCGATCCGCTCGTTGCCGATCTGCACGCCGTTTTCATCGACATCGTTCACCATGCTGCTGGTCCAGACCTGCACGCCGAGCTGCTCTAGGGAGCGGGTTGCCTTGCTGGCCAGTTCCGGGGAGAACGATCCGAGGATCCTCGGCGCGGCTTCGACGATGAAGATACGGGTTAGTTTCGGGTCGATCTGGTGGTAGAGTTTCGAGAGGGTGTAGCGGCTCATCTCGCCGATCGAGCCGGCAAGTTCCACGCCGGTTGGCCCGCCGCCGACGATGACGAATGTGAGCAGCTTCTTGCGCTCGACAGGGTCGTTGCTGCGCTCGGCAGCCTCGTAGGCCTCCAGCACGCGGCGGCGGATTTCCTTTGCCTGGGAGAGTGTTTTCAGGCCGGGCGCGTTCTCCTCCCACTGGTTGTTGCCGAAATAGTGGTGGCGTACTCCGCAGGCGAGGATCAGATAGTCATACTCCACCGGTCCGAAGTCGGTGTGGATGGTGTGGTTTTCAGTATCGACGCGCTCTACGATGCCCTTGTAAACGGTGATGTTATTGTATATGGAGAGCATGTTGCGCAGCGGGGCGGCGATGTCCCCCTCATCAAGCGCCGACATGGCGACCTGATAGAGGAGCGGCTGGAAAAGATGGTAGTTCCGCCTGTCGATCAAGGTAACTTCGACATCTGCTCTATTGCCGAGGACTCGCGCGGCATTCATGCCCGTGAATCCTCCGCCAACGATAACAACTCTCTTTTTCATGGTTCTGTTTGTCTTTTCATGGAAACCCTCTCTTCACCATGCTCTATGGGGCGCCTGGTGGCAATAATGCCGTAACGTGCCGTAAGGTAAAAAAAAGATGGAAAATCCCGAGTGAATATAAGAATATTCAAGTGAGCTTTTCAATGATGCCGCGATGCTGGGGGTACTGCACGAGGAGATCCTCTTTCCGGGCGAATGTAAAGTCCCTGAAGTCGAATCCCGGTGCCACCACGCAGCTGACCAACGCATAGTTCTGAGGCGCACAATCCTCAAGCGAGGCTCCGAACCAGCACCCGGCCGGCACCACCCCCTGCAGGCACTCTCCGTTTTCGGGTTCCGGTCCGAGGACGAAGGCTGTGTGGCCACTGCCGAATGCATCCACCCTGAGGGCCGAGCCTGCGTGCCACAGCCAGAGTTCGTCGGAGTGGATCCTGTGGAGCCGTGAACGCTCCGTACCCTCGAGCAGGTAATGGATGGCGGTCGCAAAGGACCGGTCGCCGCCGAACGGGCTTTCCCCGGTGAAAGGAACGGATCGGGTGGTTCGCCAGGTCTCCCTGTACCAGCCTCCTTCGGGATGGCGCTCGAGCCCGAGGTGCCGGATCCAGAATTCAGTTGTTTTCATGCAGCCGCTGGCGGATTTTTCCGGTTTTCTGGCGCGATGCATCCGCAAGTTTCAGGCGGAAGGCCGTGAGAGCCTGCATCAGTTCGGTGTCGGAAATCGCAAGGATCTGCACGGCAAGGAGTGCTGCGTTTCGGGCGTTGTCTATGCCGACGGTCGCCACCGGAATGCCGGCAGGCATCTGTACGATAGCGTAGAGCGCATCCTGTCCGCTGAGCTTTTGATTGAATATGGGTACGCCGACGACAGGCAGTTCGGTCAAAGCGGCGGTCACACCCGGCAGATGGGCCGCGCCGCCGGCACCGGCGATTATGACCTTGAGTCCGCGTGCCCGTGCTCCCGAGGCGTACGCCTCAAGGTCGCGCGGAGTGCGGTGGGCTGAAATGACGGAGATTTCAGAAGGCACCCCGAACTCTTCAAGCACCTTCACCGCCTCCTTCATGATGTCGAAATCCGAATCGGAGCCCATGATGATGCCGACCTGTGGTATCGTTCCAGCGTTGTCCTGTATGTTCATAATGGAATAAATATGGCAGGCGGGACTGCTTGGGGCAGCCCGGCTGAGGGCAGCCTGGAGCCTGATGGATTTATGAAATTGCCGAGTTTTATGTATTTTGGCGAATGTTGAATTTATAAAAATAATACTTGTTGAGGAAGACAGCAATGGCAACCAATCTTGCAGAGAAGTACAGCAATCCCGGCCCACGCTACACCAGCTATCCGACCATTCCCTCATGGAGCACCGACGGCGTCTCCCAGGAGCAGTGGAAAGAGGCTATGGTCAAGGGTTTCAACGACAGCAATGAAACCACCGGCATCAGCATGTACATCCACATTCCGTACTGCGAGAACTATTGTTATTTCTGCGGATGCAACGCCCACCGCACTCAGGACCACTCTTTCGAGGGTCCGTACCTTGATGCCCTTCTGAAAGAGTGGCAGATGTACCTCGACGTGTTCCCCGGCACCCTCAACGTCAAGGAAATGCATATCGGCGGCGGTACACCGACCTTCTTCAGCCCCGAAAACCTCACCAGGCTCATCGATGGTCTCTACAAGCATGTGAACCGCATGGACGGTTACATCTTCAGCTTCGAGACCAACCCCCGTTCAACGACGAAAGAGCATCTTCTTGCGCTCTACAATGTCGGCTTCCGCCGCCTGAGCTTCGGTATCCAGGACTTCGACCCGATCGTGCAGAAGGAGATCAACCGTCCCCAGTCGTTTGAACTGGTAAAGGAAAAGGTCGATCTTGCCCGCCAGATCGGCTTCACTTCCGTCAATTTCGATCTGGTCTACGGCCTTCCCAAGCAGAACCTCGGCACCATCACCGACACCATCCAGAAGGTTATGCAGCTCCGTCCAGACCGTCTGGCCTTCTATGCCTACGGCCACAACCCGCACATGTACGAAGGGCAGCGCAACTTCAAGGAGGAGGACCTCCCCGTCGGCGACGCAAAGCAGGAACTCTACGACAAGGGCCGTGCCATGCTCGAGTCGATCGGCTACCACGAAATCGGCATGGATCATTTCGCCATCGAGACCGATGCGCTCTATGTGGCGTCCAGGAACGGCACCCTGCACCGGAACTTCATGGGCTACACGGAAAACACCACCCAGATGATGCTGGCGCTCGGCTCATCATCCATCAGCGACACCTGGTACGCATTCGCACAGAACGAGCGGACTGACGGCGCCTACATCAAGGCGGTCAACGAAGGCCGCTTTCCGCTGCACCGCGGCCATATGCTCACCCCCGAGGATCTGGTGCTCCGCCGCCACATTCTCAACCTCATGTGCAAGCAGGAGACCTCATGGGCTGATCCGGCACTCTACACCGAAGAGCTCGACGTCGCCCGCTATCGTCTCGAGGATATGGAGAATGACGGCATGGTCGTCCTCGGAGAGAACAGCGTGAAGGTGACGGACGCCGGCATTCCCTATCTCCGCAACATCTGCATGGCGTTCGATGCCCTGCTCTGGCGTTCCGACAGCCTGTCAAAGGCCTACAATGTGTCGCGCGACATCCAGAAGGGTTATATTGAAAAAGCCAGACTTGCCAAGGAACAGAAACAGAAGGCCGTCTGAGGGCGGCTGCCTCAATATCGGAAGGGTGATCGAGGTCACCCTTTTTTTATGTCCTGAAGATGAAAAAAGAGATACGGATCGGTTTTCTTGGAAGTGGATGGGCGCGCATCGCCCAGGCACCGGCGTTTTCCCTGATGGATGACGTCGTGCTTGCCGCTGTGGCGAGTCCCACAGAAAAACACCGTACAAAGTTCATGGAGTCGTTCGCCATCACGGAAGGATTCGAGGACTGGCGCGGGATGCTCGACCGGCATCTCGACCTGGTCTGCGTGACTACCCCTCCGTTCCTTCACCGCGATATGGTGACGGAGCTTCTGGAAGCCGGATCGAGCGTCATCTGTGAAAAGCCCTTCGCCCTCAATGTCGCAGAGGCGGAATCGATGTTCAACGCTTCGCTTTCGGCACCGGGCCTTGCTCTCCTTGACCACCAGCTCCGGTTCCACCCCGCGGTCCGAACCATGAAACAGATGATCGAGAGCGGTGAGATCGGAAAGGTTTTCGACGTGCGCGCCATTGTCAACCTTTCAAGCCGCAACCGGCCTGACCAGCCCTGGACCTGGTGGAGCGACCGTGAACGGGGCGGGGGAGCCCTCGGTGCCATCGGTTCGCATCTTGTCGACCTTAACCGCTTTCTGATCGGGGAGCTTTCTGAAGTTTCCTGCAACCTCACGACCAGCATCCCCCAGCGGCCGGATCGCGATGGGAAAATGCGTCAGGTGACCTCCGACGACAGTTTTTCGATGATGATGCGCTTCGGCCCATCTTCCATTGCCCTCAACTGCCCCTCACTCATGCAGGTCACAACAGTCGGCTCATACACCTGGTTCTCGTTCGAAGTATCCGGCAGCCTGAAGTCCATCCGCCTTGATGGTGCAGGCCGTCTATGGGAGATAGAGACTGGTGGCGCAAAGAGCGGGCGCAGCCTCATTGACGCCCCCCGCTGGAAACTGGTAGAGCCCATCCTGCCCTGGGACGAACTCGTGCTGCAGGAGAAGATCCGTCACTCGTCTCTGGCCGTCCACGGCATTTTCGCCGTCGGCTTCGCTTTCCTCGCCCACCGGGCCGTCAAGGCCATCCGCAATGGGGACGTGCGCATCCCCGATGCTGCAGGGTTCGCCGACGGCCTCGTCGTCCAGAAGGTTCTGGCCGCCGCCGCCACTTCCCACCGCCTCCGCCAGTGGGTCAAGCCCTGAAAGCCCTTTCAGCAGTATGAACCGGTCCGGATTGCTTTATTGGACAGAATTGTGTAGGTTGTGTCTAATTGTTTCGTGTACGAAAATATCGTATGCGAAAGTTTTTTATAACCAGATTTCCCCGAACGATGCAGCATGCCGTGTTGCCGGAGGAAGGGTCCGACGGAAGGGGGTACCATGCCCTGCGCCGTATTACACGGGCTCTTGATGTGCATTCCAGAAAGCTTCACCGGGAGTGGAAGATCACCTCTCCACAGCTGCTCTGCCTGCATACCCTGCAAAAGGAGAGTGTGCACACCCTTTCGCTGCTTGCCGCCGAACTGCAACTCAGCCTCAGCACGGTGAACGGCATTCTTGATCGTCTTGAGGCTCGCGGGCTTGTGTCGCGTTCACGCTCGCTGGAGGATCAGCGGAAGGTATTGCTCGGCATCACTCCTGCCGGGCAGGCTCTTATCGACTCGGTGCCCGAACTGATGCGCGATTCCTATCTGCGTGCGTTTGGTCGAATGCCTGCAGATGAGCAGATGCTCCTTTCGGAGCTGCTTGTAAAGCTTGCCAGGCATTTTGACCCGGAAATCACACCTGCATACCATGACCTTATCACTGGCCCAGCAACAGATTATCCAGAGGATCGACCATAACGCCACTCTTTCGGACTGGCAAGACTGGAAATGGCAGATGCGCCACAGCGTCCGCACCCTTTCAGCTTTTGAATCCCTTCTCGGCATCACCCTTTCGGATGAACAGCGCAAGGCCTTCGGCCAGACGGTCGCGAAGTTCCCGATGTCCATCACCCCCTACTACCTCTCGCTCATCAACACCCGGGACATGGCGAACGATCCTGTTTTCCTGCAGAGCGTGCCCTCCCCGCGTGAACTCGAGATCATGACGGGCGACATGGCTGATCCGTTGCACGAGGATGCAGACAGCCCGGCTCCCTGTGTGACCCACCGTTACCCCGACAGGGTTTTGCTTCTGGTGAGCAACACCTGTCCGATGTACTGCCGTCACTGCACCCGCAAGAGGAAGGTGGGTGACCGGGATACCATTCCCGGCCGTTCGGCAATCAGTGAGGGCATCGACTACATCCGCCGGACTCCGCAGGTTCGAGATGTGCTGCTGAGCGGCGGCGACCCGTTCCTGCTCTCAGACGACTATCTCGACTGGATACTCGGGGAGCTTCAGGCCATAGAGCACGTCGAGGTCATCCGTATCGGCACCCGGACTCCCGTGGTGCTGCCGCAGCGCATCACGCCGGCGCTGGTTGCCGTTCTGAAAAAGCACCAGCCGGTGTGGGTGAACACGCATTTCAACCACCCGCGCGAGATCACCCAGTCGTCCAGAAACGCTCTGGCTCTCCTTGCCGATGGCGGACTGCCGCTCGGCAATCAGACCGTGCTGCTCTCCGGCATCAACGATTGCCCGCGCATCATGAAAGCGCTCGTACACAAACTCGTGCGCAACCGCGTACGCCCCTACTACCTCTACCAGTGCGACCTGTCCGAAGGGCTTTCGCATTTCCGCACACCGGTTGGCAAGGGGATCGAGATTCTTGAGAGCCTGATCGGCCATACGAGCGGCTTTTCCGTTCCGACCTATGTGATCGATGCGCCGGGCGGCGGAGGAAAGATCCCTGTCATGCCGAACTACCTGATTTCATGGTCGACGAACAAGGTTGTGCTGCGCAACTACGAAGGAGTGATCACCACGTATAAAGAGCCGGATTCCTATCTGCCTACCTTCTGCGACCGAAATTGCGATCGCTGCGACCTGCAGCTCAATCTTGATGATGCCGACGCCATGGAGGCCATCGGCATCCAGCAGCTGCTCTCGGACCATGATGCCACCATTTCGCTCATCCCGTCCTCGAACGAGCGCCTTTCACGACGAAGGGGAGAAGAGGAGTAATGGCTGATGGGCTGGTTCGAGGATCTGGCGCTTGGTGTCGGTTGACACCATTTCTGGCGGAACGGCGATGCTGAGGATTTCTGTAACGGGAAGCGCAGCATGTACTGAAGGGGATGCATGATGGAGCCATCAGTATGCCGGTGGATCTTAACCGGTTTTGCCGGCCTCTGGCGTTCCTCCCCGCAAGGCTCGTTACTCCCGTTTTCATTCATTGTTCCCGATACCGAAAAGGCTTCATGACAGATACCATTGAACAATATAAGGGCGCACTCATCCACCACGGTTCCTTAAGCCGGCGGATCTATCTGATGGACCTGGCTGATGCAGATCCTTTCACGTTACCTGATGAACTCGTCGGGCTTGCCTGCCGGAACGGGTACAGCAAGATTATTGCGAAAGTGCCGATCGGCTTCTCCGATCCGTTTCTGGAGTGTGGTTACCGGGAGGAGGCTCGAATTCCGGGTTTTTATGGAGGCAGGGACATGATGCTGTTTCTTGCGCTGTTTCTTGATTCAAACCGGGCTGTCGCAAAGGATGGAGACGACATCGGGAAGATCGCAGTCATGGCCCACGCGCTTCCTCACTCGCCGGTGGATGCTGTTGCTGAAGAATTTCAGATCCGGCAATGCACACCCGACGACATTTCCGCCATGAGCGCCATTTACCGGGAGGTTTTCCCCTCCTATCCGTTTCCGATCGATGATCCTAAGTGGTTGCTGGAGACCATGAACACCCATGTAGACTACTATGGGGTAGAGCGTGGAGGGCGCCTTGTGGCGCTTGCTTCATCTGAAATGGATCTTGTTGGAAAGAGTGTGGAGATGACCGACTTCGCGACCCTTCCGGACTGGCGTGGTCGCGGTCTGGCACTGCATCTGCTGCGGACGATGGAGGACGGGATGCGGAAGAAGGGGATGCTCACGGCCTTTACCATCGCCCGTGCGGCATCGGTTGGGATGAATATCACCTTTGCCCGTGCCGGCTACCGGTTCGGCGGCACTCTGGTCAACAACACCAATATCTCCGGAGGAATCGAGAGCATGAATGTGTGGCACAAAAGCCTTCACTGAGCCCCTTACCTTTTGCTAGCTCTGCTGGTATGTGTGTACGCTGTTGGCCGCCGTCGGCAGGTAGTTGACGCCGAACCAGCTGACAAGCAGCACCAGAAAGGCCAGCGCCAGGTACCACTGGAGGTTCAGTCGCCTGACTTTCCAGCTTGAGGCATGCAGGTAGCCGAGGTAGATCAGCCAGGCGATGAATGCCCAGGTCTCCTTCGGATCCCATGACCAGTAGTTTCCCCAGGCGTCTTTGGCCCAGAGTGCACCGAACACCAGCCCGAAGGTAAGGAAGACGAACCCGAGCAGTGCCAGATAGTGGCCGATCGCGTCATTCTGCAGGGTGTTCTTTTTTCTCCAGGTGAGAAAGATGTTGTGCCATCCCGCCACCGATGATGCTGCAAGCAGCACATAGCCGACCAGGTAGACGACGACGTGAGGGATGAACCACGGGCTCTGCAGAGCAGGCATCAGGGCCTTGTCGAAGACCTCCGGGTGCATGAGGTTGATGGAGAGGAAGAATGCCGCGAGCGCCATACAGTAGTATTTCAGCCAGGAGATGTTCCAGCGCTGCTCGACAAGGAGCCCAACCAGCGGAATAAGCGCCGCATACCAGAGGCGGGTTTCACCGAGGGTACGGAGGGGTGGGCGTTCGAGCGCCGACCAGTACATGGCGATGAAGGCGATCATGACGAGCGAGCCGCCGAGGTTGAGCCCTGTTGCCGCTCTTTTCATGACGGCGCTGCCCCTTGCGGCAAGCCCTAACAGGCTGCCGGATGCCCAGAAGGCGATTGAAAGGTATGCCGCAGCTGTGAAATCAATGATCATGCCTGAACCCCCGATCGTTTGATGCCGTTCCAGAAAAAGAGCGCATTGCCTCCGAGTATCATGAAAAACCCGAGATAGACCCCCGGGAGCCATGGATCGCGTATTGCTTCAAGAAGGCTGAGCGTCGAGAATCGTCCTGATTCTTCGTCGTACCCCATCTGGTAGATTTTCCAGCCTTCGAAGTTCACCGGCTTGTTCACCTCTAGCTCTGCTTCGAGGCTTCGGCCCCCTTCGGCCTGTAAGGTGACCGCCGAGCGGTATGACTTCGGTGATCCCGGAACCATGATGAGAATCTGGGAGTCGATACCCGCGACATAGGGCCTCATGCCGGGCCCTCCGGTGCTGAGCCAGGTGTCGGGCTGCGCTCCGCTGCCGGTGATGCGGACTTTCGCGTATGGGATGCCTGCTGATGGAGGTGCTGCAACGGGATTGCCGCTAGGGCCCGGCATGGCAGAAGTCATGAACTCCGTTACCTCCACGTCGGTGCCTTTCCATGAGACTCTGGTGCCTTTATGGACCTCGGTGACCGCCTGGGAACCGGCCATGATGAAGCGGTCCGACTCCGGATCATAGAACATGAGCTGGGGCGGGTATTCCTCTATCGAGAAGTCATGGAGCTTGATCGAGAACGGTAGCTCGACAACATCTCTTCCTTCACCCGACACCAGGCCCCGGCTGGTGCTCCGGCCTTCATAGACTGGAACGACCAGCCGCTGGAGATCCGAACTGCCGAAAATACCGCATGCGAGTGCAATCCAGAAGCCTGCATGGAACAAAATGAACTGCAGGTTTTTGGGGCTGAATGGAATGGTTTTCCATACGAGCGAGAGGCCGAGGTTCACGAAGAAAATGGCTACGGTCAGGGCAAAGGGCCAGCTTGAAAATATGCTGTAAAGGCCGAGCTGCATCGCTGCCGGATTGCCCGCCGCACCTTGCGGTACCATGCCGCCGATGAATGAGAGGATGGCGAGGGATAAAATGAGGGAGAGCCCGAGGGGGATGCCGCCGAGCCACTGCACCATGGGGTGGTTCCGGAACGATAGGCCGAGTGTGAGGGTGGCAAGCGCAATGAGGGCGAGAATGATGCCGTTGAGTGGCCAGGCCGGCATGGTTATGCCCGCCCCTCCGAGGCTATACTGAACGGCGAATCCGAGCGCTAGGGTCAGTGTCGCTGCAAGTGCCGCCTCCCTGAATTCCCAGGGGGCATGAAACCATTTTCGCGGGTGAGGGGCCATAGTATGAAGCAGTGTCATTTTTTAAGTCAGAAAAGAGCCCCATGCTGATGATGCACAACTTGTCTATCACTGATTATAAGGGACTGACGGGGCCGTGCTTTGGTCGGTGAAGGGTTAATTTATGTTCCCGGGTCTCGATGTCCAAACATTCGTATTAATAATTGTTAACATCCCCGAGGGCACTATGTTCATTGTCATATAACCGATTCGCTGCGTTTGAAAAGCGTTTTCCCGGTCTTTATGGTTCCCACTCACCTTGATTTCACTTGAATATAAGATGAATGATGCTGCTTGATCCTTTTCGTTTTGCGCATTAACAATTGTTAATTATTATTACGGGTTCAGATGAGACACATGGAGAAATTACTGGAGGCGTACCTGTACGCTGTTTTCCAAAAAAAAAACTGCATTCCGATGATGAACCGTCAATGTAAACGCCTGCGGCGATTTGCTTTTGCCGCACTAATGACAATGAGTTTTACTGGCAATGCCCTTGCACTTGATGCTGGGCAGCGGGCTGTCGATTTTTCCCTTCCCGGGACACAAGGCCCGGTCAGCCTTGCTGATAGAGCGGGTTCGGTTGTATATGTCGATTTCTGGGCTTCGTGGTGCGGTCCATGCCGGGAGTCCTTCTCCTGGATGAACAGCATGCAGCAGAAATACCGTTCAAAAGGACTCCGGGTCATCGCAATCAACCTTGATGCGCGCCGTGCAGACGCCTGGAAATTCCTTGCTGAACATCCTGCCGCATTCACTGTCGCATTCGATGGGACGGGGAAAACCCCGGATATTTATGGCGTCAAGGGGATGCCGACCAGTTTCCTTGTTGGCCGGGACGGCAAAATCGTCCTACGGCATACAGGCTTCAAGGCTTCTGATCGCCAACAGCTTGAAAAACAGATACAGGCAGCACTGGAGGGAGGAAAATGATGAACATCAACAAGAAAAAGATCATGCAGTATGCAGTGCTGCTGACCATTGCGGTACTTTCGGGCTGTTCTTCCGTGAAGCCCTGGCAAAAGGGTACGCTGGCGCGCCCCGAAATGACGTTCGAGGGTGACCGGTTAGACAATATGTATATCGAGCATATCTACAGCAGCAAGGAAGGTGCATCGGGTGGCGCAGGAGTAGCCGGCGGCGGATGCGGATGCAATTAACCAACTATCAACGATCATCATGACCAAGACTTCAATACAGAACAACAAGCCGAACGTGCTCGGTGCGGCTCTGGTTGGCGCTGCCATTGCGTCGCTGCCATCCGTCCAGTTCGCTCATGCCGAGTCAGCGCCGGAGCGGGGCATCGTGAGCTTCAAATACCTCAATTATAAAGACAGCCAGACAGGGCCGTCCACGTCTTCCGGCGAGGCAGTAGATGACGTTGTCAGCTACGATGCACTTTCCGGCGCGTCAGGGTCGGCGGGAAGCGGAGGGGACGATGACCGTATCAACATCAACGCGTACTCCGTCTACGCCATGACGCCGATTGCCGGCAAGTGGTCGGTCGGTGGCACCTTGACCTATGATGCGGTGTCGGGTGCCTCGCCTTCATTCCATTCCTTCGGTCTTTCAGCCATGGAGGATACCCGCAAGGCCGCCGACCTGCAGCTCACCCGCTATTTCTCTCGTGGATCGGTAACTGCGGGCACCAGCTATTCCTCTGAGTCGGATTATATCTCACGGAATTATTCCCTGCAGGCGAGCCTCTCGACAGAGGACAATAACACCACCCTCACCATGGGGGCCAGCATGACGCGGGACAGTATCAATCCCAATAACCAGCCGAACCTCCACGAGAAGAAGAATATTGACGGAGGGCTTATCGGTGTGACGCAGGTGGTGTCGAAGAACGACATTGTTCAGCTCAATCTGGGGTATTCCGGAGGGACGGGGTACTATTCCGATCCATACAAAATAAATGACAACAGGCCGCGAAAGCGTAATATGACAACGTTCATGGCTCGTTGGAATCACCATTTCGACGAAACAGACGGGAGCGGACATTTTTCGTACCGCTATTATTCAGACACCTTCGGCATCAGGGCGCATATGCTCGGTGCCGAATACGTCCAGCCGCTCGGAGACGGCTGGACCGTCACACCGCTCCTCAGGCTCTATTCACAGACTGAGGCTGATTTTTATGTGAAGACAACGGCTGAAGAAATCGCAAGCCTCAACCCGGCCGATAATCCTGCGTATCAGCCGCCCCAGCCGAGCGGAATCTATTATACCCATGACCAACGCCTCTCAGCTTTCGGCGCTATAACGGCAGGGCTGAAGGTGAGCAAGCAGATCGACAAGGACTGGACGGTTGACGCAAAGTATGAATATTACCATCAGGACTCCGGCTGGTCGATCAGCGGCAACCCGGATTCCGGACTGTATCCGTTCAGCGCCCGTACCATTCAGATCGGGGTGTCACGGCTGTTATGAGCTGCACCCCCTGACATCATCAGATAGTGAGTCATGGATATTTTCAGGTTCGGTTTTACTGCCATGGCGGGCGACGGGGAAATGGTTATAGCTGCAGAGAGCCGGCGTGAGGCACAGCGGGTTTCAGCGCGGGCCATTGAAGAGGTATCCCGCATTGAGTGCCGGTATTCCCGGTACAGGCCCGATGGTGTTCTTGCTGCCATCAACGGTGCGGCGGGAAAGGGCCCGCTGCCGTGTGATCGGGAGACGGGCTCGCTCCTGCGTTACGCTGATGTCCTGTATGGAAGCAGTGAGGGTCTCTTTGACATAACATCAGGTATCCTTCGGACTGTCTGGGATTTCAAGAAGGGGACGGTTCCCGGGACTGATGAGCTCGCCGCTGCTCTGGGACGGGTCGGCTGGGCGAAGGTCGAGCTGCAGGAGCGGAGCATCGTCCTTCCCGAGGGGATGCAGATTGACTTCGGCGGGTTCGGCAAGGAGTACGCTTCCGACCGTGCTGCAGCGTGTCTGCATCAGGACGGCATCCGCCATGGGTATGTCAACCTCGCAGGTGATATCCGGGTAGTGGGTCCGAAACCAGACGGGAGTGCATGGTCGATTGGGATCCGCGACCCACGGCAGCGGGAAAGGAGCATCGCATCGGTGCCGCTTTTTTCAGGTGCGCTTGCCACAAGCGGTGATTACGAGCGTTACTTCGAGGCTGATGGCCATCGTTACTGCCATGTGCTCAGTCCGCTGACCGGGTACCCGGTCACCTACTGGCGTTCGGTTTCTGTTGTGGCTCCGACAGCGACGGCTGCGGGAAGCCTCTCGACCATCGCCATGCTGAAGGAGAAGGATGGGCTGGCTTTTCTTGAGGAGTCAGGGATGGCATACTTTGCCGTCGACAGAACGGGTACCATTCATCAGAGGAACTGCGAACTGGAGGTCGCACCATGCAGAGAGAAAGAATAATCAAGAACGAGCATCGCCATGTCCGGTGGCTCACGATGGCCCTGCTCGTGCTGTCCAGCATGCTTCCACAGCGGGTTTTTGCCTCGGATTTCCTGGATCCGGACCAGGCCTTCAAGCTCAAAGCCACGTTGACGGACTCAAACATGGTCGTGCTGGACTGGGATATCGCGAACGGGTGCAAGCTCTACCGTGACAGGATAACTGTCAATGTCGGGAGCGGATCGGCAACGCTGCAGGAACCCGTTCTGCCGAAAGGGGCGACGATTACCGATGAGGTGACCGGTGAAGCGCTCGAGATCTACCATGACCATCTTAAGGTGGTTGTCCCGATTGTATCTGCCGACGCCCCGTTCCGGCTTGATGTTGCATATCAGGGGTGTGCCGATGCGGGGCTCTGCTATCCTCCCCTGACCCGCATGTACCTTGTTGAACAAGGCCGGCCGGGTCTACTGGCTGAATCGGTTGACGATGGAGGAACGGGGGACCCATCGGAATCTGCTGCATCCTCGGAGCAGGCTCCTGCCATTGCTGGCGGTGCTTCTTCCGGAAGTGATGACATGTCCCTTGCCAAAGCGACGCTTGAGGGTGGAAGTCTCTGGAAGATCGGCCTTGCGTTCCTTGTGTTCGGTCTTCTGCTCTCGTTCACTCCGTGTGTGCTGCCGATGGTTCCTATTCTGTCTTCAATCATTGTCGGAGAGGGAACGGTCAGCCGTCGCCATGGTTTCCTGATGGCGGTCGCATACTGCCTGGGCATGGCCTTCGTCTACACTTCCCTTGGGGTTGCCGCCGGACTGGCTGGCGAAGGCCTTGCCGGCGCGCTCCAGAAACCATGGGTGCTTGTCACGTTTGCAGCGCTTCTTGTGCTGTTGTCCCTGTCAATGTTCGACGTCTACCAACTACAGATGCCGCAGTCGCTCCAGACGAAGCTTGGCAGGGCGTCGGACTGCCTTAAGGGAGGGCGGTTCGCCGGGGTATTCGTCATGGGTTCCCTCTCCGCCTTGATTGTCGGCCCCTGTGTTGCTGCTCCGCTTGCTGGGACGCTGGTCTATATCAGTCAGACCGGCAATGTTGTGCTGGGGGGGCTTGCGCTCTTTGCGATGGCTATGGGGATGAGCTTGCCGCTCCTTCTTGTGGGACTTTCCGCCGGGGCGCTTCTGCCGAAAGCCGGTGCATGGATGATCAGCGTCAAGTACCTGTTCGGCCTCATGTTGATTGCCGTCGCCATCTGGATGGTTACACCAGTCCTGCCTCCAACTGTCATTATGGTGGTCTGGGGCGCCTTTGCCATCCTTTGTGCGGTGTTCCTCGGCGTGTTCGGCGCCATGCCGGAAAAACCCTCGATCGGCCGCCGTTTTTCCAAAGCGCTGGGTGTGGTGCTGATCGTCATCGGGGTGATGGAACTCTTTGGCGCTGCTTCCGGTGGAGAGCGCCCGCTCGAGCCTCTCTCGGAGATTCGTCCGGCCAGGGCCTCCGTGGGGATTCGGGAGTCAAAACCTCTTTTCAGGCGCATCACCTCGGTTGCCGAACTCGACGAGGTGCTGCGCTCAGCCGACCAGCCGCTCATGCTCGATTTTTATGCGGACTGGTGTGTTGCATGCAAGGAGATGGACCGCTTCACCTTCCACGATCCGGCGGTGATGAACCGTCTGCAGGACTTTACGTTGCTGCAGGTCAATGTGACTGCAAATACACTAGAAGACCGGGCTCTCATGAAGCGCTTCAGCCTGTTCGGTCCTCCCGGAATCATTTTTTTTGACCGCTTTGGTCATGAACTGCCGGATCGGCGGATTGTAGGGGTGATGGATGCTCCAGCGTTCCTGCAACATCTGCAGGGTATCATGAAGCCCTGATCGGTTTTCCGGTGCAGGGCTTACAGGGTACCGCAGAGCGGACAGCGAGGATCGCGCCGGACAGTCACCCTGCGGAATTCCATGGTAAGGGTGTTGCAGGTGAGGAGCGTGTCGTAGAGTGGCGTGCCGATTGCGAGCAGCACTTTTATGGTTTCAATTGCCTGAATGGAGCCGATCACTCCCGGCATGGCACCGAGCGGTCCCTCGGGGGCGGCTTCGGGCGGCGCTTCGTCCTCATGGAAGATGCAGTGGCAGCAGGTTGTTTTACCCGGGATGACTGTCATTGCCTGACCGAAAAAACGGGTGATGCCGGCATGTGAATAAGGTTTGCGGGTTGCATGGCAGGCCCTCGAAATGAGGAATTTCGAGCCGAACGAATCGGTTGCATCCACCACGAAGTCATAGCCCCTGACTATTTCCCCGGCGTTTTCGCTGCTCAGCCTGAACGGGTAGATGTGGAGGTTCTGGTTGGGATTGAGAGCCATGAGGCACTCTCTGGCGGAGTCAACCTTTTTTATCCCCACCGAAGCCGTTGTATGAAGGATCTGGCGCTGGAGGTTCGTAAGGTCCACTGTGTCGCCGTCAATGAGCCCGATTGTTCCCACTCCTGCCGCTGAAAGATAGAGTGCTGCCGGGGATCCGAGGCCGCCTGCGCCGACAATCAGCACTCGTGACGCCCTCAGTCGTTGCTGACCTTCCATGCCGATTTCCGGCAGTGCGAGATGGCGGCTGTATCGCTCCTGTTCCTGTGCGCTCAAGTTCATGGGATGGTTTCCTTAAGCCCTCCGGTAGGGATGATTTGTGTTGCCGGTCCGTTGTATGCCCCGTCCCAGTTCTTGAAGACCGGTTCAATTCCCCGATTTCGCAGTGCCTGACAGAACTCCCCGGCGCTCCGCTCGTCGGAAATGTCAAACTGTCCCCGCTCGCCGGTTTCCCCCTCATCGTATCCGCCGACAGTTGTTTTGCTGGCGATGCTCATGCGCGTTACGCCGAGTCCGGCCATGCCGTCGCGGAATGATGCCCGTTCGCGGGTCGAGAGCGCAAGATCCATGTCTGGAAGACCGATGCGGAAAGCCAGAATCATACGGGCGAGCTGATGGTCGCTTACATTGAATGGGGGCTGCCAGCCGCCCTGTTCAGGGCGCATGCGCGGGAATGAGGCCGAAATGCCTGCACGCCACCAGGTTTTGGCAAGATGGCGCGCATGGCGGTAGAGCCGGAGCGCTTCCTCGACGGGTTCGGAGAGCCCGAGCAGGGCTCCGATACCGACGGTTTTGATGCCGCCTTCCAGCGCCCGTTCAGGGGTTTCGAGGCGGTGGAGAAAATCTTTCTTGGGACCCCATCGGTGGAGCTCTTCGTAACGCCCCCGGTCATAGGTCTCCTGGTAGATGGTGACGCCGGTGCAGCCGCATCTGGCAAGTTCCCTGTATTCTTCTACGCTCATCGGGAAGGTTTCCACCGACACGCGCGGCATTTCCTCTGCGGCGATCTCCACGGCACGGCGCAGGTAGTCGAACCCGGCCACCGCAGTCCGTTCGCCGGTGAGGAGGAGGATGTCCCGGATGCCAAGCTTTTTCATGGCGGCAATCTCCCTTCTGATCTCATCCTCTTCAAGCCGCCGTCTCAGGGTGGTCCTGTCGGATGCGAACCCGCAGTATGCGCAACCGCTCGGGCAGTGGTTCGACAGGTAGAGCGGGGCATAGAGCGATATGGTTCGTCCGAATCGGCGCAGGGTGATGGCGCGGGCACGGGCGGCGAGGGTTTCAATGTCGACCGGGGAATCGGAAGAGAGCATCCGGCGCATTTCCGCAGTACTCCCTTCATCCACCAGCCATGCGGGGACTTCCTTCATCGTCTTTCCCCGAGGAATGAGGTGAGGGGGCTTGTCGGGACGGCATCTCCGCTTTCAGTCATGAGACCGGCTCTGTAGGCTCTGCGGCCGGCAGATGTGCCGTCGCGGAAGGCCGCGGCCATTTCCTCGGGGTTTTCTGCAGCGGCGATTGCGCTGTTGACGAGAACGGCGCTGCAGCCCATCTCCATGGCGCGTGCTGCTTCGGATGGAGCGCGCAGACCTGCGTCGACGATGACGGGGATGGCGCTTTCCCGGATGATGATCTCGAGCATCCCTGCCGTCGAGAGTCCACGGCCGCTGCCGATGGCGGCACCGAGCGGCATGACGGACGCGCAACCGACCTCTTCAAGGCGCTTGGCCAGCACCGGGTCTGCCGAAATGTAGGGCATGACCAGGAACCCTTCCGAAGCAAGGATCTTTGCGGCTTCAAAGGTTTCTATCGGATCTGGCATCAGGTGCTGCGGGTTCGGATGGATCTCCACCTTGATGAATGGGCTTCCGGAGAGCTCGCGGCTGATGTGCGCGGCTTTGACGGCTTCGGCGGCTGTCGAGGCTCCGGAGGTGTTCGGCATGAGGGTGATGCCCTCCAGCTGACTGAGCGGGCCGAAGAGATCGTCCTCGAGCTGTTCGCGGTTGAAGCGGCGGAGCGCTACGGTGACCAGCTCCGCCTTCGAGGCCCGGACGGCCCGGAGCATGACATCGGTGCTGCTGAATTTTCCTGTTCCGAGGATCAGGCGGGAGTTGAAGGTGTGGGATCCTATGTGGAGTGCGTCCATTACATCTAGTACGTCCATTACTGCTGTTTCATTCTTGCTGACCCTCATCCGCCTCCGGCAAATACCAGAATTTCCACCCTGTCTCCATCCTGGAGGACAGCGGTCGTTCGTTCGGGAGGGCGGACAATGTGCTCGTTGACTACCGTCGCCACCTTTCTGCCGTCGGCACCAAGGATGGCGAGCATGTCGGCCACCGTTGAACCTTCGACTACGGGTTCGGGCTTTCCGTTCAGTTCAATAGTAAGCATTTAGGTGGTTTCTTCATGATTTTCATTCGTCCTCTTTTTCTCGCCATCATTCTGCTCTAGCAGCCTTCGAGAGCAGAACTGAGGTCATCTTCGAGGTCTCGGGCGTTTTCCAGGCCGATTGAGAGCCTGACGAGCCCTTCAGTGCATTCCCGGGCTGCTTTTTCTTCCGGGGAAAGGGCCCAGAGGGTCATCCGGGAAGGTGAGGCAATCAGGGATTCCACCCCTCCGAGACTGTCTGCAAGTATGAACAGCTTCAACCCTTTGATTAGTTTCTCCACGGCATGCATGCCTCCTTTCAGTTCGATGGTGATCATGCCTCCAAATCCCTCCATCTGGCTGGCGGCAAGCTCATGCTGCGGGTGTGAGGGGAGGCCGGGGTAGAGTACCCGGCTGACGGCAGGTTGCTGTTCGAGGAACCGTGCGAGGTGGAGGGCGTTGGCTTCGTGTTCCTTCATCCTGATTTTTAGGGTTTTCAGACCGCGCATGATAAGCCAGCACTCCCATGGTGCGGGAATGGCTCCGGCTGTGGCCTGGTAGTTCCTGATGGCGGTGTGCAGCTTTCCGTCGTTGGTAATGATGGCTCCGCCCATGACATCGCTGTGGCCGCCGAGGTATTTGGTGGTGCTATGGACCACGATGTCGGCTCCGAGGTCGAGGGGGCGCTGGAAGTAGGGGCTGGCGAAGGTGTTGTCGACGGCGAGGAGAATCCCCCGTTCTCCGCAGATTGCAGCGAGCGCCCTCAGGTCGGCAATGCGCATCAGCGGATTGCTGGGGCTTTCGACCCAGATCATCCGCGTTTCAGGGCGTATGCAGCTCTCGTAGCTGGCGGTGGTTTTGCCGGACGCATAGGTTGTTTCAACCCCCCATGGCTGCATCACCTCTTTGAAGATCCGATAACTTCCTCCGTAGATATCCATGCTTGAAACGATATGGTCTCCCGGCCTGAGTACCTGCAGCGCGGCCATTGCTGCCGCTACCCCCGATGCGAACGCAAGGCCGTGACGGCCGTTCTCAAGCAGGGCTAGCGTGGATTCAAGTGCTTTGCGGGTAGGATTCCCGATCCGTGAATAGACGAATCCTCCATTGAATTCCATTCCTTCCCGTTCAAAGGTAGAGGTCTGGTAGATAGGTACGGTAACCGAACCAGTCACTGGATCGGGAGCCTGTCCGTCGTGGATGGCAAGGGTTTCAAACTCCATGTGCTTCGGGTGGTTGATGGTTGCTGCTATAAGGTACGCAGATTATCGGTTATTCAGCGTATCCGGGTGAGATCCGTCAGGGGAATGGCTTTTCGCTTTTATGTATGAATGTAACAATTGTTACCATCTTTCTTCCTCGGCTCTATTGGGTTTTGCCTCATGTACCCTGTTTATGGTATTTACGCGGTATATGCTTTGCTCTCTCCTGCTGATTGTGTTTTGTTAACTCACCTCAGTCAGTCCCGTCCTTCCCTGAGGCTGGACGGAGGCCTGCTTTGGCAGGGTTTTATTCTTCAATCATGAAAGCATGGAGCGGCGATGAAAAGCAGTGTGGAGGAAACGGCAATAGAGAGCAGGACGGGCATCATGAAACAGCTGCAGCCCGGTGTTTTTGTGATGCGCCTCAAATCAGTCGCTGGAGATCTTGATTCCCGTCAGCTTGCAGCGGTTGCTGCAGTTGCTGAAAAGTATGGAAGCGGCTCGATCCATCTGACTACCCGTCAGGGCATCGAGATCCATGACGTGCGGCGCAAGGATCTTGAACCAGCATTTCTGGAGCTCCAGGGTTCAGGTGTTGAGCTTGGAGCCTGCGGTTCCAGGGTTCGGGGTATTGTGGCCTGCCCGGGGAGCACCTGCTGCCGGCTGGGGGTCATCGACACCAAAGCTCTCGGGGAGCGGCTCGATGCGGAGTTTTTCGGGGCCGAGGCCCCTTCGAAGTTCAAGATCGGCATTACCGGATGCGCCAGCAACTGCGCCAAGGCCAATGAGAACGATGTGGGCATCAGAGGGGTCGTTGAGCCTGAATGGATAGGCCCGCAGTGCAACGATTGCGGCAAGTGCCTCTCATACTGCCCGGTTGATGCCATCAGTCGTAGCGGGAGGGCAGCTCGGGACGATCAGTTCACCTACAGCGTCGACGAGAAACGCTGCATCGGCTGCGGGCTCTGCGCCTCAAAATGCACCTCCGGTGGATGGGCTGTCCGGCGGAGCGGCTTCAGTATCCTCATTGGAGGGACGATGGGCAGGAAGCCCCGGTTTGCTGACCCCCTTGTCTGGATGGCCGCCGACGCGGACGAGGTTATACGGCTTGTCGGCCGTGTCCTTGAGTTTTACAGGAAGTATGGATGGGCGAAGGAACGATTCGGTGCCACCATTGAGCGCGTGGGGCTTGCACATGCCAGATTCGTCATCCTCGGCGAGGTTTCGATCCCTCCGGCCGGAGAGGGTGTGCCGGAAGCGGGTTCCGCGAGCGGCCTCAGGGGAGGGTCGGCCGCATGAGTAGCGCAGCAGCAGGAAAGCTGCAGCAGGAATGGTCTAAGCTTCAGCCTGAAGAGGTGCTCTCCCGGGCAGTTCGAAAGTTCGGTATCAGCCACCTTGCGTTTGCCTCGAGTTTCGGGGCCGAGGATCAGGTGATCATCGATATGATCTGCCGCCACGGGCTCGACATTCCGGTGTTTACCATCGACACCGGTCGTCTTCCGCAGGAGACATACGATCTTCTTGATGCAACCAGGATGCACTACGGCATCTCTATGGAGGTCCTGTTTCCTGAACGGGCCCCGGTGGAGGATATGCTGCAGCGGTTCGGTGCCAACCTTTTTTACGACAGCGTCGAAAAACGCCGGATGTGCTGCCGCACAAGGAAGGTGCAGCCGCTTGAAAGACGGCTGTCCTCTCTTGATGCATGGATCTGCGGCCTGAGGCGTGAACAGTCGGTGACAAGGACCGGCACCGGGGTTGTGGAGTGGGATGAAGCGTTCGGGCTGTTCAAGATTAATCCGTTGGCCGCCTTCACCGAAGCGGAAGTCTTCGGGTATCTATTGCGACACAATGTCCCGTCGAATGCGCTGCACCGGAAGGGGTATCCGAGCATTGGATGCGCACCATGCACCAGAGCGGTTGAGCCCGGAGCCGACATCCGCTCCGGACGGTGGTGGTGGGAAGAGGCGGAGCACAGGGAGTGCGGGCTGCATGTCCCGAATACTAATGAAAAAAAAAGTGAACATGAACCATCTCGACAAGCTTGAAGCACAGAGCGTCTACATCCTCAGGGAGGCATACCGCGATTTCCGACAGCTTTGCATGCTATGGTCTATCGGCAAGGACAGCACGGTGCTGCTCTGGCTTGCACGGAAGGCGTTTTTCGGGCATGTGCCGTTGCCTCTTGTGCATATTGACACCCATTTCAAGATTCCCGAAATGATCCAGTACCGTGACCGGATGGCGATGGAGTTTGAACTCAACATGATCTATGGGGAGAACACTGACGCTGTTGAGCGGAAACTGAGCTTTCCTGACGGGAACACCGATCGGATCACCTGCTGCCGCAACCTGAAGAGCGAGGCGCTGAAGCGGACGCTCTCGGGGGAGTGGCCTCGCTGGAGGATGGAGCACCCCACGGGGCGCTATGTGCTTGATGAGTCGCGAGAGCCATACACTGGCGTCATAGTAGGGGTCCGGGCCGATGAGGAGGGGAGCCGTTCCAAGGAGCGCTATTTTTCTCCCCGCGATACTGAAAACTGCTGGGAGGTCGGCGACCAACCGCCTGAATTCTGGAACCACTTCAAGACTGATTTCGCTCCAGGGACTCATGTGCGGATCCATCCGCTGCTCGACTGGACCGAACTGAACATCTGGGAGTACATTGAGCGCGAAGAAATTCCCGTTGTCCCGCTCTATTTCAATAGGGGTCAGGGCACCCGCTACCGGTCGCTCGGGTGCTGGCCCTGCACAACGCCGATAGCGTCGGAGTCGGAGACGGTGGCCGACATCATCAGCGAGCTTTGTGAGGGGCGGCTGGCCAACATTGCTGAACGATCCGGCCGGGCACAGGACCGTGAGGACGCTGGCGGGCTGGAGACCCTTCGGCGTGTGGGGTATATGTAGGAATGAGAGGCGTCATAGGGGAGGATTTTTACAATAAAATGGGATAGGGGAACTCTGCCATGAATGGAAAGGAACAGATGAATATCGTCATTGTGGGCCATGTGGATCATGGGAAGAGCACGGTTATCGGTAGGCTCCTTGCTGATACTGGCTCGCTTCCCGATGGGAAACTTGATGCGGTGAAGGAGTCGTGCAGGCGGAACCACAAGCCGTTCGAATATGCATTTCTTCTTGATGCGCTCAAGGACGAACAGGCGCAGGGGATCACCATCGATATGGCCCGCTGCTTTTTCAATACACGGAAACGCGACTATATCATTATTGACGCTCCCGGCCATATCGAGTTTCTCAAGAATATGGTGACCGGTGCTTCAAGAGCTGAGGCGGCGCTCCTCGTCATCGATGCGCATGAGGGCATTCAGGAGAATTCGCGCCGCCATGGCCACATGGTTGCCATGCTCGGGGTGAAACAGGTCAGTGTGCTGGTGAACAAGATGGATCTTGCAGGCTACCGGCAGGTCGATTTCGACGCGCTGAAGGCCGAATACACGGCCTACCTGAGGCAGATCGACGTCGAACCGCTCGGCTTCATCCCGGTCAGTGCGCGCGAGGGTGACAATATTGCAGCGGTTTCAGCATCCATGCCCTGGTATGACGGCCCGACAGTGCTCGCCCAGCTCGATCGGTTCAGTACCGGGGGGGGGCTGAGGGACAAGCCGTTCCGCCTCCCGGTGCAGGATGTCTACAAATTCACTGGGTCCGGCGATGACCGGCGCATCGTGGCCGGCACAATCGAAGCCGGCTCCGTGAACATCGGGGACGCAGTGCTTTTCCTTCCATCCGGCAAACGCTCATCGATCGCTTCCGTCGAATCCTTCAATACCGCGGTGAAGCATTCGGCCAAAGCCGGCGAAGCGGTCGGCGTAACCCTCGCTACCCAGATCTACATCCGGCCTGGCGAGCTCATGGTGCGTCCGGATGACCCGCAGCCAGAGGTTGGAGCGCGTTTCAGGGCAAACATCTTCTGGGTCGGCCGCGTGCCCATGTCCACTGAGAAGGAGTACAAACTGAAGCTCGGCACGGCGCACGCCACGGTGCGGCTCGCTGGCATTCTGAGCACCCTCGATGCCTCCGACCTCCGCCTGAGCCGCACCAAGCAGCAGCTTGACAACAGAGACGTCGGCGAGTGCATCCTGGAGACCACGAGGCCGATTGCCTTCGATCTGGCATCGACTAGTGAAGCGACAGGGCGCTTCGTCATCGTGGATAACTACGAAATCGCAGGCGGGGGCATCGTGCTGGAGAACCTCTCCGGGGGGGAGAGCATCCTCGAACGCCATATCCGGGACCGGGAGCGACACTGGGAGAACGGCAATGTGCTCGTCGTCGACCGCGAGCGGGTTCACCGACACCGCGCGAAGTTCATCGTCATCGTCGGACCGCCGCTTACAGGCAAACGTGCCCTTGCCAAGGAGCTGGAGAGTATGCTTTTCCGAAACCGCTACAGCACCTATTACCTCGGCATGGCGGCTATTGAACACGGCCTTGAGGCCGACCTTCGATCCGATGAGGGAGGCGCCGAGGAGAAACTCCGCCGGATCGGTGAACTGGCGCGTATCATGACCGATGCCGGCCTCATTTTCATTACGGTCATCGATGATCCTGATGATTACGACATCGAGTCGCTGAAGCTTTTGAACGCACCGAACGAGATTCTTGTCGTCAATGTCGGCGAAAACCGTTTCTATCGGACGACACCGGACGTCATCCTCCCTTCGGTCGATGATATTGCCAATGAGATCAGCCGTATTGCCGATTTGCTTCTTTGGAAAGAGGTCATTGACGACTACCAGATATGAACTGCCTCCCGGTCTGCATCAACCTTGAAAACAGACGGGTCCTTGTCGTTGGTGGCGGGATTGCCGCCTTTGAGAAAATCGAACTCCTGAAGCGCTTCGGTGCAGATTTTACGGTTGTCGGCGAATCGCTCGACGAGCGGATCGTCGACAGCATAGCGGACTGCCGACTTCGCCGCTGGCGGGATGAAGACCTTGATGGTATATGGCTTACCTACGCCTGCGACGAAGCACGGGAATCGAACGCCAGGCTAAAATGTGCAGCAAACGCGAGGGGCATCCTGATCAACACGCCGGATGATCCCAGCCTCTGCGATTTCCTTTCCCCGGCAATTTACCGGCAAGGCGCCATGACGGTAGCTGTATCATCAGGGGGTGCCGACGTCAGGAGAGCAATCGAATGGAGGGACAGGGTCAAGCTGCTTTTCGGAGACGCCAATGACCGCGACTGACCTGCATTGCGATATGCGGGGCAGGATATACCTCGTTGGCGCCGGGGCGTGGTGTGCCGACTTCCTCACCCTCAGGGCCGGCGCCGTGCTGAAAGTGGCTTCGTTCATCCTCTACGATGACCTGATCGATTCCTCCATTCTCGACCGGTGCGATGCGGAGTGCATCTATGTAGGCAAGCGCAATGAAAGTGTCACCACGCTGGACAGGATTGGATCAATGATCAGCTATTCCAGGCTGCGCTAACCCCCCGGGTCGTCGTGCGGCTGAAGGGGGGCGATCCCATTGTTTTCGGACGTGGTGGCGAAGAGATGGCCTACCTGCTTGACCGTGGGTTCGATGCAGAGGTCCCTGTCGCGCTTGTAAGTCGGGCATGTTTCCATGACGAATCGGTCACTATGGTCACGGTGGGAGGGGGACGACACACCTCCGTTGCCGCTTCTGGCCATCGTTGGCCGGACTGCAGGGCATGTACCAGAACCGTTCATCGGTCTTTATGCGGGTCTGCGCCCATTGAGCTGCCTTGTACCGGTCAGAATCGTTCCGCCCTGCACCCTCAGGTATGGCGATTCGTTGAAGCTGGGTGTGGCCTTGTCGCTTTTCGATGGCATTGTGCTCGAAAGACTGCGTGACGCCCGCGAGGCGCTGGAACTTTTCGGCGGGATCCCTTCGATGCTCAGGGTGTATGTCTATGGGCAGGAAACTGCAGCGTTTCTCAGCGCTTCCGATGTAGCTCGCATCATAGACCTGGTTGATCTCCCCACACCTGCTTGCAGACCATTCTATCAGATCTCATAGTCTCCGCTGAAGACCTTGAGGCGGTCGAGGGTGATGAAAACCTCGTCTCCCTTCGACAGCTGCAGGTTGTGCCAGGCCTCCCGCGTGATCTCGGCCTCGATCGGCTGGTCGAAGGCTTTTGTTTCAAGTGCGAGCCCGATCTGGCCGCCCATGAGCCGGATGTCCCGGATGAATCCGGAAAGGTCATTTCCGCTGCTGCGGATCCTGCTGATGCCGATTTCATGCGGCCTGATGAAAGCCTGCCCATCGAAAGCTTCGTGGATTCCGGAAGCAGGGCCTGCTTCGAGCAGTTTTTCGCCGACCAGTATCTTCCCTTCTCTCACTCGACCGTGGAACACGTTGACATTGCCAAGAAAGTTGTAGACGAAGGCGTTGGCCGGATGGTCATACACCTCCTGCGGGGAGCCCTGTTGCTCGATCCGCCCTTTGTTGATTACCACGATCCGGTCGGCGAGTTCGAGCGCCTCTTCCTGGTCATGCGTGACGAAAATACTTGTGACGTGGATATCGTAGTGCAGTTTACGGAGCCACCGACGAAGCTCCTGGCGCACCTTGGCATCTAGTGCCGAGAATGGTTCGTCGAGCAGTAGCACCTTCGGGTTTACCGCGAGCGCCCTGGCGAGAGCCACGCGCTGGCGCTGGCCCCCTGATAGCTGGGAGGGATAGCGCTTCATCGCCCAGTCCATCTGCACCAGCTTGAGCAGGTACTCGACCCGGTCGCGGATCTCGCTTTTCGACGGACGGGAGCCCGAGGGCCGTACATTGAGGCCGAAGGCGACGTTCTCAAACACGTCCAGCCGCCGGAACAGGGCGTAGTGCTGGAAGACGAACCCGACGTTCTTCTCCCTTGGCTGCAGGTTTGTCGTATCGCGATCCCCGAGCAGGACGCTTCCCGCGTCTGGCGTTTCCAGACCGGCGATGATTCTGAGCAGGGTGGTCTTGCCGCAGCCCGATGGACCGAGCAGGGCGATGAGCTCGCCTGTCTGCACCTTTAGGGTGATGTCGTCAAGGGCCGTATATCCTGGATACTTCTTGGTGACGTTTTTGATCTCGATGCTCATGGCAGGTCAGTGTTGGGAGTGTTGGCGGTTGTGCACGTTCATCTCCATCAAGGCCTTGATTGCTACGGTTCCGAGAGCTAGGAGTACAAGGATGGATGAGACTGCGAACGCAGCGGTGTAATTGTATTCGCTGTAGAGAATCTCGACGTGCAGCGGGACGGTGTTGGTCATGCCCCGGATGTGGCCGGAGACAACGGAGACCGCGCCGAATTCACCGATAGAGCGCGCCATGCAGAGGATCATGCCGTACATGAGGCCCCATTTGATGTTGGGTAGGGTGATTCTGGTGAACACATGCCAGCCTCTCGCCCCGAGGGTGATGGCTGCCTCCTCCTCCTCACGGCCTTGAGCCTCCATGAGAGGGATGAGTTCCCGCGCGACGAACGGGAAGGTGACGAAGAGGGTGGCGATGACGATGCCCGGCGTCGAGAAAATGATCCTGATGCCGTGCTCCCCGAGCCAGGCTCCGAAGCTGGTCCTGCTGCCCACCAGAAGCACGAAGATGAGGCCGGCGATTACCGGCGAGACCGCGAAGGGCAGGTCGAGCAGGCTGAAGAGCGTGGACTTACCCTTGAATGTGAATTTCGATATGGCCCATGCCGCCGTCACACCGAATATCGCGTTAACCGGTACCACGATGGCTGTGGTCAGAAGCGTGAGCTTCAGGGCGGCAAGCGCGAACGGTTCGCGGATGGCCTCAAGGTAGACCTGGGCGCCTTTCCTGAATCCTTCAGCGAAGACCAATCCCAAAGGTATTAAGATGAAGCTCGCGAAGAACAGGAACGTCAGCAGTATCAGGACGGCCTGGATCGTCGGGGGATCGTTCCGTGTCAGTGGCGTGCGGCTTTGCTGCGCTGTTTCGGAGTTCGTCTGCATGTTATTATGGCTCGGGAAGTTACCGGTAGGATTTCTGCTGCCAACGTTGCACCGCGTTAAGGACGAGGAGCATCGAAAAGGAAATGAGGAGCAGCACGAGAGCGACAGCTGAGGCCCCGTCGTAGTCGAACTGGTCGAGTTTGGACATGATCATAAGCGGGGCGATCTCTGTCTTGAACGGAAGGTTGCCGGCGATGAAGATCACCGAGCCGTATTCACCGATAGCTCTTGCGAATGCGAGGGTTACGCCCGTGAGTAGCGCGGGGAACAGATGCGGAAGCAGAATCCTGCGAAAGGTCTGCCAGCGGGTTGCACCAAGGCTCTGGGCAGACTCTTCCATTTCAGGCTCCAGTTCTGCAAGGACCGGCTGGAGCGTCCGGACGACAAAAGGGAAGCCGATGAAGATCAGGGCTATGACGATGCCGGATGGTGCGTTGATGACCTGTATGCCGGTTTTGTCGAGGAATTGGCCGATCCAGCCAACCGGCGAGTAGAGTGTTGCGAAGCAGATGCCGGCCACGGCGGTCGGGAGCGCAAAGGGCAGGTCGACCAGGGCATCAAGCACCATCCTGCCAGGAAATCGATAGCGGACAAGTGTCCACGCGGTCAGGAATCCGAAGAGGGCGTTGAAGAGTGCCGCAAAGACGGCGGTTGAGATGCTCAGGCTATAGGATGCGAGTACCCGCGGGGATGTCACTGTAAAGAAGAATGCCTGCGGATCCATCCTGATGGCGCTGACGACGATGGTTCCGAGCGGAACGATGACGATGGCCGACAGGTAGAAGACCGTGTAGCCCATCGAGAGGCCGAATCCCGGAAGGATGTGTCGTTTGTTGCGGTTGAACGGCGGCATTGCGTATTGAGATCTTTGAACGCTCCTCAACGAAACAGGACATCTTCCCTGTCCCGTTTCGTTGAGGGCTTTCCTTCGGTTATGGGTAAAGTATCTGGGAATCAGGGCGTGTAGATCTGGTCGAAAGTGCCGCCGTCGCTGAAGTGTGTCTTCTGAGCCTGGCGCCAGGTGCCGAACAGGTCCTTTATCGTGAAGAGCTTGATGGCCGGGAAGTTCGATGCGTGCTTCCTGAGTGTTGCCGTATTGCGCGGGCGATAGGAGTTCTGGACGATGATCTCCTGCGCCTGCGGGGTGTAGAGAAAGTTCAGGTAGGCTTCGGCGACCTTTCTGGTACCGTGCCTGTCGACGTTCTTATCGACGATGGCGATCGGCGGTTCGGCCAGAATGCTGACCGGCGGGGCCACGATTTCGAACCTGTCGTTACCGAACTCCTTCAGAATAAGGTGCGCCTCGTTTTCCCAGGTAATCAGTACGTCGCCGATGCCTCGCTGTGTGAATGTGAGGCTCGAACCTCTGGCGCCGGTGTCGAGGACGGGAACATTCTTGTAGATTGCCTTTACGAACGCCTTGGCCTTGTCAGCCGATCCGGTCTGCGTCTGCTTGTAACCCCATGCGGCCAGGTAGTTCCAACGCGCTCCGCCAGAGGTCTTGGGGTTCGGGGTGATCACCGATATGCCTGTCTTGATCAGGTCGTCCCACTTCCTGATGCCTTTCGGGTTTCCCTTGCGGACTACGAAAACGATGGTAGACGTGTAGGGCGTGCTGTTCTGGGGAAGGCGCTGCTGCCAGTTCGTCGCCAGGAGCTTGCTGTCGGCGATCGCGTCGATGTCATAGGCCAGCGCCAGGGTGACGACGTCGGCCTCGAGGCCGTAGATTACGGCGCGGGCCTGCTTGCCGGAGCCGCCGTGCGACTGGTTAATGGTGACCTCCTGGCCGGTCTTCTGCTTCCAGTAGCTGGCGAATGCCGCATTTTCGCTCTGGTAAAGTTCCCTGGTGGGATCGTAGGAGACGTTCAGCAGTGTTGCTCCGGCAGGAGCGGTAGCCTGTGCGGTCGAGTAGAGCAGGCTGCTGAAGAGCGCGAGGCCGACGGAGAATCTGGTGCTTTTCATTCTGAAGTGTGTTTCATGGAGCTCATCGTCTTGGGTGTGTCTGGTTGAACGTTCGTAAATAAGGCTGTCTTGAGAGACAATGCCTTTTTCCGTACCACGCAAATACCACAAACATGGTATTCGATACGGGCAAGCCTCGTCTCTTTTCAGCTGATGAACAGGGTTGGATGCTTTTTCGCCATGCAGGCGATGATCTTTTCCTCGGTGGAGAGTGTTCGGCACTCTCCTGATCCGGGGAGCAGGAATGCGAACCGGCAGGCCAGCTTTAAGCGTATGCTTGCGGGATTTGCCTGATTCTCCGGAGACGGATGGGTATTGGTCGTCTCGTACTGTTGAGTGTTCATGTCCATTATCCTCTTTGGTCCCCTGATTGTGACGGCTTGATTCGCTCAAATTGCTGTCGCTTCATTCTCAAACTGGTAGAGGAGGGTGGAGAGGTAGCGTTCGCCGGTATCGGGCAGGATGACGATGATGCGCTTGCCGCTGTTTTCCGGGCGCTTGGCCAGCTGGAGTGCTGCCCAGACGGCCGCGCCTGAGGAGATACCGACGATCAGCCCCTCGGTGCGGGCCAGATCCTGACCAGTGCGGAAGGAGTTTTCGTTGCTGACCGTGATGATCTCGTCGATTACCCCTTGGTTGAGGATATCGGGAATGAAGCCTGCACCTATGCCCTGGATTTTGTGGGAGCCGGGTTTTCCGCCCGAGATCACCGGGGATTCGGTCGGCTCGACGGCCACGATCCTTACGTTCGGGTTTCGCTGTTTGAGTACCTCGCCGACGCCGGTGATGGTGCCGCCGGTGCCGATGCCGGAGACGAAGATGTCGATCTTGCCGTCCATGTCGTTCCAGATCTCCTCTGCCGTAGTCCTGCGGTGGATGTCGGGGTTGGCGGGGTTCTTGAACTGCTGTGGCAGGAATGCGTTCGGCAGGCTCTCGTTAAGCTCCTCGGCCTTGCGTATGGCGCCGCCCATGCCTTCCTGTCCTGGGGTGAGCACCAGCTCGGCGCCGAGGGCCTTGAGGAGGTTGCGGCGTTCGATGCTCATTGTCTCTGGCATGGTCAGGATGAGCCGGTATCCCTTGGCGGCAGCTATGAAGGCCAGGGCGATTCCGGTGTTGCCGCTGGTCGGCTCGACGATGACGCTCTCTCTGGTTAGCAGACCGTCCTTCTCGGCAGCCTCGATCATCGAGAAACCGATACGGTCCTTGACGCTGCCGCCGGGGTTGAAGTATTCGAGCTTGGCGATGATGGTGCCGAGCGCCTGCTGGTCCAGCCCGAAGTTGCCGAGCTCGAGGAGCGGGGTGTTGCCGATCAGGTCGGTGAGTTTTTTTGCAATGCGTGCCATGGGTGCCGGTGTTTTGGTGACGGAAATTCAAACTTTATGAATATCGTCATCATGCCTGGCGCCTGAAATCCCGCTGTTGCGGTATTTTGTCTACCGTAAAAAGGGTAGGGCCGGTATGGCAGAGGGGTTCAGATATGGTATTCGATGTTGTAGATGAGCCCGGCCTTGATGGCGAACATCATCAGCTCAGGGCTACTCGAGACGCCAAGTTTCCGGAAGATGTTCTTGCGGTGGGTCGTCACGGTATGGAAACTGACATGCTTCTTCACCGCGATCTCCTTGGTGGTGAGTCCGGTCGAGATGAGCCTGACGATCTCGATTTCGGAGGTGGTGAGCAGGCAGGCGTCTTCGGCGGGTCCATCCTCTTTGAGGAGGATGTCGAGCACGCTGCCGGAATAGGCTTTCTTGCCCTTCATGGCGGTCGTGACGGACTGGAGCAGCTCGGTCCGGTCGTCGGTCTTGAGGGCGATGTTCCTGATGCCGGCCTGGTTCAGCTCCTTGATCTGCATCTGGTTCACCGAGTTGCAGAGCACCAGGATGGGGGAGCCATCATGCAGCTCCCCGAGTTCCCGCAGGTCGTTGATCGACCTGAAATCGAACAGGATGTAGTCCGTGATGATCAGCGAGGGTTCGTTGGCCTTCAGGTATTCGTACAGCTCAGTGCGGGTATGGACTACACTCATCCCGTACCCCTCGGCATCAAGCATTGACCTTAGCGCTTCGGTGGTGAGGAACTGCGTATCGGCGATGAGTATCGAACCTTTCGGTTTCATGTCGTTCACCATCTTCTTTTACTTACATCTGTTGCGATCAAACCTTCGCCAGCACCTCGTCGAGTGCGGTGATGAGGTCGTCCGGATGTTCCATGCCTACCGAGAGGCGGATGAGGTCGGAAGTGAGCCCGCTTTGGGCCTGTTGCTCCTTTGTCATCTGACTGTGCGAGGTGCTGGCAGGATGCAGAATCAGGCTCTTGGCATCCCCGACGTTGGCCAGGTGGGAGAACAGGTCGATCGTGTCGATGATCTTCACCGCTGCATCGTATCCGCCCTTCACACCGAAGACTACCATGCCGCCGAATCCGTGCTTCAGGTCCCGTGATGCGATCGGATAAGACGGATCGTCCTTCAGGCCGGGGTAGCGCACCCAGGCGACCTTCGGGTGGGCCTTCAGGTGTTCGGCTACCTTCAGCGCGTTCTCGGAGTGGCGCGCCATGCGGACCGGCAGGGTCTCGATACCCTGGATGAAGAGCCAGGAGTTGTCGGGAGAGATGCAGGCACCAAGGTTCCTGAGCGGTACGGTGCGGACTCGGAGCGCAAAGGCGATCGGGGCGAGCGGCTCCGGCAGGTCAATGCCCCAGCAGAGTCCGTGGTAGTTGGCGTCAGGCTGGGTGAAGAGCGGATGGCGCCCGGCTTTCCAGTCGAAGCGCCCGGCATCGGTGATGATGCCGCCGATTCCGGCCCCGTGGCCGCCGAGCCACTTGGTCAGCGAGTTGATGACGATGTCGGCGCCAAGTTCTATGGTCTTGAGCAGGTATGGGGTGGTGAAGGTGGCGTCGACAATGAGCGGCAGGCAGTTGCGGTGCGCAACTTCGGCAATCGCCTTCACGTCCGTATAATCGAGCACGGGGTTGCCGATGGTCTCGATGTAGAGCGCCCGGGTCTTCTCATTGATGGCCTTCTCGAAGTTGGCGGGGTCCTTCGGATCGACGAAGGTCACATCGATGCCGAGCTTCGGCAGGATGGCATCGAACTGGGTGTAGGTGCCGCCGTAGAGGTTGTTGGCCGAAACGATGTTGTCGCCGGCCTCGGCAAGCGTGATGACGGTGTAGAAGATGGCCGAGGTGCCGGAGGCCAGAGCGACCGAAGCGGCGCCGCCCTCAAGCTGCGTGACGCGCTGCTCGAGCACGTCGGTGGTCGGGTTCATCAGTCGGGTGTAGATGTTGCCTAATTCCTTGAGGGCGAAGAGGTTGGCCGCATGCTCGGTGTTCTTGAAGAGATACGAGCTGGTGCGGTAGACCGGCACGCCGCGCGACTGGGTAGCGTCGACCGCCTGGCCGGCATGGAGCGCCAGCGTCTCGAACTGGTAGGGTTTCTTGCTCATTGGTGAAGTTCGGTGAGTTGCTGTTTCTTGTTTTGTGAAATCGCAGTGTGTTCTACGACACCGATGTCGACATGGCCCGGGATTCTTTGAACAATTGATTATCTGTATGCTGTACGGCTGAAACGAAAAAAGCCGGCGCTGACATGCAGGACCGGCCTCATGAATCAGTTCGCAGACCTGGAACGTGAATCAGAAGCGCGGGAAATGGGCGCAAACAGATGCAGCACCGGTGGTTTCCAGTCATTGTGATGCTGTTTGAGATGCCCATCCTTTTTTCGTGCGCATTGTTAACGATTGTTAAAAAATGTTATTTTTTCCGGGATTTCAAAACTCTTTTTTCGGAGGGGACATCCACTTATATGCAAAAAATGTGTGTTTCCGTCTTGACTCGTATGCTTTTTCCGTGTACATTAACAATTGTTAACTGTTCTTTGTCTGCATTGACAGTCATCAAGAAAGGCTGAGGGAATAGACCCGATGATGCCTTGACAACCGATCCCGCAAGGGACACGGTGCCGCATTCTACCTCCGGCCACGTATTCATGATCGATTTGTTGCCGAGACGAGGAAAGATGAGTGATATAGAGTCTGACTATCGCCGGGAAATGGCCCTCTCAAGGGGCGGCTCCAGGCATAAGTTCCAAATACCTCTTCCTCACTCATCAGGGAAGGGGTTTTTTTATTTCCTTTTCCGTTTGCGCCCGATATTTCAACAATAATGAACGGAGGAATTGCCATGAGTTTCCAGACCGATACAATCCATGCCGGCGTTGCCCCGGACAAGGCCTATGGTGCCATCATGACGCCGATCTACCAGAGCTCGACCTTCGTGTTCGAGGATATCGGCAAGCACAAGGGATTCGATTACACCAGGAGCGGCAACCCGACCAGGAAAGCCCTTGAAGACAGCATCGCCGCGCTTGAAGGGTGCTCATGCGCTGTGGCCGTCACCACCGGCATGGCGGCCATCGCTACCGTGATGCACCTTTTCAATGCCGGAGACGAGATCATCTGCACAAACGACTGCTACGGCGGCACGGCCAGGCTGATGAAGACCATCCAGGAGCATTTCGAGATCCGGGTTCATTTCATCAGCCTCAGGGATTCAGCTGGCATCGAGGCATACATCAATGAAAAGACCCGGGCAATCTGGATCGAGACTCCGTCGAACCCGCTACTGAACCTTGTCGACATTGAGGCGGTAACGACGTTGTCGAGGAAGCACGGGTTGCTCTCGATCGTGGACAACACCTTCCTGTCTCCCTACAACCAGCAACCCTTCAGGCTCGGTGCCGACATAGTGGTCCATTCGACCACCAAGTACCTGAACGGCCATTCCGATGTTGTCGGTGGTGCGGTCCTGTCCAACAGTTCGCAGATCGATGAAAAGCTGAAATATCTGGTCAACACCCTCGGAACCTGTGCCCAGCCTTTCGATTGCTGGCTGGTGCTTCGCGGCATCAAGACGCTGGTTCCACGCATGAAGGAGCATGAGCGCAACGCAATGGCTGTCGCCCGATTCCTCGACAGCCACCCGAAGGTCGCCCGCGTTTTCTATCCGGGCCTTGAGACCCATCCTCAGCATGAACTTGCCAAAAAGCAGCAGCGCGGGTTCGGTGGCATGGTCTCCTTCGAGCTCGACGGAGGCATCGGGGAGGTGAACCGAGTCCTGAAGGGAACGAAGCTGTTCGCCCTTGCTGAAAGCCTCGGCGGAGTCGAGTCGCTGATCGAGCATCCCGCTACCATGAGCCATGCATCGATGGGTGCCGAACACCGCGCTGAGGTTGGTATCACCGACGGCGTAATCAGGCTTTCGGTGGGAATCGAGGATCCCGACGACCTTATTTGCGATCTCGCTCTGGCTTTAACACCTCATTCACGGGGATGAATCATGTCGTTTATTCCTCCTTCGTGCCCGATGAGTCCGAGGGCCTGGTTTCGAATCAACCAGCCCGCCGCTATCCATGAACAACGCATCACAAAGTCTGTTCGCAAAGCGGTTGTGGTTGACAATGTAGGGTCAGCTTCAACGACAAGGCCATTGCCGAAGCGAAGAAATCCTTCAGCTGTTTCGCCCTCGTCAGCAATCAGGATATGGCTCCCTTCATGGTGCCGGTAGATTATCGAGTGCTTGAAAAGAGAGAGGGGGGCGCCGTGAAGAAGGGGGGGGATGGGGCACGCCCCCCCGCAAATTGTACATGCTATCCTGACAACTTGCGGGGAAGGCAATGGACTCAGGGCCTGAAGAGAGCGGAAGCTGAAAGAGCAAGGTGCTTTGCTGGCTCAAAAAGATACCGGGCCAGTGGTGTCTTAGGCCGTCTGTTCATGGACTATCTGAGAGTGGTCTGCTGATCGAGTACGTCTTATCCGACTTTCAGTATTATAACTGCCGGTTTAGTTTCATCGAAAGTTTATGTCGTTCCAGATTGAAACGGTAAAAAAGGAAACAGCCGAAACAGAAACCGCAGAGCGCGATTCCGGCGGCTAGGGCGACGATACCTGATAGGACCCACCCCGCCATAGTTGCTCCTGCGAGGAACGCCACCTGTGCTCCTCCGAGCAGTATGGCGGCAATGGCATTGTTGAAACGCATGAGTTTCGCGCTTTCGGTTGCGGCGCCTTCAATGCTGGATGCGAAAAGCCTTGAGCCGAGGATGAACACCATACTTGCCTTTTTGCCCGCCAGTACCGCCGGCAGAATGATGAGGAAGAGTGCCGTCGTGATGAGCGGCTGCTGGAATGCGCCGGCAAGGATGACGCCTGCCAGCAGGATGGCGCGGTTCAAGGTGACGATGGGCATCGGGATGCCCTGTTGTGGTTCGGTCTGTTTCATTGATCTGTTTTCATTGATCTGTTTTATCCCTTAACAATTGTTAATATAATTTTTCATGTTTTCCAAATAACTTTGTGTGTATTTTCCAGTCAGATTTATGCAGAGCGGATTACGGGAACGTGGCCGTAGCGCAAAACAATTGCTACAGGTAAAAGTGAATATGGGACATATCGAGGCGGTCTGCGTCAGCAGGGAAAAGGGCGAGTTGAAGTCACCGGTTGAAAAAGCCGAGTTCAAAAAAGACTGGGGAATAGAGGGTGACGCACATGCCGGTGACTGGCACCGCCAGGTTTCACTGCTTGCCGGTGAGAGCGTGGACAGGATGCGCACGAAAATGCCGGAACTCAGCCACGGGATGTTCGCCGAGAACATCGTGACGCGTGGAATCGATCTCTGTGCTCTCGCTGTCGGCGACCGGCTCATGGTGGAGGGCGGGGTGGTGCTGGAGATCACTCAGATCGGCAAGGAGTGCCACAACGGCGGTTGCCCCATACAGGTGGCGACAGGGGAGTGCATTATGCCCAAAGAGGGGCTTTTCTGCAGGGTCATGGAAGGCGGCAGTGTCGAGGCGGGGATGAGCCTCACGAAAGCCGCAGTATAGCCTACCCTCCGATTTCCGACATGCTCGTGCCGGCTGAACTGCCGGCATCCTTGACCTTCCTGCCGTCTTCGGGCTTGTGGAGAATGCACTCTCTCAAGCAATGCATGAGTGCTTCCTTTCGGGATTCATCCGTTCCTGCTTCATTTCTCAGGGCCTGCAGGAGGTCCACCCCCTCCTTTTCGTACAGGCAGCTCATGGCCGTGCCTCCGGCTGTTATCCGGATGCGGTTGCAGCGGTTGCAGAAGTTCCGCGTATAGGCGGGGATGATGGCTGTGGATCCTTTATGTTCCGGCAGCCGGAAACTGAAATACTGGGTTCCCGATCCCTGCAGCTCTTCCATTTCAGGATAGAGACTGAAGATGCGTTCCCGGATTTTATCCATACCGAGGAACTTGCCCGTACGCCATATCTGGTGGTCGTCGAACGGCTGAAGCTCCATGAACCGCACCGTGACGGGATTCTGTCGGGTCAGTTCGATGAAGTCCCCGAGCTCGTCGTCGTTGACACCGCGAAGCATGACCACGTTGATTTTCACCGGAACGGTTCCGATACCGATCAGCCGGTCAAGGTTGGCCTTCACCCTGCTATACTCATCGCGGCGAGCGATGGCTTGATATCGCTTAGGCTGCAGGGAGTCGATGCTGATGTTTATGGCATCGATGCCCGCCTCAAGCAGCCGGTCAAGATGGCGGTCGAGCAGAAGTCCGTTTGTGGTGAGTGTTACCTTCTCAATTCCGGGTGTCTGTTTCGCCGCAAGGACGATGTCCGAAATGTCGTTGCGAAGGAGCGGTTCGCCACCGGTCAGGCGCACTTTCTTTATCCCCATTGCCGCGAGGGCCCGGATGATGGCTGTTACTTCGCTGAAGCTCATCATGGCGGCTGCCGTTCCACTCTCATGTTCCTCCCGCATGCAGTAGGAACAGCGGAGGTTGCATAGGCGCGTGAGGGCTATGCGTGCGTAGGTGATCCGGCGTTGAAAACGGTCTTCAAGCTGGGGGATGTTCTGTTCGGTACGGCTCAATCGGTCGTGTTTCCTCTTTCCTCAGAGTTGGTGATGAGGAGACAAGATATTCCTTCTTTTGGAGGAAGCCAACAGAAACCGCAGAAGCCCCCGGATGAGGGAGGCTTCTGTAAAGGGAAAAACGGGAGGAAACTGCCTCAGTTGACGCCGAGGATGACGCTCGATGCCTTGAAGGCTGCACAGGTCTTGCCGCCTTCCTTCAGGCCGAGTTTCATAGAGCTGCCGTGGGTGATGATGGCTGAAATTACGTTGCCGCCGCCGATTTCAACATCTACTTCGGTGCTGACAGGGCCCTCGATCAGTTTCGAGATGGTGCCGCACATGAGGTTGCGTGCGCTGATCTTTGCGCTCTCCAGATCCTCTCCGATGATGATGGAGCTGGCCTTGATGATGGCGTATGCGCTCATGCCCTCCTTGAGTGCGAGGTTCTTCACTGCACCGTTGGTGATGATGGAGGTGATGCGGGCTCCGCCGGAGAGCAGAATGACCACTTCTGCGTTGACGGCACCGGGTGTGATCTGTTCAATGGTGCCGGAAAAGACATTGCGTGCACTGATTTTCATGGAGATCATTTTTAGGAATTGATGGAGCTGTGTCGTGTTGCCGAGTCGCTGTTCCAGATTGTGGAGGTATTTGCGGTGTTCTTCCTGCACCACCCGGAACTGTTCAAGCACTTTTTTCCCCTCACGGGTAAGGATGGTACCGCCCCCGCCCTTGCCTCCGGCGGTCCTCTCCACCAGGGGCTTTTCGGAAAGGTTGTTCATCATATTGACGAGGTGCCATGCGGTCTTGTAACTGATGCCGACCGCTTTGGCTGCGCTGTTGATGGATCCCAGTTCCTGGATTTTGTCCAGAAGGGCGATCCTGTCGCCGCCGAGGAACCGGTTCCGGTCTTTCTGGAACCAGATATCGCCTTCAAGGCCGATGTCGTCACGCATGCATTTTGCCATAGGTTACGGAGTTCAGCTTCATCTGGAGTCTTTTCGCTTCGTTATACATCATTATCAATATAGGGCAATCGCCTTCTCATTCACTAGCCTTCCGTCGTTCCACCGATTTTTTTCAGGAGATGGAACATCGAGAGGGAGAAGAGTGCAAGCAGGCCGGAGAGGATGAGCGCACGGTCGAGATTGCCCTCGAACACGGCATTATAGATGGCCAGCGAGACGGTCTCCGTTTTTCCGCTGATGTTGCCGCCGAGCATGAGGGTGATGCCTACTTCCCCGAGCGAACGGCCGACCGAGAGCACAAGTCCGGTGAGAAGCGCATTTCGGGCCGCGGGGAGTATGACGAAGAGATAGGTGTGCAGACGGCTTTTACCGAGTGTCCATGCCGCTTCAGAGAGCGATGGAGGCATGCCCTCAACCGCCGTCTGCATGGACTTGACAACGAGCGGCAGGCCTGCGATGAACGATGCAATCCATACGCCGTTCCGGCTGAAGATGATATCGGTACCGAGTGCCTGCAGGCCCTGGCCGATGATGCCCTGACGCCCGAGCAGAAGGAGCAGAAGGAACCCTGTGGCAATCGGAGGAAATACCAGCGGAAGGGTCACGATTCCGTCTGCAATTGTCTGGAACACGCTCCTTCTGCCGGTCAGGAAGTAGCCTGCCAGCACTCCCGCCGCGAGGTGCAGGACGAGGGTCACTGCTGCGGTGCTGAGGCTGAGCTCAAGCGGGCCGGCGATGCCGTCGGGGAGTGCGGGGATGTGCATGCTATGGGTTCAGAGTCCGTATTTCCCGAAGATAGCAAGGCTTTCGGGCTTTTCCAGAAATTCCAGAAATCTGCGGGCCTCATTGTTGTTCTCAAATCCTGCCACCTTCACCGTGCCGATGTTGATCGGCTCGTAGAGCGACTGCTCAATCGGCATGAACCCTCCGATCTGCTCCTGAATAGCCAGCGCATCGGTCAGGTTCAGGAATCCTGCGTCAAGTTCACCGGTGATGAGGTATGCCGACACCTGGGGGACGGTGGACATGGTCATGAGTTTTGTTCTGGTGCCGGCTTCGAGCCCGGAGCGTTGGAGGAATGTGGTGGCGGCATTGCCGTAAATGGTTTTTGATGGGTCTGGCATGCCGATCCGTCCGAACGCTTTTCCCTCAATTGACGAAGCCCGGTCAAGCTTGAGTCCTTTGCGCCAGGCAAGGACAAGTTTGCCGCCGCCGATGCGGTGGAACCCGGAGGTCTTTACGCCGGAGCGGAGGAGGCAGTCGCGGTCGCCGAGGATGATGGCGACCTTGCCGCTCATTGTCGTCTGGGTGATGATATGCTGCATGTTGCCGTAGACGCCGTCGACGTGGGTGCCGTTTTTCTCTTCATAGAGACGGGAGATCTCCATGAGGGGCCGTTTGTAGCCGGCGCCGGCCGCAATGGTGAGTGTGGCTGCATGGAGGGTGCCGGCAACCAGCATGAACAGCAGAATGGGAAACAGTGTTTTTTTTCTCATGATCGTAGTCTCTTTCCGGGGTTCAGGAATAAAATCCCGGCGCCGGAGAAACGCCGGGAAGGTGTAAAGAAGAAAGAACATGCACTGCGGAGAAACTCTAGTAGTGGAGGGCAAGCGTCGCCATAAGGGTGAACGGCGCTCCGGGTTGGTAGGATGTCTTCATCGTTTTATAGTCGGACGTGCTGATCATGCTGACGTACTGTTTGTCGAACACGTTGATGAGGGAAAGCGAACAGTCGACATTTTTGAATCCGAGCATCGGTCGCGACCAGGTGATGTCAAGATCGAAGACCGTCGCACCGTCGATCTTTTCTTCGTGTAGTACATCCCCGTAACGGACTGAGCTGTAACGGACAATCGGAGAGATGCTGACGTCACCCATCCTGTAGCTGAGCATTCCCTTGGCCATGAATTCCGGTGCATCAGGAACCTGGTCACCCTTTACGTCAATAGTCGGGTTGCCGCTGGCATCAGACGCGATGGCCTGGTCGAAGTAGAATCGGTTCCATGAGAATGAACCGTAACATTTCAGGTCGCGGGAGGGCTTGTAGTCTGCTTCAAGTTCGACGCCGTATCCCTTGGCGTCGGCGTTATTCATCGGGTATGTTGCATTAAGCGCCGGGTCGTAGAGCACCGCCTGCTTGTGGTTGTGGATGGCATAATAGATGGTCGGGGCGAGGCTCCAGTTGGTGCCCTTCATCTTCATGCCAAGCTCGAAGTTCTGTGCTGTCTCCATTTCGCGGGCGTCCCAGAGCTCCTGGAAGGTGATGCCGTTGGTTATGAAATTTTTGGCATTGGAGATGAAGTAGGGATAGATGTCGACATGGGTGACATAGTTTTCTCCGTAGGCGAGGTGAATCGATGTGTCATCATTGATGAACCTCGTCAGCGTCAGGTTTGGAAAGACGCGGCTGAAGGTTTTTGCTGCTGTTGCGCTTCTTGATGCGTCTATTGACGGGTTCGAGGCGAGAGCCTCGTCGTAGCTTACGTCAACGGCCGCCATGTCATATGTGATGATCGACGGCAGGGTGTAGTTGACATACTTCAGGCCGCCCTCAATACGATAGTTCCCTGTGCTGTACTTTGCCTCAATGAAGGGTTCGTGCAGTTCGTGGCTGGAGGTGTTCGAGAGGATAGACCAGTTTTTGAATACAAGGTCCCCTGCAGTGGATACGGTGTAGTTCTTCCATGAGGAGGGAGGTCCCGGCCGTTCCTGAGTGTGGAATAGGTATCCAAAATCAAGATCGATATCACCGAGTTTTGTTGAGTATTCAGCGAGTAGCCCTTTAAGGTCATGCTCGACGTCCCACTCCCGGACGAGGTTCGTTCCCGGTGTTGGTGTTATGGTTTCCATGTAATACCCCTTGTCGCTCCAGTAGTAGGGTTTGATGTTCAGCTTCGAGCTGTCCCCGGTTTTGATTTCCAGGTTGGCCATCACCATCCAGTCCTCAAACTCGTTCTTGTTGTAGTCGTAGTGCCAGACGCTGGTGGGGTCTGTGCTGTAGTCCTTGCTATAGGCGGTTTCGAGGTTGCTGATTTCGGCATAGCTGAGTGCGCGGTAGGGATGGATCAGCCCTTTGCTGTATGTAAGGAATGCTTCAAGCTTCACCCTGTCGCTGAAGGTTTCCGAGATCCCGAACATGAGGTTGTTGCGGTTGCTCGATCCTTCGCCTTTCCACTTGTCGGCATAGCTCGTCGATCCCGAAACGAATGCCTTCAGCCCACTTCCGAGCTCGCCGCTATCAACCCTCAGATAGGTGCGGCTGAAGTCGTTGCTGCCGACGGTCTGCTTCACATCAACACCAAACGTATCGGTAGGTCGCTTGATTTCCATGTCAATCTTGCCCCCGACAGTGGAAAGCCCGAGTCCCTTGTTTGCCGGCATGACGCCGGTGTAGATGGTGATGTTCTGCATGTTCTCAAGATCGTAGATGGTCGCTCCTCCCCCCGGTCTGCCGGTGACGGGAAGTCCTTCAACATTGGCCGTAGTGGACGGCACGCCGCCGGCCGTAGCCTCAACTCCACGGAACTTGAATGCCTCATGGTAGTTGGATATGTCGGCGAGCCCGTATGGGTCGACGCTCTGCTGGCTGAGGGATGGCATCATGTTGATGACCTTGTAGACGGACATCTGCGAGGGGTTCAGTACGGCCGATTCGCTGCCGGTTACCTGCTGCAGGATATCTCCCTTCTGGCCTGATACGGTGATTTCCTCGGAGGTAAAGCGGATGACGGTGCTGTCTGGTGCTGTTTCAGCGGCTTGGGCCGTTGCTGCGAGCAGAAACGCCATGCATGTGAGGGCTATGGGGGGGGGTTGTCTTTTTCATAGGTGTGAGTGGCAGTGTTGGATTTCGTTATGGTTTTAGGGTTATAGCGTCAGGCGCAGGTTTGGATTGAAATTCAGGGTTGTGCTATTATTCGTTATATAAGTGTGAATATAACGAAAGTTGCAAAAAAATGCTGTTTTCTAACATGGAAAGGCAGCGTTTGAAACACATTTAGAAGATGGCGTGAACTGCGGCGGAATCGCCTTTTTTGAGCGCATCAAGGATTTCATTGGCTTTTTGTTCGCTGTCTATATTTCCCAAGAAGACCCCGGCGCCAGTGAAACGTCGGGAAGGTGAAAAGAAGACAAAACATGAAATGCAATGCGTTCGATGTATTCAATTTTACTCAGCTCCAACCGATGTGTTACAGGGACATCGTTATGCCGCCGTAAAAGTAGGTTCCCGTAGCGGCAGCACCGCTGTTCAGCGCATACGCTGCATCTGCCTCGTCATTGAACAGATTGTCGATTCCAAAGAAAACGCTGGTGTTTGAAATGACGCTTTTCGAAAGGTACAGGTTGACGAGAGAGTACCCCTCTGTTTTGGTTGTCTTGTCAGTCATCTGCCTTCCTGTCGTAAGCAAGCGTATGTTTGCGTTGATTCCGGCTTTTGGCTGGAGATACGCTAGCTTGAGGGTGTTGGTGATGTCCGGGACGAACAGCAGGTCTGCTCCGGTGCTTTTATCTTCGCTCTCAATTGTGGTGAATTCATCGGACAGGGTAAAGCCATATGGGATTGTGACCGATGCACTTACCTCTACGCCTTGTGTCATTGCCCTGTCAATGTTGCCGAGCTGGTAGTTGGGCACCCCATCTATCATTCCTAATGAAATTTTTCCGATCATGTCTCGAAGGTCGTTCCTGAAACCCGTGATGCTACAGGTTAACGGTCCGGCTGTTGCATCCATGCCGATTTCATAAGTTCTTGATTTTTCTGGTTCGAGATCAGGATTGGCGACAATCGCCTGGCTTTGTGTCCATGGAGAACCGATATAGAGCTCGTAGATGGTCGGGGCACGGAACCCTTCGCCGTAGGAACCTCTGATCTTGAGTTTGTCAGCAAGTTGGTGCCATATGCTGACTTTCGGACTGAATGCGGTGCCGAAGTCTGAGTGGCTGTCGTAGCGTAGGCCGAGAGTAAGGCCGAGCGGGTCAATGACAGACAATTCGTCCTGAATGTAGGACCCGAAGTTCCATACGTCGTGGCTGCCGGTTACAACGGCAAATGTTTTATTGATATTGACATCACGTCGATCTTCCTTGCGGTAATCGAGGCCGATGGATAGCCGGTTACTTTTGCTCAGTTTACTTACCCAGTGACTTTCGAGAAGCGAGGCTTCCTGCTTAAGGCTGGTTACGAAGCCGGAAGCTACGGTGATTGGATCCATTGTTGATTTCCAGTCGTAGCTCGATAGGCTGCCCTGTAGCGTCAGAGTTGATTCGCTTCCTGTGGCTATGTCTAAACCCGCATAGCCAAGGGTACGGTCGCTTTCAAGGGTTCGATCATAATATTTCTTTGAATACAAGCGGGCGCCTTCATTTTGCCTATCATGGTAAAGCACTCCCATTCTGGCCGTGACACCTTCATGGAATCTGTACGTCAGTGCTGCGGATCCTCCTCCAAGATATTTGTCATCTCCATCGGGTACGATATCGCTCTTGTCACGATCGTAATGATCTCGGTCGCTGTAGGAGCCGGCAATGACATAGCCGAGCTTTCCGGTCGTACCGCTGATCCATCCGTCACCCCTGGCCATGCCCGCTTCGCTGTATTTGCTGATGCCGGTTCTGAACCCGACTCCCGCATGGAGCTCTTTGGTGGGTTTCCTCGTGATGATGTTGATGACCCCGCCGATGGCATCACTGCCATAGAGTGCGGAGCCTGAACCCCTGATGATTTCGATCCTCTCAATCATGGCCGTCGGTATTTCCTCCATGTCGACATAGTCCCCGAAACCGGAGGAAAGCCGCATGCCATCGAGCAGGATGAGGGTATTCTTGCTGTTGAGGCCTCTGAGTCCTGCGATGCTGATCCTGCCGGAGGGGGATTGCAGGGAGATGCTCTGGGCTTCAGCCAGCACTGCATCAAGCGTTTCGGCTCCACTGGCGGCAATTTCCTCCTTGCTGATCACTTCAATAGCTGCAGGGACTTTTGATACCGGCGTTTCCGTGCGTGTTGCCGTAACCACGGTTTCTTCTGAAAGAAATGATGCCGCAAGACCGGTGCCAGGCAGTATCCAGCAGAGTGCAAGTAGCATCAGCGTTGGTGATGAACAGTATTTCATAAGTTGTTTTCGTTATGTTGTATGGGTTATAGCGGTGGGTAAAAAAAATGTCAAGAGTAAATGTCTGCCTGTTCAGCTCTTTACCTGCAGCCTCCCGGAGGCTTGAAGCCTTGCCTGTATTGATCCCAGAACCATTCTGCCACCATCTTAAGCTCTCGTTTGTTGAGTTTGATTGGGGGCATCAAGCCAAACCGGGTCATTGCTGCGGGCTCGAGTTGGGATGCTCGCGGATCAGGGTTTTCAATAAAAGCCATCATGTGCGTGACACCTGCTTCACGCTCAATGAAGGCCTCGTGATAGTGGAGCGCAATCCCGAGAACAGGAGGGCCGCCGGTCGGAGGCTGGTTGAGCGGATGGCAGGCGTTGCAGTGCCGGGTGTAGATTTCCATACCTGGCTCGCTGGCTGAAGCCTCTTCAGGCATTGATGCTGCCATGAGCATGCCTGTCATGGCCAAGATTATTGATTTCATCATCATGGCTTGTCTCCCCGGTTATTCCGGACAGTCCGGCGGGGTGAAGTTCGGCTTGTACTGGTCCCACATCCATTCCGATACGGTCCTGCGTTCTTGAGTTGTGAGTTTGAGTGGCGGCATCAATCCAAACCTTGTAATGGCCGGTGCACGGAGCTTTGACTGGGATGGTTCGGGATGTTTTATGAAGTCCATGATATGCTGAACACCATCCTCCCTTTTTTCAAATGCCTTATGGTAGAAGTGCGCGAGTCCGACAATCGGCGGCGCGGTTTCGGGGGGAGGCGTCATGGAATGGCAGCTGCTGCAGTGGTGGTTGTAGAGTGTCTGGCCTGTTTCGGCGGACTTTGCAGCATATGCAGCTCCTGCTCCAAGGGGTAGCAGTGCGCAAGCGAGAAGTACTCTGGTGACGGGTTTCATTGGGGCGTTTTCAGGGTTATCCGTTATGTGTGCTATGTTATAGCGGTGACTGTAAAAAAAGCATCAGATGATGCATTGCGGTGATAAAGATCGCTGTCTTTCCATCATGAAAAGACAGCGCAGGCAATAATAATCAGTGGATGATGTGCGCTTCGCACGCTTCGCCCTCTTCAAGCGCATCGAGAATTTCATCGACCTTATCTTCACTGTCGACTTCTCCATACCAGAAGTTTTCAGGGTAGATGACGACAATCGGGCCCTTCTCGCAGAGGTTGAGGCATGCGGTGGCGGACACGGCCACGTCCGTCATGCCGCGGTCGGCCAGCTCGCTCTCGAAATAGGGAATCAGACTGAGTGACTCTTTTTTGCGGCAGATGCCCTGTGGAGCTCCCTGGGCGCGGAAGCTTGCGCAGACGAAAATGTGGTGTTTGGGTTTGTCCATTGCGGTGTCCTGTTTGGTGTTTGGGGTTGACGTTTCTCTGCTTTTCCTGTGTGCCGAAGCCATACATCCGGGTGAGGCGGCTCTCAGCCGCAGCCGCCTCCCGTTCCGCTGCATGCATGCTTTCTGCTGTTACGGGTCATGTGCCGGATGTCTTCGCCCTTGAAGAGGCCTGTGACGGCGTCTTCAATCACTCCTTCGAGCACCATGACTTCTATTCCCTTGGTGTTCAGCACCTTGGTCGGCGAGTCCCCTGCACTGCTGCAGAGCAGAGCGCGGCAGTCGCCGATGAGATCCGCCACGGCTTCCCACCGGTGTTGTCCTCCGCCCGGTTTGGGTGCAGGGCGGGAGTCGATGAGCGAGCAGGTGCCGGTGGCGGGGTCCATGCCGTAGACAAGGAACCGGTCGGCGTCGCCGAGGTGCTGGTTGACGAGGACTCCTTCGAGGCTCGTGACGGCAAGGTAGGGCCGGGTCTCTGAAGGGTTTTTCGGCAGTCTGGCGGCCTCATGGAGCTTTTCGGTCATGGCTTCGCTGTTCATCTCTCCGATGATGCCGACCGCGTCGGCGCGGCAGCGGGCGCAGTGCTTCATCTGCGGGAGGAAGGCACTGGTGGCTTTCTGGATGTCGGCCACCATGTCGGCCGGAGGTTCCTCGATGTTTTCGAAGACGGTCTCCTTCGTGTTATAGTAGGGAAGGCAGTTGAGGATGTCTGCCCCGAGTTCCGAGACCTTTTCGGCTACCGCTAGCACATGCCGGTCATTGACGCCGGGGATGATGATGGTGTTGACCTTGGCGGTGATGCCGGCGGCTTTCAGCGCGCTGAGGGCGGCAAGCTGGTTGCCGATCAGGAGTTCTGCAGCTTCAATGTCGCGGTGCATCCGTTTTTCATGGCGGACCCAGGCATAGATTTCAGCGCCGATGGCCGGGTCTATGGCGTTGATGGTGATGGTGACGTGGCTTACCTCAAGCTCCTTGAGCTCGGGGATGAAGGGCATGAGGTTGAGCCCGTTGGTTGCGACGCAGAGCAGCATCTCGGGAAACTCTTTGCGGACCAGGCGGAGCGTCTCCATGGTCTCTTCGGAGTTGGCGAAAGGGTCGCCGGGACCTGCTATGCCGACCACCGAAATGTTCGGCGAGAGCAGAACGGCCTGCTTCAGGTAGTGCAGTGCCTGGCCGGGTGAGAGCAGCCTGCTCGAGACGCCCGGCCTGTTCTCGTTCATGCAGTCGAACTTCCTGTTGCAGTAGTTGCACTGGATGTTGCATTTCGGGGCGACAGGGAGGTGTATCCGGCCGAACTTGTGTCGGGCGGAGTCGTTGAAGCATGGGTGGTTTTCAAGTTTGAGCTGCATGTGGTGTTCCTCCCTTTTACATGTAAGTGTATCCGATTTCAGAATCATCCTGTCGCGTCTCGATCACAGTGTTGACAATCCGGTCGAAGAGCTCCAGGGTGCCGCGGTATCCAAGATGGTGATGGCGCTGTCCGCCGAACCGGTCGTGGATGGGGAAGCCGATGCGAATCAGCGGGATTCCGCTTTTGCGCGACATGGTGTAGCCTTTGCTGTTGCCGATGAGGAGGTCGGGGCGGAGCAGTGCCGCCTCATCTTCGATGTCGGCGAAGTCGACCCCGTCGCGCACCTTGATGCCTTCTCCATCCAGGTCCGGAATAAGAGCTTCAAGCTTTTTACGCATGAGGCCGCTCTTGCCGCCGGATGCGCAGAGCACCGGACGGATGCCGATTTCCTGCAGGAATGCGGTCATTGAGATGACAAGGTCCTCTTCGCCGTATACAATCGCGGCTTTGTCGAACACATATTTGTGCCCGTCGGAGTAAGCATCCACCAGACGGCGCCGCTCGTCGTCGTACTTTTCCGGTCGGGGTTTCTGGCTGATGGCTTCAAGCAGCCCGAAGAACCGGTCGCTCTCCCTGATGCCGATCGGAAGGGGGAGGTGGTAACGCGGAACCCCGAACTTCGATTCGAGCCATCCTGCCGCAGACTTCGAGGCTTCGAGGGTGGAGCCGAACTCAATGCTGCCGATGGCGCTGGCGGATGTGGCGATTGCGGCGGCAGGAGTGCCTCCCGGGGGGATTCTGTGGTATTCTGCCCACGGGCCTCCGTCAAGTGTTTTCGAGTAGTCCGGCAGGATCATCGAGGGGAGCTGGAAGTCATCGAGGATCTCCTGCAGGTGGCGGAGGTCGGCCGGCGATACCATGTTCGGGAACAGATTCAGGAGGTTTCGGGGCACGCCTTTTTCAGCGAGTGTTTCCACTGCGGCCCGCACGGCGGCATGGAAGCCGTCGATATGGCTGCCCTGGTAGCTTGGTGTCGAGGCGTGGATGAGGATTGGTTCACCGGTCCTCGATATGGACTCTTTCATGTACTCGCGCAGGATCCCCTTCACGTCGTCGCCGATGGTTTCGGACAGGCAGGTGGTGGCGATGCCGATGACTTCCGGCAGGTACTGCTGGGTTACGTTCTTCAGGCCGAGCTTCAGGTTGTGGCTGCCGCCGAACACGGCCGTCTCCTCGTTGAAGTTCGAGGATGCAATGTCGATCGGCTCCTTGTAGTGGCTGATGAGGTACCGCCGGATATAGGTTGCGCATCCCTGGGATCCGTGCAGGAAGGGGACGCATTTTTCAATCCCCCTGAACGCGAGGCATGCGCCAAGCGGATTGCAGAGTTTGCAGGCGTTCTGGGTGGCCGTTTTTGCGTGTTTCACAGTGAACCTCCTTTGCGCGGAGCGAACTGCCATACCGGGCTCATGACCGACTGGTAGACCTCCAGAATGAAATTGTACATGCCCTCAAAGCCTGCGAGCGGAATCTTGCGTTCGTGGTTGTGATCGCAGAACCCGACGCCGAGCTTGAAGGCAATCGGGCGCTCCTTGACGCCGCCGATAAGCAGGTCGGCCTCTTTTTCGAGAATGAACTTAGAGAGTTCCACGGGGTTCGAGTCGTCGACAATGACCGTGCCCTCGTCGCACATTTCCTTCAGGGCGAGGTAGTCTTCCTTGTTGCCGGTCTGGGAGCCGGCAAGCACCACCGACATGCCGACCGAACGCAGCGCCTTGATGAGCGAAAAGGTCTTGAATGCGCCGCCGACGTATATGGCGGCTTTCTTGCCGCTGAGCGCCGCCTTGAACTTCTGGAGCTTGGGGTAGAGATTCCTGACCTCGCGGCTGACAATCTCCTTTGCTTTTTCCATGATCTCCGGCCGGTCCGGGAAATGTTTCGCCACGTCGTACAGGGCTGCGGACATGTCTTCGATGCCGAAGTAGGAGACCCTGATGTAGGGAATGCCGTATTTGGCCTCCATATCCTTTGCGAGGCTCGTCATGGAGCCGGAGCACTGCACTACGTTGAGGGTTGCGCCGTGAGCGCGTCTGACCGCTCCGACCCTGCCGTCGCCGGTCATGGTGGAGACGACCTCTATGCCCATCTCCTCGTAATATTTCCTGATGATCCAGGCTTCTCCGGCGAGGTTGAACTCGCCGAGAATGTTGATGCTGTATGGACTGATGTCCTCTATGGGGCCGGTTCCGACCAGTTTCATGAGGGCGGTGCAGGCAGCTTTGTAGCCGTCTTTTTTAGTCCCTTTGAACCCTTCGGAATGGACCGGCAGGACGGGAATGCCCGTCTCTTTTGCGACTTTTCGGCACACGGCGTCTATGTCGTCGCCGATCAGGCCGATAATGCAGGTTGAATAGATGAATGCCGCTTTCGGGCTGAACTTTTCAATCAGCTCTATCAGCGATGCGTAAAGTTTTTTCTCGCCGCCGTAGATGACGTCCATCTCGCGGAGGTCTGTGGAGAAACTGAGTCTGTGGAGTTCGGGGCCCGATGAAACGGCTCCCCTGATGTCCCAGGTGTAGGCTGCGCATCCGATTGGGCCGTGGACGAGGTGAAGCGCGTCGGCCACCGGATAGAGCACTACCCTCGAGCCGCAGAAGACGCAGGCCCGCTGGCTGACGGATCCCGATAGGCTGGTGGTTTCGCACGAAATGTCGAACGCCTGACCGCCATCCTTCTTTTCGAAGATCTGTTTTTCCCTTCCCTCGAGGATGCCTATCTGCTCCATGGCTGTTTCCTTTTGTAAGCGGTGTTGAATGGTTGCCTGCTCCCTTCCTGTGCCGCCGATTTGCGGCGGCACTTTCCGGGGGGGGTTACATCACGAGTTCGAACTTCTCCTCATTTGCCGTCATGTCCTGGCGGTCCATGAGGACACCGAGGATCTTTTCGACGATGCGCAGCCCGCCGCTGTACCCCACGCTGGGGAAGTAGCTGTGGCCGATGCGGTCGAGGATCGGGAAGCCGAAGCGTACGAACGGGATATCCTCGTCACGGGCGATGTACTTGCCATAGGTGTTGCCGATGAGGAGGTCGACCGGCTCGTTCTTGATCCACTGGTGCAGGAGGAACATGTCGGCATTGAGGCCGTTCTTGAAGTTCGCTCCGGGGGCACGCTCCAGGATCTCCTTCATGCGCTTGTCGAATCGTCCGCCGGGTGTACCGCTGACGATGTGGCGTGGTTTCATGCCGAGGTCAAGCAGGAACTCCGTGAGCGGGATGAGCTGGTCGGGGTCACCGAAGAGCGCAACCTTTTTGCCGTGGAAGTATTGCTCCATATCGGTCATGACGTCAACGAGCCTGCCGCGCTCTGCAGTGATGGAGTCCGGGACCTTTACGCCTGCGGCCTTCGAGAGCGCCATGATGAAGCGGTCGGTCGCCGAAAGCCCGATGGGCATGTCCACCGTTTCGAAGGGGACGGAGCATTTCTTGTCGAGCGCAATGGCTGCCGGTTCGGCGCTGATGCAGCCGAGGGCAAGGGTGAACTTGCTGTCGCCGGTGCTCTTGAGTTCCGGAACGGTGACGCCGCCTTTCGGGTAGAATACGTGCTTGCCGGTCTGCGGTGCGTCGAGCACGTCGGAGGTGTCGGGGAAGAGTACGATTTTGGCTCCCATTTCCTTCGAGATGCGCTTGAGTTCACGCATATCGGATGGTTCCATCCATCCGGCGACCAGATTGACCTGGTCCTTCTTCTCGCCGGTGGAGACGGCGAACTGCGAAGCCATGCCCGCGACCATGTTGGCATAGCCGGTGACGTGCGATCCGATGAAGCTCGGAGTCGAGGCGTAGATCACATACTTGCCCTCGGGGATCTTTCCGTCATCGAGCGCTTTTCTGGTGATCTGCTGCAAATCGTCGCCGATGGTTTCAGAAAGGCAGGTCGAGTGCACGGCGATGATGTCCGGATCGTAGACCGAGAAGATGGTGTCGATCGCGGCAAGCAGGTTGGCCTGTCCGCCGAAAACCGATGCGCCTTCGGTGAACGAGCTGGTCGCCGCCATCACCGGCTCCTTGTAGTGCCGGGTGAGGGTGCTGCGGTGGTAGGCGCAGCAGCCCTGCGATCCATGGCTGTGAGGCAGGCATCCATGGATGCCGAGCGCGGCGTACATGGCTCCGATCGGCTGGCAGGTTTTTGCTGGATTGATCGTCAGCCCTTCGCGCTCTTTGACCTCGCTGGTGGTGTGTCGTAATAACATGTTAAAGAATCTCCTTTTTCATTTTGCCGGGTGATTGCGGGTTGTTCATGCCTCTGCGTAAGTGGCTTCAAGCACTCCGTCGTTTTCTCCTGCCGCCGTTTCCCAGGGGGCCTTGATCAGCTTCCAGACGGGGTTGTTGACCATGCGGTCGATGTCGCGGTAGAAGTTCACCGCACCTTCGAACCCGGTGTAGGGGCCGCCATAGTCGTAGCTGTGCAGCTGCTTGAGCGGCACACCCATTTTCTGGACCACGTACTTTTCCTTGATGCCGGCGCAGAAGATGTCGGGCTTGTAGATCTCGATGAGCTTTTCCGACTCGTAGTGGCTGATGTCGTCGACGACCAGCGACTTCTTCATCATCTGCTTCATCATGCCTTCATAGCCGTTGATCTCAAGGCCCTCGGCTTTCAGCGCTTCAAGTTCGGCTTCGCTCTTGCGGGGCTTGTAGAGCTCCGGATCGGCCTCAACCTTCAGCTCTTCGATGTTCTTGCTGTCGGCATCGATCTTGATACCGGGCAGCACTTCGCGGCCTTCGTAGTCGTCGCGGTGCGCAAACTCGTAGCCAGCCGCCACCGTCGTCATGCCGAGCTCGGTGAAAAGATCCTGGTAGTGGTGGGCTCTCGAGCCGCCGACGAAGAGCATTGCGGTCTTGCCTTCTGTGCGGGGGCGGATCTCGTCGATTACGGCCTTTACCTTCGGCAGTTCTTCCGCGATTACCTCTTCAACCTTCGCTTTCAGTCCCTCGTCGCCGAAGTACTGGGCAATTCTCCGCAGCGACTTGGCGGAAGACTCGGCGCCGACGAAGTTGATCTTCATCCACGGGATGCCGTACTTGGTTTCCATCATCTCGCCCATGTAGTTGATGGAGCGGTGGCACATGATTACGTTGAGGTCTGCCATATGAGCGTTCTCGAGCTGGCCGACGGTGGAGTTGCCGCTGAACGAGGAGACCAGAGTGATGCCGCATTTCTTGAAAATGCGCTCAATTTCAAAGGCGTCACCGCCGATGTTGTATTCACCCAGGAGGTTCAGGCGGAACTTGCCCTCCTTCTTTTCATTGTTGCGACCGACCATGTGCTTGAAAACACCGTTGTTTGCGATGTGGTGGCCGGCCGACTGGCTGACGCCCCGGTATCCTTCGCAGCTGAATCCGAAGACATTGCAGTCTCCGAGTTTTTCCTTCATCTCGCGTGCGGCGGCATGGACGTCATCGCCGATGAGTCCGACCGGGCAGGTCGAGAAGATCGCTATGGATTTCGGGTGGAAGAGGTCATAGGCTTCCTGGATTGCCACCTTGAGCTTCTTCTCACCGCCGAACACGATGTTTTCCTCCTGCATGTCGGTCGAGAAGCAGTAGGTGATGAAGTTCGCATCGGCATCGGTTTCGGGCTTTGTCTGGTTGCGCCTGGTCAGCCAGCTGTAGAAACTGCAGCCGATGGGACCGTGCGTGATGTTGACGATGTCGCGTGTCGGGCCGAGCACCACACCCTTGCAGCCGGCATAGGAGCACCCGCGCTGGGTGATGATGCCGGGCACGGTCCGGACGTTGGCCTGTACCTCTGGAACGGTTTCAGGATCATTGATGATGATCGACTTCGTCCGTTTCTTGGCGACCTTCGCCGGGTATTTCTGTACCAGTTCCTCCCTGATGGCGGAAGGATCCGGATATGTCTTGTTCGCCTCCATGTAGATTTCTCCGTTTACACCTGTTGTTTTGTTTCTCGTCAGTTGAGTGCCGTATCGCCCTCTTCACCGGTTCTCACCCTGATCGTCTCGGTGATGGGGGTGACGAAGATCTTGCCGTCGCCCGGCTTGCCGGTCTGGTTGGTCTTTATGATGGTGTCGATTGCCGTTTTGCAGAGCTCATCGGGCACGACCACCGTCAGTATCCGCTTGGCGACCAGGCGCGGCGCATCGCCGAGCAGCGCGATTGCTTCGGGATGGCCCTCTTCGGCGCCTTTGAGGATGTCGAAGTGGACCTGACCCTTGCCGCGACCCATGACCCTCCCGGTTGCAGTGAAGCCAGGGATGCCGGCCTCGACGAGCGCTTTCTTTGTTGCGTTCACCATGTTGATGCGTATGACTGAAATGATCTCTTTCATTCTAGGCCTCCTTTGCTGCTGCGAGCGTCGGTTCAGTTTCCTGCATTCCCGAGCTGATGGTGTAGACCTCTTCGACTGCTGAGATGAAGATCTTTCCGTCACCGAACTTGCCCTCTCCATCGCTCTTGGCATGGTCGAGGATGGCCCGGACCACATAGTCCTTGTCGGCATCCGGCACGACGGTGAACAGCATCTCTTTGGGCAGTTCGTCATAGACCACGTCGCCTACCCTGAGGCCTCGCTGTTTGCCGCGTCCGACTACGGATATTTTGGTGATGGCCGGGTAGCCTGCATCAAGCAGTGCCTGCATGACTTCATGCGCCTTTTCGGGCCGTACGATTGTCCTGATCATTAACATTGGCGTTATACTCCCTTTTGTTTTGGGCGCCCTCGGGCGCCGGATTTCGTTGTTGTCAGTTGGCGATGCCGAATTCGATGAGAAGCGACTCGAGCTCTTCGATTTCCAGCGGCTTGGGAATGACGAACATCTCGTTTTCGTCGATCTTGCGGGCAAGCGCGCGGTATTCGTCGGCCTGGCCGTGGGTCGGATCGTAGTCGATCACCGTTTTGCGGTTGATCTCAGCACGCTGGACGAAGTTGTCGCGGGGGACGAAGTGGATCATCTGGGTGCCGATCTTGCGGGCAAGCTCTTCGATCATTTCGCGCTCGTTGTCCACCTTGCGGCTGTTGCAGATGAGGCCACCAAGGCGTACGCCGCCTGCGTCGGCATACTTCAGGATGCCCTTGCAGATGTTGTTTGCAGCATACATTGCCATCATCTCGCCGGAGCAGACGATGTAGATTTCTTCAGCTTTTCCGTCGCGGATCGGCATTGCGAATCCGCCACAGACCACGTCGCCGAGCACGTCGTAGAACACATAGTCGAGGTCCCATTCTTCGTCGTATGCGCCCAGCTGCTCAAGCAGGTTGACTGAGGTGATGATGCCGCGGCCTGCGCAGCCCACGCCGGGCTCAGGTCCGCCGGACTCGGTGCAGCGGGTGTTGCGGTATCCCTCTTTGATGATGTCTTCGAGTTCGACTTCCTCACCCTCCTCGCGGAGCGTGTCAAGCACGGTTTTCTGCTGGAGTCCGCCGAGCAGGAGACGGGTCGAGTCGGCCTTGGGGTCGCAGCCTACCACCATGACCTTCTTGCCCATTTCGGCAAGGCCGGCAACCGTGTTCTGCGTGGTGGTCGACTTGCCGATGCCGCCCTTTCCGTAAATCGCTACTTTTCTCATGTTGACTGATGTTTAGGGTTTTAGTTGCCTTTCCGGTTAAATATTGAGGCTGTTGTTTGCTCTTGCCTGAATATTTACGGATACTATAGCAATATGCGTGCCAAAGTTCGGAAAAGTCTGTTGTGATTGGCTCTCTTCGGCAGTGGGATGCTGGAATCCCGCACTGGTTGCGGGCTGGGGATGTGGCGGAAAATGGCATTATTTATTAAGTCGCGGCCTTCGTCCCGGGATAAGAGCTTTTCGGGTGCGTTTTCAGGCTACCGTTTTGTAGGAATGTTGATTTTCATACATAACAGTCGGAAATGGCGGGCGTGTTTCGGATGGCATGCAGAGGTTTTCTTTCCGACTGCCCCATGCCGTGTTGCCCTGCAGCCTTCGAGGCTGATGAGTGGTGCCGGAGTATGGCGGGGTAAGGTTCTGCGGGTGCCGCAGGAGGACCGGGATGGAGCGGCGGAGCAGGTTGTGCAGGGTAAGCCGGATGCGTCGATGGGGTGGTTCCTACAGTAATGTAGGAGGATGTCAGGGGCGGAATTTCCGGTAGTCGATCTGGAACTTCCTGACCCGGAGGCCGATGATGCGCTCCGAGAGGCCGAGTTCGGCGGCTGCCCTGGACATGTTTCCCTTGGTGCTTTTCAGGGCTTCGATGATCATCTCCCTTTCGATGGCCTCAAGCTTCTGCTGGAGTGAGCCGGTGCAGGGCGTGCCGCTTGACTCGGCAGTCTGCAGGCTCGGGGGGAGGTGGTAGCCGTGGATGACGTTGTCTTCGCTGAGGATGACGGCGCGTTCGATGCAGTTCTCCAGCTCGCGCACATTGCCGGGCCAGTGGTAGCGCATCAGCATGTCTATGGAGGTTGTCGATATCCGCCTTACGCCTTTCTGGTTCATGGCGTTGTATTTCTCGACGAAATAGTCGGCAAGCAGCAGAATGTCCGTTTTCCTTTCCCGCAGAGGCGGGACGGTGATGGGGAAGATGTTCAGCCGGTAGTAGAGATCCTCACGGAAGAGTCCGTCTATGATAAGGGCTTCGAGGTTGCGGTTCGTAGCGGCAATGACCCTGACATCAGCCTTGATGGTTTTCGATCCACCGACCCGTTCGAACTCCTTTTCCTGCAGGATTCTGAGGAGCTTGGCCTGGATGGGAAGGCTGAGTTCCCCGATTTCGTCAAGGAAGATTGTGCCGCCAGAGGCCAGTTCAAAGCGGCCCTGGCGTGTCGATGAGGCTCCGGTGAAAGCGCCTTTTTCATGCCCGAACAGTTCGCTCTCCACAATGCTTTCGGGAAGTGCGGCGCAGTTGAACTTGATGAAGGGCTTTGTCGAGCGGCGGCTTTTGTAGTGGATGGCGCTGGCGACAAGCTCCTTTCCGACGCCGCTTTCACCGAGGATAAGGGTGGTGGCACTGGTGGCGGCAATCTTGTCGATCATGCGGAACAGGCTGAGCATCGGCTTGGTGTTGCCGAGGATGTTTTTCGGCCGCATCTCCTCCGGGATGCCCTCCTCTTCCCGGGGTTCCTCTGCGGCGGGAATGGACGGGGGGTGGAACTGCTCGCGCCGGTCGCTCTCGCTGGCAAGCTGGCGGAGGCGCACGGCCTGGGAGATCATGGCCGCAATGATGGAGAGCTGGTCGACATGGTGCTGCAGGAGGTCGGCCTCTTCGTTGGACCTTTTTTTTGTTTTCTTTCCGCTCTCTTCCTCAGGGTGGGAGAGCCTGCGGTCGGCGCTCAGGGTGCCGATGATTTCGTTGCCGGATCGGATGGGGATGCAGATGAAGCAGAGCCCTTCTTTTCGCTCTTTTTCCCTGGAGCGGGTCCTGTCGAGGAAGAGTGGCTCGTCGCTGATGTCGGGAACGATGACGCTGCGGCCCGTCTTGACGACCTGGCCTATGATGCCCTCGCCGATCCGGTAGTGCCCGCGCTCCTTTTCCTGTTCGGTGAGTCCGAAGGACTGGCTGATGACTATTTCGGCGGCATCGCGGTTGAGGATGGTGATCATCCCGCGGAGCATGTTCATGTGCTCGGACATGATGAAGAGCACGAGCGTCAGTACTTTGCTGATGTCGTTTTCGCTGGTGACGGTCCTGCCGACTTCCGCAAGCAGGCTGATGCTTCTATTCTCCTGTTCCTGTGGTATGAGCATGATGTTTCCTGTGATTCCTCAGTTCTCCGGAGCGAGCTGATGGTAGATGATTTCGAGTTCGGAGGGAAGAAGCGAGCGCTTGTTTGCTGTTGCGCTTTTTCGGACCTCGCCGAGCAGGCTGGCGGCTTCGGCTGCCGAGAGGGTTATGCCCTTTCTTTGGAAAAAGTCTTTCAGCGAGGCGCTGCCGGAGTGCTTTCCGATCACGAGCTCATGCTCCGGCATGCCGGCCATGGCGGGCAGGAACGGTTGGTACGAGAGCGGGTCCTTGAGAAGAGCTGCGCAGTGTATGCCGGATTCATGCTGGAATGCAGCCTTACCTACGACAGGCTTCTGGGGTTCGATAGCCCGGCCTGACGCTCTGGCGATGGTGTTGCAGAGTGCACTCAGTTTGGTGGTATCGATGCCTGTGGGGTGAATACCTGAGAGTTTGAGGGCTATGGCCAGCTCTTCGAGTGCTGCGTTGCCCGCCCGTTCTCCGAGACCCGACACCGAGACGCTGACGGCGCCGCAGCCGGCTTCTATGGCGGTGTAGGCGTTGGCTGTCGCCATGCCGAGGTCGTTGTGTGCATGGAATTCAAGCATCGGTCCGCCCGTGACGAGTACCCTCTCAAGCAGCGTGCAGATGGAGAGGGGGGTCGCCACCCCGACGGTGTCGGCTATCCTGACCCGTTCGGCACCTGCCTTTCCGGCATCGGCGATGAAGCGCCGCAGCGTGTCTGGGGGGGTGCGTGTCGCATCCTGTGCGCCGACGCTGACGAAGCGGAAGTAGCGTTTCGCCCGTGAGGTCAGTTCGCCGAGCTGATCCTGCACCCAGGGGTAGTCGCGTCCCATGAGCTGGAGGTAGAGGGGTGAGAGCGGGAAGCTGATATGAACGGCCTCGACTCCGCTGCGGCATGCAGCTTCGATGTCTTCCCATTTTGCCCGGGCCCATCCGGTGAGCCGCATGGGGAGGTGCATGCCGGTGATGCTCCTGATGACTGCCTCTTCATCGCGGCTGATGGCCGGGTAGCCGACCTCAAGCTCATCGATGCCGGCATCGGCCAGCATCAGGGCGATTTCTGTTTTTTCAGCGTCGCTGAATACTACGCCGGGTGCCTGCTCCCCGTCACGGAGTGTGGTGTCGATGATCCATGGCCTCGTGATGCTTCCGGGAGCTATTGCTGTCGGTGTGGTCATCTTCCGGTTCCGTTGTGCGGCTGCTGCCGAGTCCCAGTTATTTAGATTTCATTACCATCCACCCTAAAAAAGTAAGGATTTTTTGATTAAATAAAATAAATATTCAGACATTTATGTGATTTTTGTTGCATCGATGGGCGTTGGGCGCGTGTCTGCGCGCCCTCAAAGAGGCGACTTAATCGCCCCGGTATAGGGCTTTCGGCAGGAGATTCAGCCCTCAAGCATGGCGAGGTAGGAAAGTTCGCGAAAGCGTTCGTTCCAGTCGATGCCATAGCCGATGAGGAACCGGTCGGGCACCTTGAAGCCGATGTAGTCGGCCCTTGCTGGATGGATGCGGGCGGCGGGTTTGTCAAGAAGAGTGCAGATGCGGATCGAGGCGGGTTTCAGGGCTGCCAATGCTTCTGAGATCCTCAGTATGGTCAGCCCGGTATCGACGATGTCCTCTATAATGAGGACGTCCTTTCCCCTGACGTCAAGGTCGTGGTTGAGCTCGACACTGCCCGAAGAGGTGGTGCCCGATTTGTAGCTCGAGGCCGATATGAACTGGAGGGTGCAGGGAACGGTGAGGGCGCGCATAAGGTCTGCGGCGAAGATGAACGCACCTTTCAGGACCGCGACAACGGCCAGGGGGTTTTCAGCGGTCGCTTCCGGATACGCTTTCGAAATGGCGGAACCCATTTCGGCGACACGCTTTGCGATGGCTTCAGCGGTTATGAAGGGTGTGGGGCGGGGTTCTGGAGTGCTTGCTGGCATCGGTGTCGGGTTCAGTGGCCGGGAGCGAAGCCCCGGGCATAGTCGGCCAGTTCAAGAAGATGGATTTTTTTCTGCACGATGCTGAGCATGGAGGCGTTGAAGGAGTTCGCGGCAAGCCGGATGATGTCGCTGAACGAAAGGTCGAGTGCTTCAGCTGCCGCAGTGAAGTTATCATTCAGATAGCCACCGAAATACGCAGGGTCGTCGGAGTTGAGGGTGACCATGAGACCTTTTTCGAGCATCGCTTTGAGGTTGTGTTCCTGCATGCTCCCGAAAACCTGCAGTTTGACATTCGAGAGGGGGCAGACGGTGAGCGGCACGGCGCGGCGCACCAGTTCCTTGACAAGCGCCGGGTCGTCCATACAGCGCACCCCGTGGTCGATGCGGTCGACATGCAGCAGATCCAGCGTCTCCTTCACCGAAGCCGCCGATCCCTCTTCCCCGGCGTGGGCCGTCAGGAAGAACCCCTCACGGCGGGCTTCCCGGTACAGGTTATGGAACTTTGAAGGGGGATTTCCCCGTTCCGATGAATCAAGGCCGATGCCCGTTATCCAGCGTTTCCACCGGACGGCCTCGTTCAGCATTGTCATGCCTTCCTGTTCGCTGAGGTGCCGGAGGATGCACATGATCAGCCGGGTGGAGATGCCGAGCCTGCTATGGGCTTCCCTGCAGGCTTCTTCCATGCCCCGGAGCACGGTCGCAAATGCAATTCCCCTCACCGTGTGGGCCTGGGGGTCGAAAAAGATTTCAGCATGCCCGATTTTCTGGGATGCGGCTTTTTCAAGGTAGGCAAGCGTCAGGTCGTAAAAGTCCTCCTCTGTGACGAGGACCTCAGTCGAGCGGTAGTAGATGTCGAGAAACGACTGCAGATTGGTGAAACGGTAGGCTTTTTCAGCTGTTTCGACGTCGGGAAAGGGCGGGGGTTGCCTGTTCCGTTCGGCCAGCCTGAGCATCATTGCGGGCTCAAGCGTTCCTTCAATGTGCAGGTGGAGTTCCGCTTTGGGAAGTCCGGCAATGAAGCAGGGGACTGTCGTCATGGCTGGTCGGGATCGGGATTGAAGGGCATATTGGAATATATGCAAATCCCCGGTCGGGGGGGACAGTCAACGGGACGCATTTTTCTTGTGATGTAACCCGCCGCTTTTCTCACTGGATCTGTTTGTGCCATTCTTTGTGTAGTGTTCCCGTGTGCTGTTCAGCTGAGACCAATGCCTGTGCCGATGAAATACATTCTCGTCTTCAATGCGGGGTCGTCAAGCATCAAGTTCGCCCTGTACGCATCGGGAGCGCCACTGCAGTCGATCTATGCCGGAGAACTGACGCGGATCGGGTCCTCCGGAAGCACCCTCAGTGTCCGCCACCGTGGGGGAGCCTCCTCCGGCGGGGAGCCTGCCGGGGCATCAGGTCATGAAGCGGCGTTCCGCCGGATTTTCTCCTGGATACAGTCCGTTGATGCACCGCCGCCGGACATCATCGGGCACCGCCTGGTGCACGGCGGTCCGCTTTATGCCGATCCAGCCATCGTCACCCCGGAGCTATTGGCCGATATCGGCCGTCTGGTCCCTTATGCTCCTGAACATCTTCCTCCTGCCCTCAAGGGTGTGGCGCTTGCTGCAGAGCTGATGGCCGGCGTGCCGCAGGTTGCCTGTTTTGATACTGCTTTCCATCGCTCCATGCCTGAAGTTGCCAGGATGTACGCACTTCCGGAACCAGTCAGGAGGCAGGGTGTGCAGCGCTATGGGTTCCACGGACTCTCCTACCAGTACCTGCTCACCGAACTCCGCCGGATGGGTGAGCGGAGTGCAGACCGGGGACGGGTCGTTCTTGCCCATCTAGGTCACGGGGCAAGCATGGTTGCGGTGAAGGACGGCAAGAGCGTCGAGACGACCATGGGGTTTTCTCCGGCTGGAGGGCTCGTCATGAGTACCCGGACCGGGGACCTCGACCCGGGGGTGCTGCTCTTTCTGCTTGAAGAGGCGGGGATGTCTCCACAGGAGGTCAAGGAGATGGTAAACCGCCGTTCCGGCCTGCTCGGGGTTTCGGCTGAGAGCGATGACATGCGCGACCTGCTTGAGCTTGAAGCCTCCGATCCTGCGGCCCGCCTTGCGGTGGATCTGTTCTGCTACCAGGCAAGAAAACACCTGGGGTCGCTGATCGCTGTGCTTGGCGGGCTGGACCTCCTGGTGTTTACGGGCGGGATTGGAGAGCACGCTCCCGTAATCCGAAGCCGGATCTGCAACGGACTTGAGTGCATGGGGATTGCTTTGGACGAGCGGCGGAATGGGGAAAATGCAGCAGTGATATCCGCCGACACCGCCGGAGCCGTGATACGGGTCATGCAGACGGATGAAGAGCAGATGATTGCCGGCGAGGCATTGAGGCTTGCGCTTTTACGTTAACCGATACAGCAGATGGAGATGAACCGATGAATGCAGAGGATCCTACGAAGGAAAGGGAAGAAACGAAGAGTGCTCTCACAGCGGCAGAAGCCGATGGACTCAACGCCTACTGGCGGGCGGCAAACTATCTTTCGGTGGGACAGATCTACCTGCTCGCAAACCCGCTTCTCCTGGAACCGCTCGTCCCGGAGCATGTGAAGCCGAGACTGCTGGGCCATTGGGGGACGACACCAGGCCAGAATTTCATCTATGTGCACCTGAATCGGGTGATACGCATCCGTGACCTCAATATGATCTACATTTCCGGTCCCGGTCATGGGGGCCCGGCGGTACTTGCCAACGTATGGCTGGAGGGGACCTACAGCGAGTATTACCCGGCGGTATCGGAAAACGAGGCCGGCATGAAAACGCTGTTCCATCAGTTCTCCTTTCCTGGCGGTGTGCCGAGCCATGTGGCACCCGAGACCCCGGGTTCCATCCATGAAGGCGGAGAGCTGGGCTATTCGCTTTCCCATGCCTACGGAGCCGCGTTTGACAATCCGGATCTCATCGTTGCCGCTGTCATCGGCGACGGGGAAGCTGAAACAGGACCGCTGTCGACCTCCTGGCACTCGAACAAGTTCCTGAACCCATGCCGTGACGGGGCGGTGCTGCCCATTCTCCACCTGAACGGCTACAAGATCGCCAACCCGGCGGTGCTTGCCCGCCTTCCGCATGAGGAGCTTGAGAATCTCATGAAAGGCTACGGATACAGCCCCCGGTTCGTGGAGGGGTCGGATCCTCTTGACATGCACCAGAAAATGGCTGCGGCCATGGACGCCTGCCTTGATGACATTAAGGGTATCCAGCAAGCTGCCAGGAACGGCGGCGTGAGGGAGCGGCCGGTCTGGCCGATGATTGTGCTCCGTTCACCCAAAGGGTGGAGTGGGCCGAAAGAAGTCGATGGCAAAAAGGTCGAGGATTTCTGGCGTTCGCACCAGGTCCCGTTTGCCGAGGTCCGTACGAACCCGGCACACCTCCAGCTACTGGAGGATTGGATGCGGAGCTACAGGCCTGAAGAGCTTTTTACTCCGTCGGGTGCTCTCCGGGCGGAACTGAAGGCACTTGCGCCGAAGGGAAAGCGGCGGATGGGTGACAACCCGCACGCCAACGGCGGGCTGCTATTGAGAGATCTCATGATGCATGATTTCCGTGACTTCGCCGTCATGGTGCCATCTCCCGGTGCTGTCGAGGCGGAGGCCACAAGGGTTGCGGGGGCGTTCCTTCGCGATGTCATGAAGGAGAATATGGCGGCGGCCAATTTCCGGGTTTTCGGCCCTGACGAGACGGCCTCGAACCGCCTTGGCTTCCTGTTCGAGGTGACTGACAGGACCTGGATGGATGAGGTCATGGATTATGATGACCATCTGGCGCCGGACGGGCGTGTCATGGAGATCCTCTCGGAACATACCTGCCAGGGGTGGCTCGAGGGGTACCTCCTGACGGGTCGGCATGGATTCTTTTCCTGCTATGAGGCATTCATCCACATCGTCGATTCGATGTTCAACCAGCATGCAAAGTGGCTGAAAGTATGCAAGCAGGAAATCCCCTGGCGGCGGCCTATTGCTTCGCTCAACTATCTTCTCACCTCGCACGTATGGCGCCAGGATCATAACGGTTTTTCCCATCAGGACCCCGGATTCATCGACCATGTGGTCAACAAGAAGGCCGATGTGATACGCGTCTACCTGCCGCCGGATGCCAATACCCTGCTTTCCGTCACCGACCACTGCCTCCGTTCGCGCGATTACATCAACGTCATCGTTGCCGGCAAGCAGCCATCCTGGCAGTGGCTGGACATGGAATCGGCCGTCCGTCACTGCACCTGCGGCATCGGAATCTGGGAGTGGGCGTCCAGCGATACCCTGGACGGCGACCCCGACGTGGTGATGGCTTGTGCTGGTGACGTCCCAACCCTTGAGACTCTTGCGGCGGTAGACATCCTCAGGGAGAAAATCCCGGATCTGAAGATCAGGGTGGTCAACATCGTCGATCTCATGACCCTGCAGCCGCCGGAAGAACACCCCCACGGCCTGAAGGACAGGGACTTCGATGACATCTTCACCATTGACCGTCCGATCATCTTTGCGTATCACGGATACCCGTGGCTCATCCACCGGCTGACCTACCGCCGGACCAACCACTACAACCTTCATGTGCGCGGATACAAGGAGGAGGGGACCACGAGCACCCCTTTCGATATGGTCGTACGCAACGATCTCGACCGGTTCCATCTGGTGGCCGACGTGGTGGAGCGGGTGCCGCGGCTTCGTCAGAAAGCGGCCTATGTGAAGCAGTATGTGCGTGACATGCTGATCGCCCATAATGAGTATATCCGTACCCACGGTGAAGACCTGCCCGAAGTCCGCAACTGGCAGTGGACCCGTACCCTGAAACCCTCAACCGATGGCTTATGAAGCATGCTCGAAAAAAACAATGTCAACCAGCCAGAGCCACTGCCCTGCGGCGGCCGATGAAAAAGGTCATGAGCGGTATGGCCGGCACTCTCGGTACGGCCCCGGGATCGCTTGTGCATACCGGAGGGCGGAAAATGCAGGATCCGGCAATCACCGTATTCAGCTACAGCCAGGAGTCCGTCCGGCGCGCCTCTGCCGGGACCATCCGGGAGGCCGTGGCGCTCCGTCGGGAGGGCGAGGTGCTCTGGGTGAACATCGATGGACTGCACGATGTCGGGCTGGTCGAGGAGGCAGGCACGCTCTTCGGCCTTCATCCCCTGACGCTGGAAGATATCCTGCATACCCTGCAGCGGCCGAAAATCGAGGATTTCGATCGCTATCTCTTTCTTGTGCTCAAGACGCTGGAGCTTGAAGGCGATGGTGGTGATGTGTCGGAAGAGCAGCTGGGACTGGTCATCGGGGAAGGGTTCGTACTGAGTTTCCGTGAACGCCCGGGCCTGCTGTTCCAATCGCTCTATGAGCGGCTGGAAAACCCCGGCACCAATGTCCGGAAAAAGGGCGCGGATTATCTGGCTTATGCCATCGTCGACTCGGTAGTCGACAGTTACTTCACGGTTCTCGAGCAGTTCGAGAACCGGATTGAAACGCTGGACGACGAACTGACCGATACGGTCGGCAGTGGATCGCTGCCGGCGATGTACACCCTGAAAAAGGAACTGATCCTCCTGCGAAAGTCAGTCTGGCCCCTCCGTGAAATCATCAGCAGCATCGGCCGCGACCGGTACCGGGTGATCGACGACGAGGCGACCCGGCCGTTTTTCAGGGACATCCTCGACAATATCGTCCTTGTCATCGAGACCGTTGAGACCTATCGCGACATCGTCATCGGGATGTACGACACGTGGCTTGCCATCGCAAACAACCGGATGAACGAGATCATGAAGGTGCTCACCATCATCGCTACCGTGTTTATGCCGCTGTCCTTCATCGCCGGAGTCTACGGCATGAACTTCCGCTACATGCCCGAGCTGGGATGGCCGTGGGGTTACTTCGGGGTCCTCGGGCTCATGGGCTCGATTTTCATCGGTATGATCCTTTTTTTCAGGACGAGGAAGTGGTTCTAGGTCAGAAGATAGTCCTTCAGGGTTTCGGGTCCTTCTTTTTTTTCTGCCCGTTGAAGAGGGCCAGACTGGCGATGACGGCTCCGATGGCGCCTCCGAGGTAGAGAATTGTGCTTTCGCCGTGCCACGTCACCGCATGGCCGAGGAAGAGTACCGCCATCACGACCACAATCACCCCGACCAGCTTGTCCTTGAGGTCGTCAAGGGTATGGATCTGCAGCCATTCGGGCATGGGGACGGTGTCGTCGATGAACAGTTCGTAGAGGCCGAGCGCCATGATGTAGAGGGCTGTTGCAACGAGAAAAAGATCAGCGTTCTCGATAAAGCCGAGCACCAGGTTTTTTCCTCCTTTCGGCGAAATCGTGCCTGAAGAGAGTGCGTCAAGGATGAGGCTTCCTACTGAGAGGGTTCCATAGACGAGGATCGTTATGGTGCCGGCAAACAGTGATGCGACGGCTATGAGCACAAGGTAGCGGGTGGCGGACAGTATCGGGTGCATTGCGGGATCGTTTGGTGGCAGTTCGCCGTTGTTATTCCTGTGAAAATACAAATGTGCGCCCTACTATTCCTAAGAATCTTCAAGAGCAGGAGAGATTCAAGCTGCGGCATGGCGCAGAATATCGCATCGATAATATTTCTATAACAGCTCAATAACCTCAATCAGCAATTGCATGCAGGAACGGGTAATTTGCGATTTTACGAACCCTCAATGCCTGAAGTGGCACAGCGTGGATGATGAGGTGATGGGCGGGGTTTCAGAGAGCCGTTTCCAACGCGGTGATGATGGGGCGGGTGTTTTCGAGGGAGTGCTTTCCACGCGCAACAGCGGGGGATTCGCCTCCGTCCGGACATTCCTCAAAGAGCGCGATTTCAGGGGGTTCCTGGGCATCCGGCTGCTCGTCAAAGGAGACGGACGGAGATACAGTTTCCGGATCCGTAACGATGACCGGTACGACGGCATCGTTTACCGGAGCGATTTCCAGACGGTTGCCGGAGGGTGGCAGGAGGTCGACCTGCCGTTCAATGCGTTTACGGCATCATTCCGCGGGAGGGTGATAGAGGATGCTGAGCCCCTTGAGCTTGCTTCGATCGTGCAGATCGGAGTACTTATTTCGAAGGAGCACTCCGGTGCGTTCCGTCTTGAGATCAAATCGATACGTGCCTATGGCCCTGAGCCGGACGCACTCAAAGCCTGACGGTGATGCCCCGGTCCCGTAGGTACTGTTTGGCTTCGCGGATGGAGTGCTGCCGGAAATGGAAAATAGAGGCGGCCAGGGCCGCATCGGCGTGACCTTTGGTGAAGCCGTCATAGAGATGTTCGAGTGAGCCTGCTCCTCCCGAGGCGATGACCGGGATATGCACCGCAGTGGAGATGAGGGCGAGGCTGTCGTTGTCGTAACCCTCTTTGGTGCCGTCACGGTCCATGCTCGTCAGCAGGATCTCCCCTGCGCCGAGTTCCTGTACTTTCAGCGCCCATTCAAGCGCTTCATACGCTGTCGGCTGTTTGCCTGAATGGGTGTGTACGATGTAGCGGCCGTCGACCTTCTTGATGTCAATGGCTACCACAACCGCCTGCGAACCGTACTTTTCGGCGATGCGCGAGATCAGCTCCGGTTCCTTGACGGCAGCGGTGTTGACCGATACCTTGTCGGCCCCGTGGAGGAAGACCTCCCGGGCCCGCTCCACGGAGTTGATTCCGCCGCCGACGGTCAGGGGGATGAAAACCTCTCCGGAAACTTTCAGCACCTCCTCCAGCGTTGTTCTGCGTGATTCCAGCGAAGCGGAAATGTCGAGGAAAACCAGTTCGTCGGCCAGCTCATTGTTGTAGAAGCGCGCCTGCTCGAGAATCGAGCCCGCATCCCTCAGCCCCTCGAAATTTATGCCCTTTACAACCCTGCCGTCGCGCACATCAAGGCAGGGGATGATCCGTTTTGCCAGCATCCCTTGAAAAACTCCAGAATCTTATGAATGAAGACCGTCGGCAGGAAAACCCCCTTGATGGAGGCCTGCGACAGTAAAAAAAGCAATGTAAATATTATATTTGCTGGCACCCAATCCAGCTGAAGAAAAATGAAAGAACCCCGTTATGAAATTCCCTGTCTGTGATTTTGCCGAACCTGTGGAGGGTTTTTACTCCCAGTGTGCCTCCTGCCCCATTGCGGCGGGTACTCCCGGCTGTGCGCTTCTGGAACTTGAAGACGGCAACTATGAGTTCGTGGGTGAAACTCCCCACGGAGGCGTACGTGCGGTTTTTTATTTCAGGGACAACGCCGGCAGCCAGGTCCCGAAGCGGGATGCCGAACATGTCGAAATCCACGAACTGGATGAAGGGGAACATCTGATCACCATCCTCTACGGGATGGTTGATCCGGAAGGAATGATCTATCTGAAAAAATCCCGAACCGGCGGTTCGGGAGATGCCGGTGCAGCAAATCAGTAACCCGGGCTTCATCCCAATGACACTACAACGCGTTTCTCCCGACGGCATACTGGACCTCACCATCATCGGTGGGGGGCCCACGGGCATTTTCGCCGCATTCCAGTGCGGCATGAACAATATCAGCTGCAGGATCATCGAAAGCATGCCGCAGCTCGGAGGTCAGCTTTCGGCGCTGTACCCCGAAAAGCACATTTACGATGTCGCAGGTTTCCCTGAAGTCCCAGCCGCAGGGCTGGTCGACAGCCTCTGGAAGCAGACCGAACGGTACGGGCCAGAGGTGATTCTGGGTGAAACAGTGATTAGCTACAGGAAGCTCGAAAACGGGGATTTTCAGGTCGTGACCGCCTCCGGCAGGACCTTTGTCTCAAGGGCGCTGCTGCTAGCTGCCGGGCTCGGGGCGTTTTCACCGCGCAAGCTGCCGCAGCTCGGCAACATTTCCCCGCTCGAAGACCGCTCGGTTTTTTATGCCGTGAAAAACCGGGCGGATTTCCGTGACAAGAACGTGGTTATCGTCGGCGGCGGCGATTCCGCCCTCGACTGGACCGTCGGGCTCATGGGCGTGGCCCGGAAGGTGACCCTCGTGCACCGTATGCATGAATTCCAGGGCCACGGCAAGACCGCCCGCGAAGTCGACGAAGCCAAAGAGTCGGGAGCGATAGACGTTCATCTAAGCACTGAAGTCAGCGCCATAGACCTGAACGGCGATACCCTTCAGGCCGTGCATCTCAAAAGGAGGGACGGCATCACCTCGCGTGTCGAGGCGGATCGACTGCTCCTGCTCATCGGGTTCAAATCCAATCTCGGCCCTTTGGCCGACTGGGGGCTCGAACTGGTCGATAACGCGGTTGAGGTCGACGGGCACATGAAAACCTCCGTCGATGGGCTTTATGCCGCCGGCGACATCGCCTCTTATCCAGGGAAACTGAAGATCATCCAGACCGGTCTCAGCGATGCGGCCATGGCCGTTCGCCACAGCCTCACCTACATCAAACCGGGAGAGAAGATCCGCCACACCTTCAGCAGCGTCAAGATGGCCAAAGAAAAAAAGAGTGAGGGGCAGAATGCCTGAAGCATGGTTCCTGGCCATCCGCCCGAAAACGCTTCCCGCAGGGGCGGTCCCGGTGATTGTCGGCTCAGCCATGGCGGCGGCCGACGGGGCTTTCAGCCCTCTGCCGGCCTTCATTGCCCTCGTCTGCGCCCTCGGCATCCAGGTGGCCACCAATTTCATCAACGAAATCTATGACTTCCGCAAGGGGGCAGATACCGCCGAGCGGCTTGGCCCTACAAGGACCGTGGCTGCCGGTCTGATAGCTGAAAAGACCATGATCCGGGTTTCCATCGCACTTCTCTCGGCGGTTTTTCTGCTCGGACTCTATCTGGTCTTCCTTGCCGGATGGCCCATCCTGATCGTCGGCCTCTTCTCGATGCTCTTTGCCTGGGCCTATACAGGAGGCCCCCGCCCGATTGCCTATTCCGGACTCGGCGACCTGTTCGTGTTCATTTTTTTCGGTCTTGTGGCCGTCGGCGGCAGCTACTATGTGCAGGCCCTGTCGCTTTCCCTGCCGGTTTTTATTGCCGCAGCGGCTCCCGGGGCATTTTCGGTCAACATCCTTCTCTGCAACAACATCCGCGACATCGATACCGACCGGGGAGTCGGGAAGATGACGCTGCCGGCAAGAATCGGCGCCCGCTGGGCCCGACGTATCTACCTTATCTTGACCGCGCTGGCCTACCTTGTGCCGTTCGCCCTCACTTCGTTCGGATACTCTCCCTGGTCGCTGCTTTCACTCCTTTCCATCCCTCTTGCCGTCACGATGCTCAGGGCTCTCTACGGGAGCGAAGGGCGGGAACTGAACGCAGTGCTTGCCGGTACAGGGAAGCTGATGACCATCTACGGCGCACTGTTCTCTGCGGGTCTTCTCATCCATTAACCGAGCCCCTCTTCTCATGAGCTCAGATATCGTCACCATCGCCCTCGTGCAGTCCTCCTGCACGGCCGATCCTCAGGAAAACATCCGGAAAGCAACCGCCGCGATCCGCGAGGCTGCGGCTGCGGGAGCGCGTATCATCTGCACTCAGGAACTCTTCACCTCGCTCTATTTCTGCCAGACTGAGGAGTACGATCCCTTCCTGCTTGCCGAGCCGGTCCCGGGACCAACGACCGAGCTGTTTCAGGACCTGGCACGGGAACTCGGAGTGGTTATCATTGCCTCGCTGTTCGAAAAGCGGGCCCGCGGGCTCTACCACAACACGGCCGTGGTGGTCGATGCCGATGGCAGCCTTCTCGGGCGGTACCGCAAGATGCATATTCCCGATGATCCGGGATTTTACGAGAAGTTCTATTTCACCCCCGGTGACCTCGGATACAAGGTGTTCCGGACGCGGTATGCAGACATCGGAGTCCTCATCTGCTGGGACCAGTGGTATCCCGAGGCTGCACGCCTGACGGCGCTGAAGGGCGCTGAAATCATCTTCTATCCGACGGCCATCGGCTGGGCGGCCGGAGAGAGTTCAGAGGAGGTCCGCCGCTCGCAGCTTGCGGCATGGAAAACCATCCAGCAGTCCCACTCGGTTGCCAACGGCGTTTTCGTCGCCGCTGCCAACAGGGTCGGGCGGGAAGGGGACCTGGAGTTCTGGGGGAACAGTTTTGTCAGCGGACCATTCGGCACCATCGAGGCTGAAGCTCCTGCTGGCGCGGAAATAGTTCTCTTGGCCGCGTGCGACCGGAGCCGCATCGGCCATTACCGGTCGCACTGGCCGTTTCTGCGCGACAGGCGCATTGAAACCTACGGGGATATTCAGAAGCGGTTTATTGATGAAGATTGAGTGAGAATTGAATGAAGGTTGACTGTTGATGCAATGCACGGGCGAATAACGAGTGACTATCAAGTGAATCTTATGTTTCCTATCCCGATGAATGTTTTTGGCGCAGTGGTACTTTTCACGCTTCTTGCCACCTTCCTCATCAGACTGGTATCAGAACTGCTCAACCTCAAGGCATCCCGCTCTGGCCTTCCTTCTGAATTCAAAGGCATATTCGACGAGGAGGCTTACCTGAAGTCGCAGGCCTACCTTCGTGCATCGACCACCCTCTCGCTGTATAGCGGTGCTGTTGCCCTGGTGCTGCTTCTTGTGTTCTGGTTTTCCGGAGGGTTCAACCTGCTTGACCAGTTCCTTCGGGGCTTCGCTTTCGGTTCCATCCCGACCGGAGTTCTCTACATCGGTTCGCTCATGCTGCTCCAGTCGCTCATCTCACTGCCGTTCAGCATCTACAAGACCTTTGTCATCGAGGAACGCTATGGCTTCAACAGGACGACCCCGGGGGTATTCGTTTCGGACCTGCTGAAAACCCTTGCGCTTGCAGTGTTGATCGGCGCTCCCGTCATTGCAGCCCTGCTCTGGTTTTTCGAGGCGGCGGGTCCGATGGCCTGGCTGCCCGCCTGGGGAGCCCTGACTGCCTTCAGCCTGCTGCTGCAGTATGTGGCCCCGACTTGGATCATGCCCCTCTTCAACCGTTTTGTGCCTCTTGAGGACGGTGAGCTGAAGGATGCGATCACTGGCTATGCAAAAGGGGTGAACTTTCCTCTTGAGGGCATCTATGTAATCGACGGCTCGAAGCGCTCCGCCCGTTCCAACGCGTTCTTCACCGGATTCGGCAAGCAGAAGCGGATCGCCCTCTTCGATACCCTCGTCAATGCCCATACGGTTGATGAACTGGTTGCGGTCCTGGCTCATGAAATCGGCCATTTCCGTAAAAAGCACATTCTCATCAGCATGGCGCTCAGCATCCTGAACCTCGGAGTGCTCTTTTTTCTCCTCTCGCTTTTCCTCGCCAACCGCCAGCTCTTTGATGCGTTCTATATGCAGGACCTCTCTGTTTATGGCAGTCTGGTCTTTTTCATGCTGCTTTACACCCCGGTAGAGTTCATTCTTTCGGTGTTCCTGCAGGTGCTCTCCCGCCGGCACGAGTATCAGGCCGACAGGTTTGCCGTATCAACTTTTCCCCGCGGGGAGGCACTCATTGATGCGCTCCGGAAGCTGTCGCGCAGCAACCTATCCAACCTCACGCCTCATCCGTTCCACGTCTTCATGACCTATTCGCATCCTCCGGTCATGCAGCGGATCGGACGGATCAGGGAGTATCTGCTGCACCCCGACAGGTAAAAACCCTTCAACCCCATCATTTTCTCTACCCATGCCTGAACCGAAGTATGTCATGCCCGCTGAATGGGCTCCGCACGAGGCAACCTGGCTTTCCTGGCCGCACAAGCTTGAGTCATGGCCGGGGAAGTTTGAACCGGTGCCTGCCGTGTTTGTTGAACTGGCCGCCTGGCTGAGTTCATCTGAGGATGTGCATATCAATGTGCTTGATGAGCAGATGGAAGATGATGTGCGCGCACTGCTTCTTGCATCCGGCCACCCCTGTCTCAAAATGGAACGGGTATTTCTTCACCAGATTCCGACCAATGACGCCTGGTGCCGCGATCACGGGCCGAACTTCGTCTATCATACCAGTGGCGATACGCAGGAAAAGGTCATCCTTGACTGGGAGTACAACGCATGGGGCGGGAAATACGAACCGTACGACGACGACAATGCCGTTCCGTCCCGGATAGCCGCCATCCGGCGGATGCCGCTGGTATCGACCGGAATGGTGCTCGAGGGCGGCGCGATTGACGTGAACGGAGAGGGGCTGCTTTTGACCACCGAGGCATGCCTGCTGAACCCTAACCGCAACCCCACCATGAGCCGGGAGGATATCGAGCGGAAGCTCGGGCGCTGGCTCGGCATCAAGAAAGTACTCTGGCTCGGTGACGGGATCGCAGGTGACGATACAGACGGCCACGTTGACGATATGGCGCGCTTCGTCAGCATTAACACGGTGGTCATCGCCGTGGAGGATGATCCTGAAGATGAAAACTACAAGCCGCTTCAAAAGAACTATGAGCTCCTCAAGGGGTATACCAATCTCAGGGGCGAGCCGCTACGGGTCGTAAAGCTGCCTATGCCGGATCCCGTCTACTATGAGGGCGAACGACTTCCGGCCAGCTATGCCAACTTCTACATCGCCAACAGCGTGGTTCTTGTTCCCGTGTACCGGTGTGAACAGGACGCCGAGGCGCTTCGGATTCTCCGCGGTTGTTTTCCAGATCGGGAGGTGGTGGGCATCGACTGCAGTGACCTGATATGGGGGCTCGGGGCCATTCACTGTGTTAGCCATGAGGAGCCGGCTGACCCCGGAGCTTGATATTCCCGGCGGAAAGTTATCAAGCTCTCATTTCCTTCATCTTTCTGCTACAGCTGTGTCAAAACAGGACGTGATGTACTGTTTTGACCGACCTGCCTGAGGGCAGCTATGCCCCTGATTTCCATCAATACGCATCTTTTTGTGGCCAGCAACTCCCTGCATACAGCGTGTTGCTGGCTTTTGGTGCTATTTTTTTTATGTATCACGATCTTTGGCACGGCACTTGCATCTATAATCATGAAACTCCTCACGCCCGTGGGGTGGAGCAGGTGTAATGGGGGACACCTGTTCGAAAAAAAGCGGCTGAAAGGCCGCTTTTTTTTTATCCCCCTGAAGTGCCTGCTTTCATTCGGGTATGGAACAGGATCGTCTCACAATGGATCCGGCAGTGTACGATGAGGGACGGTTCTGTATGGGAAAATGGGGATTTTCTGGCGTTGGCACGGCAATTGCAAGTATAATCATGAAACTCCTCACGCCCGTGGGGTGGAGCAGGTGTAATGGGGGACACCTGTTCGAAAAAAAGCGGCTGAAAGGCCGCTTTTTTTTTATCCCCCTGAAGTGCCTGCTTTCATTCGGGTATGGAACAGGATCGTCTCACAATGGATCCGGCAGTGTACGATGAGGGACGGTTCTGTATGGGAAAATGGGGATTTTCTGGCGTTGGCACGGCAATTGCAAGTATAATCATGAAACTCCTCACGCCCGTGAGGTGGAACAGGTGTAATGGGGGACACCTGTTCATAAAAAAAGCGGCCGAATGGCCGCTTTTTTTATGTATTCAAGCAATGGATTGATCCGGTATGCTCAGCCAAGCAGTGCATCAAGGTTCCTGCAGTTCTGCTCTACAATGGAAGCCGACTGCTGCAATGCCTTGAGTTCGTCCGCTGAGAGATTGATTTCCAGAATCTGCTCCACGCCCTTTCTGCCGAGTTTGACCGGAGCGCCGCAGAAGACGTTCTGGATGCCGAACTGGCCTTTCAGGCATGTGGTGCAGGGGAGGATGCGCTTGCGGTCCTTTACGATCGACTCGATCATTTCCACGGCTGAGGCTGCCGGAGCGTAGAATGCAGAGCCGGTTTTCAGATGGTTGACGATTTCAATGCCGCCGTTCTTGGTGCGTTCGACAATTGCATTGATTTTTTCTATCGACATCAGTTCGGTGATCGGGATGCCTGCCACATTGGTGTACTTGACGACCGGAACCATCGAGTCGCCATGGCCGCCGAGCACGAAGGCGTTGATGTCCTGCATGGATACCTGCAGCTCTTCGGCTATGAAGCTCCTGAAGCGGGCGGTATCAAGCACGCCTGCCATGCCGATGACCCGCTCCTCGGGAAGTCCGCTTACCTGGCGGGCAACGTAGGTCATGACGTCGAGCGGGTTCGACACCATGATGAGGATCGGATTCTTGGAGTACTGCATCACCTGGCTGGTGACCTCCTTGATGATCGTCGCGTTTTTCTGCAGCAGGTCCTCGCGGCTCATGCCGGGCTTGCGGGCCAGGCCTGCAGTGATGAGAATGATGTCGGAATCGGCGGAATCGCGGTAATCGTTGGACCCTGATACTCTGGTGTCGAACAGTGCAACAGGTCCGGACTCATACATGTCAAGTGCCTTGCCCTGGGGAATGCCTTCTACGATATCAATCAGCACGACCTCTCTTGCCAGCTGTTTCTCTGCAATGCGAAGGGCTGCGGTTGCGCCAACATTACCGGCTCCTATAACGGTTATTTTCATAAAGCGGTCAGTTTAAATGGTGTAATGAATTGATTTCGACCGGTTACCCGGCGGAGGATATTGATAAACCATCCGGAGGCGTTCGCTACCTGGGCGGAACGTTATGCTGAAGACTCCGTGCACAGAATGAGCACTACGCTTTCAGCGAAAGTTCTGCCGGCAGGGGGTGTTGCCCTGTGGTCTTTCAATGTCCCTTGATTGCTGTGCCCGGGCACTCCTGAAAATCTGTGTCCTTCCCTGTCGTCGACGGGGTGGACCCGGGATTTCATAAAAAAAGCCGTCTTAAGATAAGACGGCTATAAAGAAATATAACCTTATTTTATGGCAAGCCAAACTCAGGAAGGAAGGATATCTACCTGTTTCTTGTTGTTTCGGCCGTTGCGGAATGTTACGACTCCGTCAACAAGTGAGAAGATGGTGTGGTCGCGTCCGATGCCGGCATTGGTTCCGGGCTTGATGACGGTGCCTCTCTGGCGGAGAATGATGGTTCCTGCCGATACGGTCGATCCGCCGGCTGCCTTCACGCCAAGATATTTCGGGTTGCTGTCGCGGCCGTTTTTCGTTGATCCGCCGCCTTTCTTATGAGCCATGGGAAAAAAATTATCGTTAGAAAACCTTTGCTGCCTGTCTTAAAGGGAAACCACCTCGATCTGGGTCATCTGCTGGCGATGGCCGTTGCGTGACTGGTAGCGTTTCCGGCGTTTTTTCTTGAACACCACGACCTTGTCGTCCTTGACATGGCCAAGGACTTTCGCCTTGACGCTTACTGCAGGATTGAGGACGGTGTTTGCTCCGTCGATCGTCGCCATGGAACTGATCTCCATGGTGTCGCCGATGGCGGTCTGTTGTCTGGGGACAAAAAGGGTGTCACCCTTTTTTACCAGATACTGCTTGTCAGAAATCTCGATCAGCGCCTGCATCTTGCTCGTATTAAATGTATTAATGATAAAGGTCTCAAATATAGTATTCCCTGGCTCAAAATCAAACATTGAACTGATAAATTATTCGGTGCCGTAGCATGAAATCATGTCATCGGGATGACCCTCATCGCTGGCATTTCCGTCATGCTCCGGAGTCAGGGCGCGTATCCAGGGCAGTGCAGCCGGAAGAAACCGTGCAGAGGTGGCGGCATAAATACGTACATTCCTATCCGTTTGAATCTTCTCTATTTTGAACCGGCAGGGCAGTATGGGTAAAGACAAACAATCCCTACAGGGCATTGATTCCTCCCCGCGATCGGCAGGCCGGGGCGGCAGCGTCCGTAAAGAGTGGCTCGACGAGAAGCAGAATCCGTTCTACCGCAGGGTATTCGAAGAGGCCCAGACAGGCATTCTCATCCTCAGTCATCCTGAAGGGTGTATAGAGGATGCCAACCCGTTTCTCCTTCATCTGCTCGGCAGCACTATGGATGGCCTGAAAGGCAAGACCATAGCTGAGGCGGGTCTGGTCATGGATGAGTCGTCGAAGAATGTGATCGAAAGCTTTGCCAGGGTGATGACCTCCCATCAGGACGCGCTCACCCTGCATACCTACAGGGGCCCTGTCATTACAGTCGAATGCGCAAGCAGGGT